>DAIDKV010000240.1 GCA_027449865.1 Planctomycetales bacterium
CGCCGCGGTCGCCGGGCCGCCGAAGGAGAAGCACGGCACGGATCATGAGATCCCGTCACCAGGGACCAGGAGAGTGCCATGCGCCCGGTCAGCAGGCGATTCGGCGGTCCATGGCAAATGTCGAGCCGAACAGTCGTGCTCCGTCCCTTTTTCTCCGCCTATCTACCGACAGGGCCGGCACCGGGACGCCGCGGTGATAAGAGCATTAACCTTAGCAGTCGTCTCACGGTTGCCGTCTCGCCCACAGGCGGGAGGCTCTTCGGGTTCGGGGTCCGGACCTCCGAGCAGAGGAAACTGAACCTCCCGGGCGACCAGTTCTTCCGGATCGATTATTTTGATCGGAATGAGACGCCGCCGCTGAACGTCCATTACCACGTGTTTGGGGAGAAGGATCACCACCCTGGGCCGGATAGGGTGATCTGGACTCCCTGAAGGAAGGTTATATATGTATAATACTGTCGCGAAATTCACATCCGAAGATGATCGTCTCTTTGAGTTCATCTTTGGCAATGATCGCCCGCCCGTATGCGGTTTGCCGAACCTCGTATTCAGAAATGGGAGCCCGTCCCTCTCCTTGGTGCTCGACACCGTCGGATGCCGGGGGGGGCATGGGGTGTGATGCCGCCGTTTGCAAGGGACGGCGGCCCATACCTCGGCAGTGAGGGGGAGAAGCACGGATATTTCCGAACCTGGAGTGCCGAGGCGAACCAGCGGTGGCTCCGGGAGCGTGGGGGGATAACTTGCCTGGGCTCGTTCACGATGGTCATCGATACCGAGATTTCCGGAGAATTCCTGGACTTAATCTACCAACGCTCTGAGCAAGACTATGTGCCGTTACTGGATGATATGCTACCCCTACTGACCGAGCGGATTGAGGACATCCGCTGGACCTACTTCCCGCTGACTGACGAGTACCCACTCGCCATGTTCTTATCACGGCCTTCTAATTCGCATTGGGTCGACGAGCTTGAGAGGACCGTCCGCCGAAGTGGGGGGGCCTGCTGCCGGGTCTTCCTCAAAGGTGGGCGGTGCATCTGGCGCCTGCCCGATGAGTTGAGGAAGCTCTGCAAGAGGGGCGGAAAGGCGTCATAGGAGGGGCGGCAAGGGGGTCATAGCGGGACGGGTAAAGGGGACGTGGCTTGCCCCCCATTCTTTGGTCCAGTCATAACGGAAAGAGTTTATGCTTTTGTCCAGTATACTTGGGGTCATCGGGGTCTGGGTCGATAGGCATATACCACTCACAGGTTGCCGAGAACTCGGACGGGAAAAGGAGACGGAGATAATTTATTCTGATAATTATATCCGTCCCCTTTCGCACGTCCGTCCCCTCTTCCACGTCGTCCCCTTTTCCACGTCCCGACGCCGCCAACAGGGAACCAGACGCATGATCCGACCGGAATCGCTTGCCCTCGCCGTGCTCGGCCTGATGGCCCTTGGGACGAACGGGGTACGCCCCGCCCTCGCCGCCCCTCCCCCCGACGACCCGCTCAACACCGTCCTCGGCACCCAGACGATCGGCCCGGCTTACCAGTTCACCGGGGACTCGAAGCTCGTCGAGACGAGCCGGGTTGTGCGGGAGATGGGGTCCGGCGTCATCAAGATCGCCCTCGATCGCCAGTACGCCCGGAGGGGCGACCTGCCGAAGGCCGACCCCTCGATCCGCTCTCTGAAGGACCTGGCGGGGGAGGCGTCTTTCAAGGAGGTTCTGGGGATGCCGTTCGCCTACTACCTGCTGTGGGCCACCGCCTTCGACGGGCCGGACTGGCGGAAGGGCCCGGATGCGGCGGGCGAAGGGCGGGAATACCGGGAGGTATACGACCTGACGTGCCACCTGCTCCGGTCGTACAGCGGCTCGCATAAGACCTTCTTCCTCGGCCACTGGGAGGGGGACTGGCTGCTACGGGGCTCGTACGAGGAGGTGGCGGACGTCCCTCCGCGGGCGGTCGAGGGCATGGTCGGCTGGCTGAACGCCCGGCAGCGGGCCGTCGACGATGCCAGGCGAGACACCCCGCACCGTGACGTCCGGGTCTACCACTACACGGAAGTCAACCGGGTGAAGGACGCGATGAAGGGGCGGGCGAGCGTGACCAACGACGTGCTGCCCCGGGCCCGGGTCGATTTCGTCTCGTACTCCTGCTACGACAGCCAGCACGGGGGCGACCTGGCCCGCTGCCTCGACTACATCGAGAGCAAGCTCCCGCCGAAGGCCGGGATCCCGGGGAAGCGGGTGTTCATCGGCGAGTACGGGTTCCCGGCGGCGGGCAACACCCCGAAGGAGCAGGACCTCCGGTCCCGGAGGGTGATGCGGACCGGGCTGGAGTGGGGCTGCCCGTTCGTGCTGTACTGGGAGGTCTACAACAACGAGGTGAAGGGCGGCGAGCAAATCGGCTTCTGGCTGATCGACGACAAGAGGGTCAAGCAGCCGGTCTACCACACCCACCGGAAGTATTTCGAGTGGGCGAAGCGGTTCGTCGCCGAATACCGGGGGGCCCACGGCGGGCGTGCTCCGGATCTGACAGGATTCCGCCGTGAGGCCGTTCGCTTCCTCGATTCCCTCCCCAATGACCATCAGGCCAGAGAAACGAAACAGGACGCAGCTAGTTTTGTGGAGTAGAAACGAAACAGGACGCAGCTAGTTTCGTGGAGTAGTGTCGAGGAGTGGCTCGGTGGCTGACGCTCCATTTTCACTCCCTGCTCATCGAACCGGACTGGCCGATTTCGGGCATCTGACCCTCGGACATAAAGTCACGGATTAATGTGCTCAACGATATATTTATGTTAGCATGCTTATTTTTTAATGAATCCAAGGCGTTCGTGGCCCCACGACCAGTCCCATGCAGTCCGCGATTGGCCGGCCCTTTCCGGCCGTGAATCCCAGATGTCGGAGCGTTGCCGACGATGGTCCCGGGCAGGAATGATCTGTGTGGATTTGGCTGGGTTTTTGAGTCTTTCCCGTTGAGAGGCATCGAGACCCCAACAAATCCTGCAACCGTTCCACAATCGACTTGAGACGGAGACGCAACACTCCACAACAAATTCGATGGCCTCGGGATTGATTACGTCAAACGCGCCTGCTACCTTGATTGACGCCAGGATCACTGGCGACCCGCGCGAGAAATCACGAAGCCATCCGGAGACCCGAGCCATGCGTTTGCTCCTCGCGATCGGTCTGACTCTGCTGGCCGTCGGTGTGGTTGCCGGAGCCTTCTATCTCGGCGTCGCGGGGCCGGCCCCGGTGACTCGGGTCTCGATGCCGACCGTCGTCCCCGCACCCGCACCGAAACCGGCCCCCGCTCCGGAACCGCCGACAGAGGTCCCGATTGAGGTGCCCGCTGGCAAGCCGATTCCGCAGGATCACGCCCGAATCGAGCAAAGGCGGCGCGAGCGGCTGGAGTGGAACCGGACGACACTGCAAGGGGCCTACGACCGGGTCGGCAAGCGAGATCCGCGCTGGGATGAGCCGGCTCGCAAGGCGCTCGACCTCGCCGCCCGAATGTTCTCGAATCAGGTCGACCCGTTCGTCTCCCTGGCCGACATCTACCCGTCGGCCAGGCAGGCGATCGACGCGGGTTGCAACGACCCGCTGATCCTTTATCTGTACGCGCGAACGTCGGTCGGTCCCAATAATCCCAGCGCCGAGGAGCTGACCCTACGAACCCGCTCCGCCGCCGAGGCGATGATCGCGAGCAGGTATCCGCCCTACCGACGCGCCGTGGCTCAAACGGTGCTGGCCGAGTACAGCACCTCCACCAGTGACGTCTCGCCCGAGGCGAAGGCCGAGGCGATCCGGCGGCTCGACGCCGCCCTCGACCTGCTGCCCGAGAGCCTCAAGGAGGACCCACCGGGTTTCCTCCGCGATGAGGCCTGGGATCGCGATATCAACTGGAACATCCAGTTGCGTCAGAAGCTCGGCGTCGAGGATCGGACGGCCTTCGAGGCGGTCGACGCCCGCCTCGCGAAGGTCCCTGGGGCCGAGGCCCTGAGACTCGCGGTCCGCGGTCGATTCTTCTACTTCTGGGGATGGAAGGTCAGGACAAACGCCTTCGCGTTTGCCGTCTCCGAGGACCAGTTTCAAACGTTCGCATCGAGAGTGCAGGAAGCCCGGACCGCACTCGAGGCCGCCTGGAAACTCAACCACGATCAGCCAAAGGTGGCCGCCTTCCTGCTCGACATCGAGAAGTCCATCGGCAACGGTGATCGCGAGGTCATGGAGACCTGGTTCGAACGAGCCATGACCACCGACGGCGACGACGAGGGCGCCTGCTCCACCAAGCTCGACTGGCTCGATCCCAAGTGGCACGGCGGCGACTCGTTCGACGAGATGCTGGCCTTCGGCGAGGCCTGCCGCGCCACCGGGAACTGGCGAGCCGGCATCACCCTGCTCGACGGCGACGCCCACTTCGCATACTGGAGCCATCTTCCCGTCGAGGAGAGAGTGCGCTACGTCCGAAGGCCGGAAGTCTGGTCACACCTCCGGTCCATCTACGATGAATACCTCAAGCACTTCCCACACGATGACACACGTCGATCCAAGTATGCGTATTTCTGCTTCGCTGGCAGTTTCCATCACGAGGCGCACGCCCAGTTTCAGGCGCTCGGCGATCGACTGACAACGTGGACGAAGTTTCCCAACGTGCCGCTCGTTGCGTTGAAGAGTATCCGAGGTTTCACGGCCAGGGTCGTGTCGGGCGAGATCAATCCGAGCAACGCGCGTACCATCCTCATACCTCCGCCCGGCCAGCCGGCGAAATAAGGTGCGTGGCCATCGAGATTGTCCGCCCGGTCTTTCGTCGCCCAGGTCTGTTTCCTTCTCGGTTTGCCCGGAAGTCGGGGCTGGCCCTGGAGCGCGCCGCAGGTGCCTGTCCCTGTTTCTGGGCGGGTTGTTGCTCACTCTCGGGCCGACGTTCGTGGTACGATCCCAGGGGGAGGGCCGCACTGATGAAGAAGCCATCGACTGCTGCCGACAAGGACCGGATTCCCGACAACGCGATCCGCTGGCCCGCGGCGATTGCGGGGATTTTCGTGTCTCTGGGTCTGATGGGGGCCGGGTCCGACCAGGCCGGGAAATCGCCCGACGACTCGCTCCGCTCGATCCGAGTGGCGCCGGGATTCCGGGTCGAACTGGTCGCGTCCGAGCCGCTCGTCAAGGACCCGATCGCCTTCGACTGGTCGGCCGACGGCCGGCTCTGGGTCGTCGAGATGGGCGACTACCCGCTCGGCCTCGATGGTCACGGCAAGCCAGGCGGAGGCGTCCGCGTCCTCGAAGATACCGACAATGATGGAAAGTATGATCAATCATTAAAACTAATTGATGGACTGGGTATCCCGTCGGGGATCATGGCGTGGCGAGAGGGAGTCCTGATTGCCAGGGCTCCTGAGATATTTCACGTTCGGAGCCAGAGGTCAAAGAGTCCGGTGGAGTCTCGTGAGGTCTTGTTTTCGGGCTTTGTCGAGGGGAATCCGCAGCACAGGGTCAACGGCTTTGAGATGGGTCTGGACGGCTGGATTTACGGGGCGAACGGCGATAGTGGGGGGATGGTCCGATCCGCCCGAACCGGCCAGTCGGTCTCGATTCGAGGCCGGGACTTCCGCTTTCGACCTGACTCCGGCGATTTCGAGACAGAGAGTGGACAGACCCAGTACGGGAGGCATCGCGACGACTGGGGCCACTGGTTCGGCAACAACAATCCGAACTGGGGATGGCACTTTGTTCTGGCCGATCGCGAGCTTCGCCGCAACCCGTATTTCGCCGTTCCCGACCCTCGACAGACCCTGGAACGCGAGACGCGGCTCTACCCGATCAGCCCGACATTGCCGAGGTTCAACGACCCGGGCGCGGCGAATCATGTGACGTCGGCCAACAGCCCGACACCCTATCGCGACGACCTTTTCGGGCCCGAGTTCGCCACGACGCTCTTCGTGAGCGAGCCGGTCCATAATCTCGTCCATCGGATGATCGTCGAGCCGGACGGCGCCACGTTCCGCGGCCGACGCGCGAGCAACGAATCGAAGAGCGAGTTTCTGGCGTCGTCGGACCCCTGGTTCCGGCCGACGATGATGAAGACCGGCCCCGACGGTGCGCTCTGGATCGCCGATATGTACCGGGCTGTCATCGAGCATCCCGAGTGGATTCCCGACGACTGGGAGAAGCGACTCGACCTTCGGGCCGGCAGCGAGCAGGGGCGGATTTACCGGGTCGTTCCGACCGATCGAAGTCCTCGACCCATCCCCCGGCTCGATCGGCTGGATGCGGTGGGACTGGTCTCGGCGATGGAGAGCCCCAACGGATGGACTCGCGACACCGCGCAGCGGCTGTTGCTTGATCGCCAAGAGAAAGCCGCGATTCCGGCTCTCAGGGTGCTGGTGAGGAACACGAGGCGACCACAAGCCAGGGTCCAGGCGATCTGGACTCTGGCCGACCTCAACGCCCTTGATGAGGATTCGGCACTCGTCGGCCTGAACGACCCGGACGCCCGGGTGCGCGAGGCGACCATCGGCGCGGTTGCCGATCGGATCACGCGTTCCTCGATCGTGGCCGAGACCATCCTGAAACGAGCCGACGACGTCGAGGCTCGCGTCCGGTTGCGGGTTGCGATCGTGCTCGGAGACTGGGACGACCACCGCGCCGGCGAGGCCCTGGCGCGGCTCGCCATCCGAGACGGACGCGACCCCTGGATTCGCGCTGCGATCCTTTCGTCAGCCGTGCCCCACATGCCGGCGCTCCTCGCGGGAACCATCGGGAGTGACCACGTGGTACCTCCCGAATTCGTCGGACCGATGCTGACGGTGCTCGGCTCCATGCCTGGCGGAGGACTCAGCGTCGCTCTTTCTCGCTCGATCGGTCGACCGGCTGGTCGAGAGGGACGTTTCGCGGCCTGGCAATACGCTGCCCTCGCAGGATTGTTGACCGCCCGCGATCGGTCGAAGGGCGGCCTGCCGGATGACCTGGATCGTCCGTTCCGCGACCTCTGGACCTCGGCGACTCGGATCGTTGCCGACGAGAAGGCCGATGAGAGCGATCGCATCGCGGCGGTCGCATTGCTGCGTCATGCCGCGGCTCGCGATCGTCGCGATCGCGATCGCCTTACAGAATTGCTGGTCCCTCGTGTGCCGATCGCGGTGCAGGAGGCTGCGATCGCGGCCCTGGCCTCGCTGGGCACTCCCGACGTCGTCGATCATCTGCTGGCCGGCTGGAAGCAGGGTTCGCCACGGATCCGATCGGCCATTCTCGACGCCCTCCTGAGCCGCGCTCGATCGGCCGACGCTCTTGTCTCGGCGATCGAATCCGGGCGGATCGCACCGGTCGAGATCGACGCCTCGACGCGAGACCGCCTGATCCGACATCGCGACCCGAGACTGCGGAAGCGGGTGGAATCCGTCTTCGGCCCGTCGATCGTCTCGCGCCCGGCGGTTCTGGAACGCTTCCGTTCCGCGCTGGCGACAAAGGGCGATCCGACCGCTGGTGCCTCGGTTTTCCGAAGGCTCTGTGTGTCTTGCCATCGGCTGGGTTCGCAGGGCGTTGACGTCGGTCCTGACCTCTCGACCATCCAGGATCGCTCGCCGGAAGCGCTCCTCACCGCGATCCTCGATCCGAATCGAGCGGTCGAGGCGAAGTACCTGGCCTTCGCCGTCGCGACCGTCGATGGGCGTGTCTTCAGCGGGATCATTACGAGCGAGTCCGCCAGTTCGGTCCGGCTCCGACGTCCAGACGGCCAGGAAGTCGCGCTGCTCCGATCCGAGATCGAGGAGATGACAAGCGTTGGCCGATCGCTCATGCCCGAGGGACTGGAGCGTGACCTCGCTCCCCGAGACCTCGCCGACCTGATCGCTTACATCAACGCCCAACCCGGGAGCCGATGAACCGACCATGTCTCGACCCACCGATATTCGACCGATCTCCGCCGAGGTCTATTTCCTGCCGATCCAGGCGAGGATGCCGCTGAAGTTCGGACCTGAAACCACGACCGAGGTGACCTGCGCCCGGGTCCGGTTGACCGTCGAGGACGCGAAGGGCCGACGCGCCGAGGGCTGGGGCGAAACGCCCCTCTCGGTGCAATGGGTCTGGCCCAGCTCGATTGGATATGAAGAGCGACACCAGGCCGTGAAGTCGCTCTGCCTTCGGATCGCCGAGGCATGGGGAGCCAGTCACTTCCAGGGCGGACACCCCATGGAAGTCGGCCACCAGTTCCTGGAACTTCTTCTCCCGAAGATCACCGAGCGGTTCAACGCCAGGGAGCGCGCCGGCTCCGAGCCGGTCCCGCTGCTCGGGGCTCTGGTCGCCAGCTCGCCGTTCGACCTCGCATTGCACGACGCGTTCGGCGTCCTCCACGCCGTTCCGACATTCGAAACGTACAATGATCAATACATGACACACGATCTCGGGCGCTATCTCGAACCGGCTCCCGAATTCGCCGGGCGATTCCCGGAGGAGTTCCTGGTCCGCCCGCGGCCCGACTCGATCGCGGCCTGGCATCTTGTCGGCGGCAAGGACCCGATCGACCCCTGGGACCTGACCGGCACCGAGCCGAACGACGGCTATCCCGTTTTGCTCCGCGACTGGATCGGTCGCGACGGGCTGAAGTGCCTCAAAATCAAGCTTCGCGGCGATGACCTCGACTGGGATTATGATCGATTGCTCAAGGTCGGCCGGATCGCCGTCGAGGACTCGGTCGACTGGCTGACCGCCGACTTCAACTGCACCGTCGGCGAGCCCGGATACGTCAACACGATCCTCGACCGCCTTCGCGACGAGCACCCGAGGCTTTATGGGATGCTTCTCTATGTCGAGCAGCCGTTCCCATACGACCTCGAAGCCCACCGAATCGACGTCCACAGCGTCTCGGCCCGGAAGCCGCTCTTCATGGACGAGAGCGCCCACGACTGGCGTTTCGTCCGGCTCGGACGCGAACTCGGATGGTCGGGCGTCGCCCTCAAGACCTGCAAGACCCTCACCGGTGCGCTGCTCTCGCTCTGCTGGGCCCGGGCGCACGGGATGACGATCATGGTCCAGGATCTCTCCAACCCCATGCTCGCACAGGTTCCCCACGTTCAGCTTGCGGCGCACTCGGGGACGATCATGGGCGTCGAATCCAACGGGATGCAGTTCTATCCAGCCGCCTCCATCCCGGAGTCAGCCGTCCATCCCGGTCTCTACCGCCGCTCCGAGGGGCGGCTGAACCTCTCGACGGTTCACGGCCCAGGTCTCGGTTATCGGATCGACGAGATCGTCCGCGATTTGCCGGAGCGTGCCTTCCCTTGACGGTCAGTCGACGCGCCCGATCATGCATTTCAGATACTCGGTCTCCAGGCAACTTGCCGAGACCGGATGATCGGGCGCCTGCCCGCGCTGCTCCAGGATGCGGATCGGACGTTTCGATTGCTCGGCGACCTGGCCGAGAAGATCGGCGAACAGCTCCCGCCCGACCAGGCCCGAGCAGGAGCACGTCGCAAGGATCCCGCCCGGCTCCAGAACGTCGATCGCGGCGAGGTTGAGTCGAAGGTAACCCTTCAGGGCGTGCTCGACGTCGCGCGACTGTTTGGCGTATTTGGGAGGGTCGCAAATGATCGCGCTGAACTTCTGCCCCTCCGATCGCAGGCGATCCAGCACCTGAAGGACATCGCCAGCCTCGAAGGCGACGCCTTCGATCGCGTTGATCGTGGCATGCTCACGGGCCCGATCAATCGCGGGGACCGAGCTGTCCACGGCGACAACCTCGGCCGCCCCGCCATGCCGGATCGCGTTCAGTGCAAAACCTCCTGTGAAGCAGAAGAGGTCCAGCACCCTGCGCCCGCGGCAGTAGGCCGCCACGGCGGTTCGGTTGTCGCGCTGGTCAAGATAGAATCCTGTCTTCTGGCCGGCCAGGAGATCGACCCGATATCGAATCCCGTGCTCCTCGATCTCGACGGGTCCCTCAGGTACCTCGCCGATCGACTCCTGGGTTGGAGGAAGTCCCTCTCTCCCCGCGATTCCCTTTTCGGTTCGGACGACAATCCCCTCGACACCCGTGCGATCGCGGAGGATCGGAAGGAGTTCACTCCGACGCTCGAAGAGCGCCAGTCCGGTGAACCGCGCAACCAGCCATCGACCGTACTGATCGACTGTCAGACCCGAGAGCCCGTCGGACTCGCTGAAGACCAGCCGACTCGCGGAAGTTGGACCGGATGCCAGCGTCGGAAGTCCCTCGCGCAGCCGAATCGCCGAGTCGAGCCTGTCGGCCCAGAAGGCGACGTCAAGAGGCCCTTCATCCCAGCGATAAAGGCGGACACGGATCGCGCTCGTTGGGTTATAGAGGCCGCGGGCGATGAACCGGCCGTCGGCGCTCATGACCTCGACATCGGCGGCGGCTGAGGGATTTCCCTCAATCGCTCCGATCGATGACTCGAAGACCCAGGGGTGTCGAGCAAAAAACGGCCGCGCCCGGCGCGGCTTCAAAACGATACGACCGGGGGCGGGCATCAGTGGGAAGATCTCTTGATGGGGCGGCGAAATGCGAGACTCAGGATTGCGGGGTCTCGGCCCGGCTCGCGGTCTCGAACTCCGAGAGGTAGGCCAGGGTTCGGTCAAGTTGGGTTTTCAGGTGTCGAACCCGGAGCAAGCTACGAATTCGGCAAAGCAGTTCGATCTTGTTGACCGGCTTGGTGAGAAAGTCGTCGGTCCCAGCCTGAACTCCTCGCTCGAAGTCGGCCGCCTCGTTCAGCGCCGTGACCATTAGAATTAGCAGATCCTTCGTCTCCGGTGCCGACCGAAGCTTCCGACAGACCTCAAACCCAGAGAGTCTCGGCATCATCACGTCGAGCAGCAGGAGATCGGGCGCGTATTCCGCGACGACCTGCAAGGTCTCCTCGCCGTCGTGGGCCGTTCGAATCTCGCAGTCGAAATCACTCAGGTAGGCCTCCAACAACTCGACATTCTGCGGGTTGTCATCGGCGATGAGGATTTTTGGGGGAGTTGACGAGGGCTCCAACGGCCGTCCTCCTCACGACGCGGGCTCGCTCTCGCGATACCCGGCCGGGCTTTTCAAATACTGGATTTGCTGAATTCTATCACCTTCGCGGCAGAACGAGAACCGAGATTACGGCAACAAGGGATCTCGCCTTCCCTACCCGGAGCTCGACAACCCCCGCTGGACTCAGGGCCCGACCGCGCCTAATATCAATATCGATGGCATGGGGTTCGCAGTATGACGGGTCGGTTGCTCGGAGCGCCGGCTGTGGTAGAATTGGGAAGCGACTTGAGCGTATCCCCGGATCGGGATATTCCCACACCTCGACGGATGCCTTCTTCGTCCTGAGGAGGCCGGGCCGTGCCTTTGCGTGACATCGATCGGAACCTGCTCGACCGCTGCGTGCGGAAAGAGCCTGGTGCCTGGAATGACTTTGTAGATCGCTATATGGGGCTGATCTACCACGTCATCCAGCACGCGGCCCATGCGCGCAGTCGACTCGTCTCCGCCGAGGATACCGAGGACATCGCCGCCGAGATCTTCCTGAAGATCGTCGATGACGATTATGCCGTCCTCCGTCGATTCAAGGGAGTGAGCTCACTTCCGACTTACTTGACGGTGATCGCTCGACGAACGGCCGTCAAGGAGTTGATCCGCCGCCATCGTGAGGAAGAGCTAGGCCACACCAATGCGCATCGTGCGGCCACTGAAGATGGCTCGCCCGATGACACCGAGGCGCTGGCCTCGGCCGAGGAAGTAGAACGGATGCTCGAGGATCTCTCCCCGCGCGAGGCCGAGGTCATCCGCCTCTATCATCTCAAGTATCAGAATTATCGGCAGATCAGCAAGAGGCTCGGCATTCCGGAGAATACCATCGGGCCGATCCTCGCGAAGGCACGTAAGCGGCTTCGCGAGGCCGCCGAACAGCGAAGCGCAGGCTAGAGCGCTTAACGGTTGCATGGACGATGCCGGTGGGAGCGGACTCCTCATACCAACCC
>DAIDKV010000241.1 GCA_027449865.1 Planctomycetales bacterium
GGGAGCGCGGGCGTCCCGCCCGCATGTCTTCGCGGTATCGGTTGGCTGTGTGTGCGGGCGGGACGCCCGCGCTCCCAGGGGTCGCGATGGACGGGTTCTCCCGGGAGCGCGGGCGTCACGCCCGCATGTCTTCACGAGGCTGGCTGTGTGTGCGGGCGGCACGCCCGCGCTCCCAGAACGGCTCGCCGGGAAGCCTTTCGAGTGGTCGATCTCGGGGGGGGGGATTGAGACCGGTCACCCGAGAAAGCTCCCGGCGAACCTTGCACGATTGATGCACCCGGTTGCCTCGCGACGCGGTCGCGGGCCCTCAGCGCGAAAGGGGTCGGTTCCCGAAATCGCGACGAGAGCCCGTCCATCGAATCATCCCCGCGCGGGAAGTTAGCCCCGCGCCGCGAAGCAGGCAGAGAGGCAGACCCGATGCCCGAGTCGAAGGACCCGGGTTCAGCTCTTGCAGCGTCGCCTGGCGGTCAAGACAACCAGTCCGACCCCGCCACCCAGGCACATCAGGATCAGGCTCGAAGGCTCGGGAACGGCCGTCGCGGCCTGCACAATCTCGGTCCCGGTGATGGTGAGCGAGTAGCTTCCGTCGCCCAGCCCGGCATGGATCTGCCCCGAATCGGTGCCACTGAGCAGAAGTCCCACCGTATTCGGTGGAGTGCCATCCGAATGGTTCAGCGCGCCTGGAGTCACTTCGCCGATGAGCAACCCGGCACTGTTCTTGAGGGTAAAGTCCAGCGCGTAATTGGCGTGGGCGGAGATCCCAGGAAGGCCGTCCGTTGAGCTAAAAATGGAGGCGAAGAGATAGTTACTGTAGCCCGTCGAGTAACTCAGCGTGGCGCCGGTGGTGGCCGCACCGCTCACGGTAAAGTTCGCCGTGATGGCCCAGCTCCCCGTCCCCGAACCGGCCGCGTGCGTCGCGCCCGTCATGAAGGTCTCGGCCACGTTGCTGGTCGTGACGCCCGAGGTGCTGAAGAGGCCAGATCCGGGAGTAATCAGGGCATCGCCACGCGAGAAGCCCGCACTCGGAGTCAGCGGAACATCGCCACTGGGTTGAGGTGGTGCCGATGAGAAGGTCGCGAACTGGGAGAACGTGTTCTGTGGCGGCGGGGCGGGAGTCCCGACGTAAGCCTGCGCCGGATCGGTCCCAGGCGGGAGAGCGCTGTTTGCCGAGCTTATGGAACTGCCGTCCAGCGCGGTGAGCGAGGAGGCATCCGAGGAGCCGTAGCTCACGGTTGCTCCGGTCAGGGTGCCGCCCGTGAGGGAAACACTCAGGCCGGTCAGGGTTTGCTCGGCATACGCGTAGCTACCGGCCCGCGAGGTGGAGGCGATTCCCATGCAAAGGGCGAGCGCAGTGATGCCCGTCATCAGTATCTTGCCATGCCTCATCGAAGGATCCTCAAGTTTTCTGGAGGGGTTTCCGAGATTTGGATGCCGGATCAAGTTTCGAAAGCGCGCAGCCCGGCTGAAGCCCGGATGGGCCACGACGAAACGATTCCTGTGCTTCACTCCGGCGAAGGAGGGAAGACACGGATCCTTCGATCCTCACGACCCTCGAACCTCATGGTGGCGGCTCGAAGATCGGCGCGGAACGGTTCCGTGGCGGTCCTGGGTCCCACCTGATTCCTGGCTGATTTCACCGCGGGGCGGCGCCACCCGTCGCGAGAGTCCGAGGTCTGGACCTCGTTCAATACCCGAGACGCGATGGTTTCTGGATGCCGACGACACACCTTCCCCGGTCGAGAATGCACGGGGAACACGGTCCTCCCTAACCGGGAATCTCGGATCGGCCATGAGATTCGGCGATCACTATTCGGTTGCCCGACCCCTGGGATATGTGGGGGAGCTTCCCTGCGATACCTGGGTTGAGCCGACATGACCCACCATTTAACAAGACGAACGAGGCGACGTGGCGTTGCGTGGGTCCTGGAATTTTTTCGTCGAGCCGGTCTCCAGAGGTCCCTCGTCGAGGGGATCGACCGGCAAGGCTCTCGCCAGCAGGCCGCGGAGTCTTCGCATCATTCGATGAAGTCGCGACCGGACCTGTTCGGGGGTGAGGCCCAGGCTTTCCGCGACCTCGGCACTGGTTTTCCCTTCGATGGCGCGGAGATAGAGGACCTGGAAGCTGATCGTCGGCGATCGCTCGGAAAGCTCGGTCAGCACGCTTCTCACCTGATCCTGGGCCACGATCCGATCGTGAGCGGCGGCCGGCCCGGGGTCTTCATCGGCGATGTCGAGGGCGCCGTCATCCCATGCGAAGGAGTAACGGCGGCGGCGGCGGAGCGTGTCGATCGCCTGGTTCCGGGTCACGGTCGTCAGCCAGGCCCAGACCCGATCGCGCCGGGGCTCGTCGCGCAGGACAGCCGGGCAGGTGATGACCTTGCTCCAGACGTCCTGAAGGCAATCCTCCCGGTCGGCTTCCGAGAGGTGGAATCTCCCGAGCAAGGCCCGAATCCAGGGGGTATACATGTGATAAAAGCGATCCCAGGCCGCGGCGAGTTCGGGGGAAGGCGGCACGTCCCTGGCCCGGCATTCGAGGTAAGCCCGTAGTTTGAGGCAGAGATCGTCCTCGCCTGGCGGCGGGACCGATGGGGGATCCAGGCCGCTCGGAATCGCGGACGGCAAGGGACGAGGCATCAGTTCCATGACCTTCGACTCCTGAAACTCGGGCGTTGTCGAGGCATCGCCCCCCGGAACTCCGGCGCGATCTCATTAGAGGGAGTGGGGAACCAGGATAGGCCCGGGCGCATGAGCCAACCGCTCCGCGCGCGCACTTGCACGGGAGGGCCAACCAGACCCGAAATCCAACCGCCCGCCATGAGCGGGAAAAGGACGGCCTCGTACGGATGATCATGAACGAAGTGGCCGTCGTGGCCGGAACCGCCTACCCATTTCTCAGTAAGTCGGCCCAACCATCAATAAACTCAACAAACCTGACGATGTCAAGAGCCTCTCCTGGCTTCTGGAGGGCAGGGGAGGGTCCGTAGAGGCTCAAAGGTGTCAGATCCCTATAAAGATCGACCTCCGTGAATAGGCAAGAGAGTCGATGGCGGCGGCGTTGAACGGGTTCTCCCGGGAGCGCGATGAACGGGTTCTCCCGGGAGTGCGGGCGTCCCGCCCGCATGCCTTCACGAAACTTGTTGAAACTTGTTGGCTGTGTGGGCGGGCGGGACGCCCGCGCTCCCAGGGTTGGTATGGAATTCGCTCTTCACCACGGAGGGATCCGTCGCAGGATCGGCTATCCTTGAGAAAAGGATCGCGAGAGGATCCCCCGCGGAGAGCGCTGCGATGAGCCGACGAGCCGAGTCTGAGTCTGAGTCTGACGAGCCGCGAAGCCTGTCCGCGTACGAGGCCGAGCAGGTCGGCCGGATCGCCGCCTGGAAATCGCAGCCGCCCCACCCGGTCGCGGAACTCTGGAAGACCGTCGCGGGGGCGGGGGCCAACCTCGTTGAGAAGGTCATCCCCGATCGGATCGCCGAACTGGCGATCGTCAAGGCCGACGACCTGGCCGAGGCCCTGGCGAGCCGTCGCGAGATCGAGCGTCGGGCGGGCGTCAATGACCTCTCCGAGCTGCACCACCGCCCGCTCCGGGAGTGCGATCGGATGGCCGAACAGGTCGGGAGGACGGCCCTGGCGATCTCGACGGCCGAAGGCGCGGCCACCGGCGCAGGCGGCGTCTTCACGACGCTGATCGACGTCCCCATTCTGTTCACCCTCGCGCTTCGGACGATCCGAAAGATCGCCTACTGTTACGGGTATCCGCTGGAAGGCCCACGCGGCTCGGCGACGGTCAGCGGCGTTCTGGTTGTGGCGCTCTCGGGCTCGCTGGAACTTCGGCGGACCCGGCTTCATCGGCTCCGCGAGCTGGAAGACCTGATCATCGAGGAGACCGAGGAAGATGTCCTGACCGACGAAGCCCTCTCGTTTTTGTTCCAGCTCGAGGTCTTCGAGGAGATCCCGGGGCTCGGCGCGATCTCCGGGGCGATCTTGAATGCGGCGTTCCTGCGACGGGTGGACGTGACCACGCGGCGGATCTTCCAGGAGCGATGGCTCCGCGACACCGGCAAGGTCGCCGAGATCGAGCCGGCCGAGGCTCATCCCCGGGTGCTGGCACCCGGAATCTCGGGGGCGCTGGGGCGGTTGGCGTACTCAGGGATGTATGCCATCGGCTTCGGCGCGGCACTTCCCGTCTACGCCGTCTCGGCCATGGCCGGGCCGATGGGAGGAGCGGTCGGCGATGGACTACGTGATGTCGGCCGATCGGCCGAGGGACTCTGGGACGGACTGATCGCCCGACGGGCGAAACGTCGGGCGACCGCGGCCACGTGAGCCAACGGAGTTTCGGCGGTCGCTCATCCTCGGTGGGCGAGGCCGACCCCTACCTATTCAGGGCCGTGGTCCCTCGAACCGAAGCCGGCCAAAATCCTCGTGCCGGTGGAAGCTCGGTTTTGTGAGGGGAGCGGAACTCATCAGAACAGGCGGAGTTCCCTCGGGGCCAAAGTCGTACCGGCAGAGGGCGAACCGCCATTCGTCGCCGGATTTGGGACGTCCGCCGGTCGGTTGAAAGGCCGACCAGGGGATGCGGCCCTCAACGGTCCAGCTTGTGTCCTGGTCGCCCGGATGATCGAGAGTGCCGTGGAGATGGACGACCGCGGTGTTACCCAGGATGGGGGACCGGGCGAGGTCTTTCGGATAGACCCCACGCTCGGGGAAGTAGAGCTCGAAGACGAGCGCCTTCGGGTTGGCCTGAAACTCGTAATAAGCGGGCCGATCGGCCGACGGCTTGAAGAACATCTCGAAGACGTCGCCGTTCCAGAGGCTGTCGTTGCGGGCCTTGCCGAAGGCTCGAAGTTCGGCGTCGGGCATGGTCGCGGCGTAATACAGGGCATCGCTGTCCCAGGCGAGATAGGCCCGGGTACCGGGCCTGGGGGTTTTCCCTTCCCAGTACGCGGCGAACCGCGTGATCGCCTGGGCGCTTTTCCAGCAGGGGTCGTCGAGCTTGCCGTCGAGGACCGGGGGCTGAGCGGCCCATCGGCAGGCGGCTTCATGGGTCGCGATCTCATCGGGCGGTGCGGCGGTCGCGACGAGCGAGCCTATCCCGAGGACGAACGCGGCCGACATCGGCCAGGCGGATCGGATTTTGGACATGGGGGAGTCTCGGATGGTGATGGATCGGTTCGCCGGGCGAGCCTCGCCTCGACGGCGAGTGACAACCGCGGTCGCCCGGCAGATGATCTCCACGATAACAGGCGCCGCACCAATCTTCCCGCCCGTATCGGTTCGATCCTCGCGATCCCCATTTCCTGGCGACCGGAGCGAACGCTCCCGCCAGAGCCTCCACGGTCGAACCCGATCCTCGAAAGCACGATTCGCCTCAGCCGGCCGGACGTCGATAAAAGGCGAGCCAGTCCTTGCCGGTCTGGCGGGTGAGGCCGTCGAAGGCCGCGTCAATCCGCGGCCTGGCCGGATGGCCAACCTTCTCGCGGGCGACGCCTTCCTGCACCATGGTCTGGGTCATACCCTCCCATTCACCAGTCGCCAGGCCGTAAGAGAGCGCCGCGAAGTACCAGTTCCGGGCGTCGTCAGGATGCTCCACGATCCGGCTCCGGAAGACGGCGTAAGCCTCCGAGTATTTCCCCTCGCGGAACAGCGCCTCACCCCTCTCGAGCGACAGCTCGTTGGTCTCGGGCGCCGGGTTGGGGTTGGAATCGGGCGATGAGGCGATCGACTCGCGCGGACCGGTTCGACCGGGCTTTTTCTCGTTGGCCGACTCGGTCCGATCGCCGCGTGCCAGCGAGACCTGCTGATCCCGGCCGATCCGGCGGTCGAGTCCGGCCAGGGCCTCTTGAAGCTGGTTGACACGCTCATCGAACTGGGAGATCCGGTGGTCGAACTGGCCGATCTGTCCGGCCAGCGCGTCGATGCGGTGGCTCACCGCCTCCACTCGCTCGGACAGGCGGTCGACCTGGGTCACCTTCCCCTCGATGGCGCCGAGGTCCGCCGGTGCGGCGGTGGTGGGCAGCGATTCCACGCGTGCCCGGAGCTGCTTGTACTGGTCGGCCGTCGCCTGACCGCGCTCGGAGAGATCCTTGACGCGGTCTTCCAGCCCGGCCAGTTCTCGGCGGAGTCGGTCGTCGGGCGCCTTCGGCGCTGGCTTCTCGCTCGCCTTCTCGGCCGACGAATTCCGCGATGGCGACAGGTATTTCTCATAGGCCCAGGCACCCCCGGCGCCACAGGCGACTGAGAGCAGGGCCGAAAGCAGCACGATCCCGGCGCCCGACCCACCGCGCCGGGGCGCCTGCGGATGATCGAGGTGGGCCCGTGCAGTCGAGGGCGGGCCGATCCCCATGTCCACCTTGACCGGTCGGACGTCGCCGCCCCGGCCCGATGGACCCGTCTCAAACGGATTTGGCCCTGCCACGCCCGGGTCCCTGGTCTCGGCCATGGTCATTTCTCCTCGCGTCCAGGTGATCGGATGCAAGCTCGTGGACGTCTTCACGTCCGCTTCCGGATCCTTCCGGATGCCCGCGAATCCGATGCCTGGGCGAGGATTTCCGGATTCGGTTTTCGGTTTTCCGCTCCGAGGCGTCGACCGGCCATGTCTGGCCTGTTTTCACCACCGAAACCGGAAAGCCGAAAACCTACTTCGTCAACAACCCATCGATCTCCTTGGTGAGCAATTTGTGGAGGGGTTCGGCGGCGTCGGGATCGTAGCCGACGTGTGCGGACCGGACGATCCCCTTGCCGTCGAGAATCACCAGGGTCGGAAATCCCTCGACGTCGAACGCCTTGCCGACGGACCCACTGGGGTCCAGCCCGATCCGGCCGACGGACCCGGCCTCGAGCGTGATCTTCTTGGTCGCGAGTGTCTTCTCGACGAGCTTCCGGACCTCGGAGATTTCCTCCGGGCGTTCGTCCTGGCTGAGAGCGACGACCACGACGTCCTTCCCAGCGTCCTTGTAATGCTCGATGAGCTTCTGGATCTCGGGGAGTTCCATCAGGCAGGGTCCGCACCAGGTCGCCCAGAAGTCGATGAGAACGACCTTCCCGGCGAGGTCGGCCTTGTGGACGGTCCGGGTCTTGCCGGGGCCGTCGAGGAGGGTCATGGTGAAGTCGGGAGCCGGCTGGCCGATCCGCTCCTGCACGGCGTACTCGGCCTTCTTCTGCGCGGGGGCGTCCTTGCCGGCCTCGATCGGGGCATAATCCTTCGGCGCGGTGAAGGCAAACGAGCGATCGGCCGGGACCTTGGTCGAGATCGCGCCCGACGACCAGCCGAACCGCTCGATCGTCAGCTCCTGGCCCGGCGGCGCGCTCTTCTTCAGTTGCTCGGCATCCATCTTCATTTCGATCGAGGCGAGCAGGCCCGTGGCCGCATCCACGCCGATGACCAGGTCGGGACCCTCCTGAAGATCGATGACCAGGTCGGGCACGCCCTTCGCGTCTGGATTGGCCTTGTCGATCAGCTTGCCCCCCATCTGGTCGAGCAGGACGTCGGGATTGACGCCGGAGAGCAGGCTCAAAAGGACGAACATCGGCGCCGCGGTCGGCGCCGCGGATGTTCCGCCGAAGAGGACGGCGCCTGTGGGGCCCTCGCGAAAGGTATCGACGCCGATCTTCTCGGGCGCCGGCGCGCTGATGTACTTCTTCAGCGGATTGATCACCGTTGTGATCGTCTTGCCGTCGGAGGTGAGTCGGACCGGGCCGGCTTCGAGATCGACCTTGTTCGGCCGGACGAGCGTCAGCCGAAGCGGACGGGCCGTCTTTTGCGCCTTGCCGCCGAGCGTCATCGCAATGACGAACTCGCCGTGATCGGAGTAAGAGCCGAGCGCCTTGTAGGCGCCGGCGACCTTTGCCAGCCGCTCGCGGGCCGACTCGGCGCGGGCCGTCGCCGTGATCGAGAGCCCCGCCATCGCGAGGGCCAGGGCCAACCCAGCGGCCCGAGTCATCCGTCCGATTCGCATGGAAGTCGTTCCCGATCCCGAGGAGGGGATTTCAAACAGGGAGGCAAAGCCGCGCGAAGCTATGCGGAGACGTGTCGTGGAGGACGTTGATCATGATGATGTCTCCTCGGATCCAGGGGCCCAGATGGTCCGATCCGGATCCCTCGTGCACAATCTTTTCAATCCGTCGGGCAGGCGCCAAGCGTATCTCTCTCCTTCCCGGAAGACCCGGCAACAGCTCCCACCACTCTCTTGGATGGCGGTCTCGAGTTCATCGACCCAACGCGCATCGTCTGGTCGGACTACGAACATGGCGAGCGGATACTCGTCGGTCAGCGGAAAGTAGGCCCAGCGGATGTCCTCGATCCGTTCGGCGATCAGGGGATCCATGTCATCAAAGAGTGGGCAATAGCCTATGTCCAATAATCGCCGGGAAAGCCAATCAAAGTATTCATCGGGGGTCTCGATATCGAGCAGCATCGTGAACATGCTCAAGTTGACGATGCCGCCGCGCTCCCGAAGCCACCGCTGGTTTTCCTCGGTACCCCAGGTCCGGAAATATCCATGCTTCTCGTTTTCGTCGCCGAGATATGGCCCCCCCGTCCGTGCAAATCGAGGCATGATCTCCCATGCACCCCCACGGCACCCGACGGTGTCGAGCACCAGGGGGAGCGAAGGGGACACATTCCCAAGCACCAAGTTCGGCGAGTTGCACATCGCCGGGCACCTATTCTCGCCGAAGAAGTAATCGAAGAGGAGCTCATTCTCGGTTCGCCCTGAGCCAGTCCGGTCGACCATGGCGATGACACCTCGATCAAGGGGCCCAGATCACCCGCTCCGGCCCGGGATGATGGTCCTGTTCCTGAAACACATGATAATGAATATTCAATGGAGGGTTCAACCGGCCATCGAAGTAGTCGATTCGAAACCATTGGTCGCCGGGGTTCTGCGGGTTCCTTCTCTGTCCCGAGGTCCGGACTCCGAATCCGAAGAGTCGTCCACCGGTGGGAGACACGGCTACTGCGGCTTGGTCGCTCAAGTTGATCGTCCTGTCGCCCCGGCGTACTCCCGCAGCTGGCCCCGTCGGTAGGTAGAGCACGAGTTGTAGCGTCCCAGCCGCCTCTTCTTGGAGATACTGTGGGATGCGCGGAGCGATTGCAACGGCGACATCCGCGGCGATATCACCAGCGCGGGCGGCAATCCGGCGAGAGATCACGTTCCAATAGGGACCGAGCTGCCTCGCGACCTCCGCGAACGCGCTGGTGATCTGGTTGGTGTTTACCCCACCGAATTGGCTGCGTAACTCCGCGGCGAGGGCGGCTGCCGCCCCCTCCGGTGTCGAGGCACGGAGAGCGTTCAGGAACCGGAGGGCCGTCTTCGAAAAGTTGAACAGGTCGATCAGCTTGCTGACCGTGCTCTGGATCCTTACAAGCGTGTTGATGTACCCAACGCCGACGTTGATCGTATTCTGGATGCCGCCGACGGAGGAAAGCTCCGCGAGCGAGAAATCGTGACCGGAGGGGTCGGTATGATCGATCGGGTCGTCGCCCGTGTAGATGAACCTGTTCAGGGTGATCGGGGCCTCGGGATCGCCCTCCTCGGTGTCGAGGGACAGGAATCGGCCGACGGTCGGGTCATAGGTCCGATAGCGGCACGCCCACTGCGGAACCGCCTCGTCAACGCTGAGAGAGAGCGAGCCCGGCGGCGAAGGGGAGCGAGAGTCGCTCATGACGCCCAAGGAGAGCGAATCCGAATCCGGCGCTGAAAGGAGGTGAGAGGCGCTCATAGGGATCTCCAGAAGGAGGACCGACGCCGACCACGCGAGCTGATGGAGCATCCGATCGGGGAACGAGCCCCGGCGTATGTTTGTTGGGCTGATGCGAGCCTGCGGATTATCAGTTCGCCCGCATACCTCGGATAGGCGGGGTGGTGAGGCCAGAGCCGGGCGGCGGACTGGTAAGTGACGATCGCCTCATCCCACCGTTTGGCCACTTCCAGGCAGTGGGCCCGCTGGCACAGGAAAAACGCCAGTTCCTCAGCCGGCTCCAAGGAACGCAGGTAGATGCAATTCGGCCCGCGCCTCGCCTCTTCGGCGTGTGTCTCGGGATTCCACCGGACCGGCCATTCGTAATAATGCTCGTCGGGATGGGCCACCATCCCGTTGCCGTGGCACTCGATATTGAGCCGCTCCCCGCCCGTCGGGCCGTCCCAACGGCTGAAGACGTGCGCAATGGCCAGTGCCAGCCGGAGCGGGTAGCCGAGCCGTCGGCCCACCGCCACGGTCAGCACGGGGAGCGATGGGCAAGTGCCGGCCCGCGACTCGCCCAGGAGCCCGTGCAGCAGGACGTCCCGTGAGTCCCGCCAGTCCATCTCATCGATGCGGTCGGGGCGATAATGGACTCGGTAGCGGAGCTGGAGCACGCTGGTCAGCGTCAGCATCCGCCAGTAAGCTTCGGAGTCCTCGAATTCGGCTCGGTTGTTCCGGAAATGTCGAACGCCGCGGGTCGTGACCCGATCGACCTCCGCCGCCCAGGCATCGAGGGTGGCGATATGCCGCCGAATATCGAGTCCCTCAGCTCCGGGGAGACCGACGGCACAGGCGAGGTTCAGCGCCGCGATGTCGAAGCGCCCGACCTCCTCGGCTGGAAGGGCAAGGAGGCTATCCAGCGAGGGCGGATCGTCCTCCGCTGGGCTTCGCGTCTCGGCTCGCTCTCGGGTGTCCATCGCCATCGCGGACCCCTCGGTGTCTGAGGGAGGGATCGTGCTTCCGAGGGCGATGCCACCCTGGAATTGGTTTGATCCCTGTCCTTCGGCCAAGCTGTCGCTGTCGAAGGCCGTATCCTATCGATGTCCCATGAGCCCAGTCAAGCGGGTCGCAAGCTGGCTTGGCGGATTTCTTTGGCTGTGAGCCGAGCCCTTCGCTCCCGCGTCTCCGCGTGGGGGCCTGCTCCGAGATCATGGCGACTCGGCGCGGGCCGTCGCTGCAATGGTTATCATCGCGCAGGCCAGGGCCAGCCCCGCCGCCCGCGTCGTCCGTCCGATTCGCATCGATTCCTCTCCCTCGCGTCGGGCCCGAATGGGACGGATGGCCGCTCACTCGACCTCGGTAATGATGGTATTGGGATCGCGGGGGGTCAGCACGCCGTTGGTGCAATCCGGCAGGAGGTCGAGATCCTCCAGCACGATCGCGCCGATCAGGGCGTCGCTACGTCCTGGTTCGACCACCGCGTTGAACACACCCGACCTTCCGGCGTATTGCAGTTGGACCCCACCGACGATGGCCCGGGATTCCCTTCGGCCGTCGGCGAACCGGACCATGGTTCGCCCGGTCTCGGGCAGCCCCAGCGCCGCAATCGCGGATGGCGGCAGGACCAGGCGGGCGGCCCCGGTGTCGACGACGCCCATGATTTTGGTCCGACGCACCTGGTCCGGCGGCAGGAAGCCGGTCCTCGCCAGCGCGAGATCCTCATTGTTGGCCAGCTCGACTTCCACCGAGAAGCGTCCCACGTAGTCTCTCCAGTTCTTCATCGTCTCGAAGCCGGTGACCATGGGCAAGCTCCTCGTCTCGACTCGCGGGTTCTGAGAAAACGGAGGCTGGCACCTCGAAGCCTCGGAGTCCGTCCCCGTTTTCTCTGACCCTTTCAATTTGGCAGCAGGTGGCCCATCTTATCGCGCTTGGCGTCGAGATAGCGCCGGCGCTCCTCGACCTCGGGCGCGATGATCGGAACCTGGTCGACGACCTGCAAATCGTAGCCGTAATAGACGAATGCGTCGGTCTTCTTGGGGTTGTTCGTCAGCAGCCGGACCCGAGAGAGGCCCAGGTCCTTGAGGATCTGGAGGCCGATCCCATAATCGCGGGGATCGGCCCGATAGCCGAGCGCCGTGTTCGCCTCGACGGTGTCGAGACCCCTGTCCTGGAGGTTGTACGCGCGGATCTTCTCGATCAGGCCGATGCCTCGCCCCTCCTGCGGCAGGTAGATCAGCGCTCCGACCCCCTCCTGGCCGATCGTCGAGAGCGCCATCCGAAGCTGGTCGCCACAGTCGCAGCGGAGCGAGTCGAGCAGGTCGCCGGTGAAGCACGACGAGTGCAGCCGAACCAGCGGCGCCTCGACCGAGGCGAGGTCACCCATCACGATCGCAACCGGCTCGTTGCCCGGCTCGTGCTGGACCCGGTAGCCAATGATCCGACCGTTCCCGTATCGGGTCGGCAGCTCGGCCTCGGCGACCCGCACCACCAGCTTCTCGCGCAGCCGCCGATACTTGATCAACGCCTGGATCGAGACCATCGGAAGGCCGTGCTCCTGTGCGATCCGGCGCAGTTGTTCGCGGTCGGCCATCCGGGTCCCGTGGGTGATCTCGCAAAGAATCCCGGCGGGCGTCAGCCCGGCGAGACGGACCAGATCGACCGTCGCCTCGGTGTGCCCGGCTCGACGAAGGACGCCACCCTCCTTCGCCACCAGCGGAAACAAATGCCCAGGACGGACGAAGTCGGCGGGACGGCTCGACGGGTCGACGATCGCCCGGACCGTCCGCGCCCGCTCCTCGGCGCTGATCCCCGTCCGACAACTCCGGTGGTCGACCGGAACCGTGTACGGGGTCTGATGCGGCGCCGTGTTCCGGTCGACCATCGGACCCAACTCCAGCCGAGACGCCACCTCGGGCAAAATCGGCATGCAGAGCAGCCCCCGCCCGTGCGTGATCAGAAACTCGACCGTCTCGGGCGTCACCCGATCGGCCGCGGCGACGAAATCCCCCTCGTTCTCCCGGTCCTCATCATCCACGACGATGATGACCCGGCCCTCCCTCAGAGCTTCAATCGCCTCGTCGATCTTCGAGAGATCATCATGCATGCTCGCCTCCTGGGGGCGCCGGTTCGATCCCGGCGCGATGCCCGGTCGCTTGACATTGTACGCGAACGGTCCAGGATGGGGGGATATCACGGATCGTCGGACTTCCGAGGAGAGAATCTTCGCCATGCAGACACCCGGCGCCCTGTTGAGGTCGGCGTACCGGTCGGCCCCGATCATGATCCCGGGAGCGTTCAATGCGCTGACCGCCCGGATGGCCGAGCGGCTGGGCTTCGCCGCGGTGTATCTCTCGGGCGGGGCGCTCTCGGCCGGGTGGGCCGGCCTGCCCGACATCGGCCTGCTCACCGCGACCGAGTTCGCCCAGCAAGCCGCGGTCCTCGCCCGCTCGACCCGCTTGCCCGTCCTCTGCGACGCCGACACCGGCTTCGGCGAGCCCGTCAACGTCGAGCGCACCGTCCGTCTCTACGAGGAAGCCGGCGCCGCCGGACTGCACCTCGAAGACCAGGTCCTCCCCAAGCGGTGCGGACATCTCTCGGGCAAGGGGCTGGTCGACGTCGGGACCATGGCGGCCAAGGTGCGCGCGGCGGTCGCCGCGCGTCGAGATCCCGACTTCGTCATCATCGCCCGGACCGACGCCCGAAGTGTCGAGGGCTTCGAGGGCGCCATCCAGCGCGCCCAGGCCTACCTCGACGCCGGCGCCGACATGATCTTCCCCGAGGCCCTCGAATCGCCCGACGAATTCGCCCGCTTCGCCCGCGAGGTCCCGGCGCCTCTGCTGGCGAACATGACCGAGTTCGGCCGGAGCCCGCTGATCCCCTTCGACGACCTCGCCACGATGGGATACCGGGCGGCCATCTATCCCCTAACTGCCTTCCGCGCCGCCATGCGGGCCGCCGAGGAGACCCTCAGGGAACTGCGCGAACAGGGGACCCAGCGCGGCCGGCTCGACCAGATGCAAGACCGTGCCGAACTCTACGAGCTGCTCGGCTATTCCGACTGGGAACGCCGCGACCGCTCCTACTTCACCGGAAAAGAGAACATTTGATGGCGTCAGAATCTGTCGATCGATCAACGGAACTGGTGCGTCAAGGTTGGGAGCACCTTCGGGCCGGCCGTCCGATTGCGGCGAGGGCGTACTGGCGGCGGGCGGTCCAGGTAGATGGCTCCGCGGCGGCCTCGCAGGCGATCGAGCGGCTGGAGCGATCGGGCGATCTTCCCGTCTCAGGATGTGCCATGGAGCGCCTCCGAGCGCCATCCGATCCCTCACGCCGATCGGCCTGGGACGCCCGGCTTGTGGGCACCGATCTCGAAGGAATGGCCGACGCCTTCGGCCGGCTGGCCGCCGACGACCCGACCGACGCCGCCGCCTGGTACAACCGGGCGGTTGTCCTGGCCTGGCTCGGCTCCAATCGCGAGGCCATCTCGGCGCTCGATCGGGTGGTCGCGATCGAGGCCACGTCCGCCCCCAACCGCGCCATCGAGGCCTGGACGCTCGCGGAACTCCTCCGCGCCGGCGGCGGCGCCGAAACCCTGGCCGACGACCTGCGATTTACCTGCACGATCGACGGACCCCCGATCGACCCCAACGTCCTGCTCGCCGAGTTTCCGACGATCCGAAAGATCGAGACGCCCCAGGCTCTCGGCCTGGAGACCGCGCCGGTGGTCCAGGTCTTCGAATGGCTCGATCGGCCGATGCCCGAGGCCGGCACCCTGGCGGCGACAGCCCTGCCGGTCGTCCTGGCGAGCCTCGTGATCCGGCCGACGGGCGGACTCCGGCTCTCCAGCCCCCGCGCCGAGACGATGGAAGCGGCCGAGGAGAGACTCCTCGGCCGGCTTGGGATCCGGGAGGGGGTTCGACGAGAGGCCGTGCCGCTGCCGCTGCCGTTCCTCGACGCCGACGTCTGGACCGTCCGGATGGCTCCAGGTCTTGACCTCGCGCAGGCCGAGGCCCTTCGCCGCGACTGGATCGAGCATTACTACGAGGACCTCTGGATCCGACGTCCGAGGCAGTCACTCGGCGGCCGGACCCCGCTCGAGACCGCCGAGGCCGTGCATCGCGACGACCCCGACGCGCGCGCCCGACTCGCGGCGGTCGTCGCCTTCCGCGAGCAACTGGGCCAGCGTCCCAGCGCCCGGGTTCTCTACCAGGGCTATCCCTTCGACCGGCTTCGCCGACGGCTCGGCCTGGCGGCCGACGACCCCGAGGCCGTCGATCCATCGGACCTCTCGTGCGCCCCAGCCTGGGAGCTGGCCGCGCTCGATCCAGGCTCGCTCGACGACCATCGGCTCCGGGACGCGGTGGCCTCGGCGGCCGGCCTGGGCGTCGATCCGATCACGCTTCCCCTCGCCGACGAACTGATCCAACGCGGGTTGCCGGCCGACGGGTCCGTCCGGATCGGCGCGGTCGGGGCGATCGTCCGCCAGGCGATGGCCGACGACGACGCCGAAAGAGCGATTGTCGCGATCGACCAGTCCCGGGCCCTGGCCGACTCCGCGACCGCCGAGGTTCTGGGCGTCTGGCGCGCCGAGGTTCTCTCGCGAGCCGGTCGACCGGATGAGGCCCTCGCGACCTATCAGCAGATGGTCTCCGCCGATCCCCAGGGAGCCGCGCTGGCTCTCGACGGCGCCGAGACTCTGCTCGACAACGGCCACGCCGACCAGGCGTGTCGACTCTTCCACGCGGCCCGATACCTGGGCGCGGAGTGGACCACTCGCCGGGCGATCGGCTGGCTCACCGACCTGGGCGACTGGCCGCCGCCGCCCTCATCGTCGTGAGCCGACCGGCTCGACATCGCGGACGGTGATCAATCGCGTTCCCAGATCCTGGTTGTAGTGGACCGCGCCTCGAACTCCGACCCGTCGAAGGCCGACGGCTTCCAGGTCGAGACCGGGGGGGATGTCAAGATAGGCGACTGTCCGACCGTCGGCGCCGATCAGGGCGTGAAGCTTCCGGCCGTCGAGGAGCCGTGACGACGGCTGGACGATCCCGATCCCCTGGTAGGTGACGGTTCGATAGGCGTCGGCGGCGGCCAGGCGCCGGTTGAGCCAGGCGACCTCGCCATCGCGTCGTCGGCTCCGTCCGAGCACCTCGCGGAACTCTCGGGCGGCGGCGGCGGCCTGCTCGTGCCGGGTGAGCCGTGCCAGCCGGGATCGGAGCTCCTCCTCGACGACCGGATTATCGCCCGACTGCTTCAAAAGGGCCTGATACCCCGCGCGAACGTCCTCGAACCACCATCGGTCGATGGGCTGGGATTTCAGGATGGTTCGATGGAGGTCGTCGAGGCGGGCCATTTCCCCGGCGGCCTGAGGCGGAAGCGAGCCCTCGGTCTTTGGATCATCATTCGGGACGAGGTACGACGCCAGCCGTTCGGGAACGCCCTGAATGCGAGGGATTTCGCGCAGGCCGTCCTCGTGGACGTAGCAGGCCGCCTTATCCGGCGGGACGATGGCATACCAGAGGCCCGCGCCAGACCCTTGCCCGATCCCGACCGGCGGTCGATCCACGAGCCGGACCATCGTCCCGCGATCGAGTTCGAGCCAGGGCGGTCCCGGCATCCGTGCGCCGAGCCGCCCCGATCGCACGACCGCCCGAGCCGGGATCACCCATCCGCGGACCGGCGGCTCGGCTGGGTCGGAATTCCCGCGATCCCTCCCCCAGGCAATGGTCGACCGCTCCACCCACGCGATGGCGGACGCCGGCGGGTCGATCTCGGCCCAGCCTCCGTCGAGCCCGCGCCGGACCCGAACCCGATCCCCACGTCCGAGTTGACCGGTAGCAAAGGCGCTGTCATCCGGCTGGTCGAGAACGACCAGACGGTCGACGATCACCGCCGCCTCCCGACCGGTCCCGGCCAGGAGCGACGTCGACAAAACCCCGATCGCCAGCACGCTCGACCACACAGACCGTCGATCCCCCGCCCAGGACCGTTCCGAAACGCCGGACCGATCCATCGGCCTGATAACCGAGATCCGTCCGCCCGTCAAGGGAGCAAGTCCATTTACCGAGGCCAGCTTTCGGCGGATATCCTGAATCCTCTCGCCCCAAACGGATCGCGGACTGGGAAAAAAGGACGGAATACAGGACTTATTGAATGTGGAAAGTTGTAACAGTCGGCCATGACGTTTGATTTTCTTACAATAAACACAATTTTATTTTTTGTCGATATTCGACGTGTCCTTTTTTGCTTGATCGACGGCCGACAGGTTCCGCTGATCGGCTCCGGCCAGCGTGCCGGCGTCCCGCAGGCCTGGGTCACGAATAAGAATCGGTACTCGACCTGACACGATCCGGCGACCCTACGCATTCCTCCGGGCGAAACAGAACATGCCGGACCGACGACACCGTTTCCACCAGGCGCCTGATTGCATAGCGGCATACCGGACTGTCTAATAATATGCTCTCTCATTTTGCAGACCGAAGGAGATCCCATGGATCCGGCACAGATCGATGGCGAGATCCGGGCGCTCGAGGAGTGGTATCTTCGGGCTGTCCGTCCGTTCCTGGAGCGGGTTGAGAAGTTCGACGGAAAAGCGAGTCGCATCGCCGATTTCGACCAGGACCTTGAGCGGCTCCGGACCGCCCGGGCCAGGTACGACGGTGACCTGGTCGTCTGCTTTCTCGGCCCCTCGGGCGTCGGCAAGAGCACGCTCATCAATGCCCTGGTCGACGGCCGCCGAGGCGTCCTGCCGCACGGCGGGATCGGCCCGCTGACGGCCCAGGCGCTCCGGGTCCGTCGCGGAGATCCCACTCGATTCGTTGTCGAGTACCACAGTCCGGGCCAGGTCTGGAAGCTAATTAAGGCCCTGGAATGGGGATTCCGCGAACAGCTTTCGGCAACTCGGGAGACCGAGGAATCGACCGTCGATGTTGGGGCGCTCGATGAGGAAGAGCTAGCGGATCTCAAGAGCCTCGTGAGGGGAAACGGGGACGCAGCTAGTTGACCCGGGACGCGGGGACGAGTATCCTCTCACCCATGCCCAGAGCCGCCCGCATGGCTTCCGGGGGCTATGCCTACCACGTCCTGAATCGCTCGGTCGGACGAATGCCCCTGTTCCGCCGGGACGCCGACTTCGGTCCCAGGAAAAGGGGTAAGGAACCGAAAGGTTGAATCGGTTCCCGACCCCCTTTTCCCTGGTCCCCGCTCAGTTCGGCCTCTGCCTCAGAACCACCATCCCGTAAGGCGGCACGGACGCCTGAGCCTCGATGTGTTTGCCGCTGGTTGTCTCATCCTTCCACGACTTCTCCCGGCCATTGCTCCAGAAGATCAGGTCGGCGCCCTGGTAGCGGGGGAACCAGCCGGCGTGGAATCGGTAATCTCTGCCGGTATCGGTCGTGTTGATGAGGACCAGATAGCGGTTCTGGCCGCCCACCTTCTCGAAGACCAGCCAGTCGGTCGAGTCGGTCGGGATCTCGCCGACCTCGCCGTTGGCATAATCTGGGTGCTCGGTCCGAAGGTTTGTGAGGGCCCGGACGAGTCCCAGCATCTGGTCAGGCCGGTCCTGCTCCTCCACCGAGACTCCGTCGCCCGGCCGATCGAAGATCGGAAGGCGGCTCGACCATGACGTCTGCATGTCGCTGTCGCCGACCGCGGGATCGTCCCCGGCTGCGTGCCACGGGAACGGCTCGCGTAGGGTCTCGTCGTAGAGCTTCGAGCCGTCGCCCGGGGGCTTGGCGTCGGGGGGATTCCCGTTCCACTTGAAGCCGGGCTGCATCACCTCGTCGCCGTAGTACAGGATCGGGTACTTGCCGATCGACGTAAGGATGTACATGCCGAGCCGATAGGCCTCGTCGACGCTCGGCTGCATCCCGTGCGACCTCATCTCGCCGAGATACGAGGCGAGCCGCGGGCTCTCATCATGGCTGGAGAGGAACACGAACGGCTGGAAGGGATCGGTTCGGGGCCACGAGCCCGGGCCCTGGTGGGCGATCCGGTTCACATCGCGGCAGCGATTGGCAGCCTCCTTCCAGCCGGTCACGAATCCTGTACCGGGGAAGGCGATCCGCGACCGGGCGTCGTGGAGGAACGGGGCGTCGAGCAGCCCGTCCAGGCCGTAGGAGTGCCGACGCACCTGCTCGCGATCGCCCAGGACCTCGCCGACCAGCACCGCGTCGGCGTTCCGGCGGTAGACCGAGTCGGAGAACTCGCGCCACCAGTCGTTGTTGCGGAGGATATCGGCCTCGGGGAGCTGATCGAAGGTGTCGCCGAAGATGTGCTTCGCCGCGTCGAGCCGGAAGCCGTCGATGCCCTTCTCCAGCCAGAAGCGGGCGATCTCCTCGACCTCCCGGCGCACCTCGGGATTACGAAAATCCAGGTCCGGCATGCTGGGGCTGAACAGTCCCATGTAGCGCACCTGCTGGCCTCGGCTGTCGGTCGCGACGTGCCAGGAGCCGGGCGGGGCCGGTCGATCGATCTCGGCGAAATGGTAGAACTTCCGGAATCGCGACGCAGGATCGTCCACGGCCTGCCGGAACCAGGGATGCTTGTCGGAGGTGTGATTGAACGGGATGTCCAGGATGATTCGCACGCCCCGCCGGTGCGCCTCGGCGATCAGATCGTCGAGGTCCTGGAGCGTGCCGTAATCCTTGTTGACCGCCCGGTAGTTGGTCACGTCGTAGCCGTGATAGCTTGGAGACGGGAAAACCGGCATCAGCCAGAGGATGCCGACCTCCAGGTCGCCGTCGGTGGCGGGGTTCCCGTCATTGAGGTAATCCAGCTTCTCCCGGATTCCCCGCAGGTCGCCGACCTCGTCCGAATCGGCAGCCGTGTCGGCCCACGACCGAACGAAGATGTGATAGATGAGATTGTTCTTGCTCGGGGCGTCGGCCCGTGCGATTCCGCAAGGGGCGGCCAGCAGCGCCACCGCGAGACCCGCGACAAGTCCGGCCCAGCGTGATCGTGCCTTCCAGATCATCGGATTCCTCCTCGGTAAGTTGCCGTTTGCCCGGCTCGCCTCGCGCGCAGCCTTGGGCGTCCCACGAAGACGGATTGAGTCTCATCGACATCTCCGGGTCGCCCGCCCTGGCAGCCATCGGATTGTGGTCGATCCTGTCGGCCCCCGCCGGCCTGATACGGGGCGAGCGCAAACAAAACAACGGCCCGACAGGTGGCTAGGAAATGCCAGGCGTCTTGCGTAACCTCTTGTCTTGATGTGTCTGTCTGAAGACTTCATCAGGCCCCAGAGGTCGGAGTGATGCCTTACCGATGGCCGGCGGATACCGATTTCGTGCCC
>DAIDKV010000242.1 GCA_027449865.1 Planctomycetales bacterium
GACATCGTTGACGCGCGTCGCCCGGTATGCTCTGCTGACCATGGGGATGACCTCCAAAAACGAGCGGCTGCGAAGGTTCCACACTTTCGCTTGTACCGCCTGTCGAGGCATCCCCACCACTTCTTCTATAGCCAACTACAAATGATGGATAAGCTCGCAGCAAAAAGCGACGAGCGGATCGCTGTCGGGAGCCGGCCTGGACAGGACGACCGATCGGACAACATCGCCGGGCCGGTGAATCAATTAAAGCCCAGGACCGGATGCGGGACGTACGGCTCCTCCAGCCGGGCGATCTCCTCGGGCGTCAGCTTCACCGAGAGCGCGCCGACGGCGTCTTCGAGGTGCTCGGGCCGGGTCGCGCCGATGATCGGAGCCGTTACCGCCGGTTTCGAGAGTAGCCAGGCCAGCGCCGCTTGCGCCCTGGGAATCCCTTTCGCCGCGGCCAGCTCGCCGACGCGATCGATCACGGCGCGATCGGCCGATTCGGTCCGGACATATAGCGTCTTACCGAACTCGTCGGTGCCGGCGCGCTCGGTGCTGGATCGATCGTCCCAGGCTCGCGCCAGCCGGCCGCGCGCCAGCGGGCTCCACGGGATCACGCCAATGGACTGGTCCTCGCAGAGCGGGATCATCTCGCGCTCTTCCTCGCGATAGATCAAATTATAATGACCCTGCATCGAGACGAATCGCGACCATCCGTGTCGGTCGCTCAGGAAGAGCGCCTTGGCGAACTGCCAGGCGTGCATCGACGACGCCCCGATGTACCGCACTTTCCCCGACTTCACGACGTCGTTCAGCGCCTCGAGTGTCTCCTCGATCGGGGTGTCATAATCCCATCGGTGGGTCTGGTAGAGGTCGATGTAATCCATACGGAGGCGCCTGAGGCTCGCGTCGACCTCGGTGAAGATGGCCTTGCGCGAGAGGCCGCGGCCGTTCGGGTCGGGGCGCATCCGGTTGAAGACCTTGGTGGCGATGACAACCTCGTCGCGCCGGGCCAGCTCGCGGATGGCCCGGCCGAGGAACTCCTCGCTGGTCCCGTCGGAGTACGCATTGGCGGTGTCGAAGAAGTTGATGCCAAGTTCGAGGGCCCGCTGGTAGTAAGGGCGGCTGGTCTCCTCGTCGAGGCTCCACGGATGCGCGCCCCGCCCCGGGACGCCGTAGCTCATGCACCCGAGGCAGATCCGCGAGACCTTCAGGCCCGTCTTCCCGAGTCGTCGATATTCCATGGTGTCGGTATCCTGGCGATGGCGGCGAGCGAGCCCGCGGGCGTGTGTCAGGGACCGGAAGAGGGACCCACGGGCCTGGATTCCGGATTCTATCGCGACGGTGCCACCCGGAGGAGGGACCTGCCGGGATCGGGATCCGTCCGGCGATCAGCCGGACATCCCCTCCAGCGCCTCCCACCGCTCGTACGCCGCCGCCAGCTCGGATTCGAGCGATTCGAGCCGCGACCTTGCCTCGGCGATCGCGGCGCCGTCTTTCCGGTAGAAATCCGGCTCGGCCATCGCGTCGTGGAGCCCGGCACGGGCCAGCTCCAGCGACTCGATCCGGGCGGGAAGCTCCTGCAACTCCCGCTGCTCCTTGTTGCTCAGCTTGCGAGGGCGATCGGCCGCCGGCTTCGGCGAAGGCAGAGCCTCCGGGGCCGCAGCCGACTTCACTTCAACCGGGGCCTCGGCCTTGCGCTGGCGGAGGTAATCGTCGTAACCGCCGTCGTATTCCTTGACCTCTCCGTCGGCCTCGATCGCGAGGGTGCTGGTCACGACGTCGTTGAGAAAAGCCCTGTCGTGGCTGACGAGCAGCACCGTCCCCTGGTAATCCACCAGCAGCGATTCGAGCAGTTCCAGCGTTTCGATGTCGAGGTCGTTGGTCGGTTCATCGAGGACCAGCACGTTCGACGGCTTCGTGAAGAGCTTCGCCAGCAACAGCCGGCTCCGCTCGCCGCCAGAGAGGAATTTCACCTGCGTCCGCGATCGCTCGGGCGGAAACAAGAAATCTTGCAAGTAACCGATGATGTGTCGCCGCTGGTCGCCGATCGCGATCGTGTCGTAGTCGCTGACGTTCTGCTGGACCGTTTTTTCCTCGTCGAGCGTCGCCTTCAACTGGTCGAAGTACGCGACGTTGAGGTTCGTTCCGTGGCGAATCGTCCCCTCGTCCGGTGCCAGTTCGCCGAGTAAAAGCCGCAGGAGCGTCGTCTTCCCCGATCCGTTCGGACCGATGATCCCGATCTTGTCCCCCCGCATGATGGTGGTGGTCAGGTCGCGGAGGACGGTCCGGCCCGCGCCGTCGCCTGCCGAGTAACCAAACCCCACCCCCTTCGACTCGATCACAAGGGCCCCGGATCGCTCGGCCTCCTGGGCCTGCATCCGCGCGGTCCCCTGGCGTTCGCGACGCTTCCGCCGCTCCTCGCGCATCGCCTTCAGCGCCCGGACGCGCCCCTCGTTCCGCGTCCGCCTGGCCTGGATGCCCTTGCGAATCCAGACCTCTTCCTGGGCGAGCTTCTTGTCGAAGAGTGCGGCCTGCCGCTCCTCGGCGGCGAGCAATTGCTCCTTGCGCTCCAGGAACGTCGGATAGTCGCAGGCCCAGTCGTCGAGCCGCCCTCGGTCGAGTTCGGCGATCCGGGTGGCGAGCCGGGAGAGAAACGCGCGGTCGTGGGTGACGAACACCAGCGTCCCGCCGTATCGCAGCAGGGTCTCTTCAAGCCAGCGGATCGATTCGATGTCGAGGTGGTTGGTCGGCTCGTCGAGCAGAAGGATGTCGGGCTCCCCGACGATCGACCGCGCCAGCAGGACGCGCCGCTTCATCCCCGACGAGAGCGCCGAGAAAACGGCCGAGCCGTCGAGGCCCATCCGCGAAAGGACAGCATCGACCCGGTAATCCGGACCGTGGATTTCCTCGCCGAGCCCGGCGGCGACCTCCTCGGCGACCGATCCGCCGCGACCCTCGGGAACTTCCTGCGGGAGGCGGGCAATTTGAAGCCCTTGCTGGCGGATGACCTCGCCCTCGTCGGCCTTCAGGCCGCCCTCGATGAGCTTCAGTAACGTGCTCTTCCCCTCGCCGTTCCGGCCCAGAAGGCAGACCCGGTCGCCACGCTCGATCTGCCAGTTGACCCCATCCAGCAGCTTCGGACCGCCGAAGGCCAGGCTCACTTCCCGGAGGCTCAGCAACGCCATGAATGCACTCGATCCCACGACCACGGAAACCAGACCAAACCACCTCCACCCAGCCTAACAAACCGTCCGACTATCGAAGAGAGGAGGAACCACGAAAAGCACCAGGAAGTCGATCCCGCAAGATAAGCCACGATTGCAGGCAGTCCAGCTTTCAATCAATAATTTCATGAATTTCATATTAAAAACGTCTATTTACTCAAAAAGCGTTCGATGTGGCGTCAGTCCAACCTGTGGACCGACGCCAGCACTCGCCTTACTGAGATCGCCTCACCATCGATCCCGGCCACGATGTTCGCCCCGGTAGAACCCGCCGCCGTAATAGCCGCCACGGCGAAAGTCATCGCGATCGCGGTAGTAGGTCCGTGGGTAGAATCCGCCGCCATAAGCACCGCCAAGGTATCCGCCGGGGACCATCATTGGTGCTCCGACCACCACCGGTGCACCCACCACCACCCCTGGGTAGCCGCCCACGACCGTGCCGGGATAGCCGTAGCCGTAACCACCATAGCCATAACCATAACCGGTCCCAAACCCGAGCGAGAGGCCAGGGCCGGCATAGCCAAAGCCGAAGCCCTGAGCCTTTGCCTGGCTCGCACCGATCCCCATCAGAACGACGCCCAGCACGCTGGCCAGCAACATCGATCGCGCGTTCGTCTTCATCGTCGTGACTCCTCTGCCGGGAGAAGACTCCCGGCCTTCGATAGTGCCGGATGGGCGCCTTCCGATCCGTCTGGGACCACCGGAGGCTCCCTCCTGGTAGTACGTCGCGACGCATCAAAAGGACCGGAGCTTGAGTCGCAACGCCCACGCGCCCACAATATTCCCGTCCATCCGACGGGAGGAATCGACGCGGGAGAAAACCGAACATGACGATCGACAGGAATCCGGACGAGCCGGGTCGGCACCTCGAGGACATGGGAAATTCTCAACGATTCGGCCGACGGGCGGTTCTCCGTGGCCTCGGGGCGCTGGGGGTGGGAACACTGCCGTTCCGGCGCGCTCTGGCGGCCCAGGCCGCAGCCGCCGGGCGAGTGACTCCCGAGATGGTCAAGCATGCCGAGTGGATCGCTGGCATCACCTTCCGCGAGGACGAGCGAGCCAGCATTGCGAAATCGCTCGACGAGAGCCTCGGAGAGTTCGAGGAGCTGCGCAGGGTCAACGTCGGATACGACGTTCCGCCCGCGTTAACGTTCTTCCCGACGCCGCCCCGTCCGGCCGCCGAGGTCATCCGCAACCGGGCCCGATCGATCGACCCTACCGTTCCCAACCGGCCCGCTTCCGATGAGGGACTCGCCTTCCTCCCACTGACCGAGCTTTCAAAACTGGTCCGTGCACGGAAGGTCCGGTCGATCGAGCTAACGCGACTGTATCTGGATCGGCTGAAGAAGTACGACCCTCTGCTGAAGTGCGTTGTGACGCTCACTGAGGACCTGGCGATCCGGCAGGCCAAACAGGCCGACGCCGAGATCGAGGCCGGGAAGTATCGAGGCCCGCTACACGGCATCCCGTGGGGGGCCAAGGACCTGATCGCCTACCCGGGATACCCGACCACCTGGGGCGCCACTCCCTTTCGCAACCGGATCCTCGACGAGAAGGCGACCGTGGCCGCCCGGCTCGACCAGGCGGGCGCGGTCCTGGTCGCGAAGCTTTCGCTGGGGGCCCTGGCGATGGGCGACCTCTGGTTCGGGGGCCGGACACGAAGCCCCTGGGATCCTCGAGCCGGGTCGAGCGGGTCATCGGCGGGGTCGGCCTCCGCGGTCTCGGCCGGGCTGGTCGGCTTCGCGATTGGTAGCGAGACGCTCGGCAGCATCGTCTCCCCCTGCCGGGCCTGCGGCGCTTCGGGACTCCGGCCGACCTTCGGCCGGGTCAGCCGACACGGCTGCATGACCCTCTCGTGGTCGATGGACAAGATCGGCCCGATCGCCCGGTCGCTGGAAGACTGCGCCCTGATCCTCGACGCCATCCACGGCGCCGACGGACTCGACACCGCCGCGGTCGACCATCCGTTCGCCTGGCCGACGTCCGTCGACCTCGCCGCCCTGAAAATCGGATACATCGACGACCCGCGCCGACCCGCCGACGCCCGCGCCGACCTCCACCTGCTCCGCCAACTTGGCTTCAACCTGGTCTCGATGACGCTCCCCGAGGAGCTACCGATCTGGGCCATCACCATGATGCTCGGCACCGAGGCCGCGGCTGCCTTTGACGAGATCACGCGCAAGCATATCACGGAAGGACTGAACTCCTGGCCCGAAACGTTCCGCCAGGGACAGTTCGTTCCGGCCGTCGAGTACCTCCGCGCCGCCCGGGTGCGCACCAGGTTGATGCAGGAGATGGCCCAACGGATGGAGAAGGTCGACCTCTACGTCGGCTCGCGGATGGACCTGCCGATCACGAATCTGACCGGCCATCCGACGATCGTCTTCCCGGTCGGCTACCGCGACCACGACGGCCGCCCGATGCCCGGCTCAATCACCCTCACCGGCCGGCTCTTCGACGAGGCAAGGCTGCTGGCCGTCGGCGTGGCGATCCAGCGGGCCGCGATCGAGAATCACGGCCCTCCGCCCGTCGCCCGATTCCTGGCCGAGCACGGCATCGCCCCGCCCGAGTCCCCGAGCCCGAGGCGCGGAGGCTGAGGGATCGATCCGGAACGCGGGCGTCTGGCTCGGGGCGGACAATCCGGCTGGGAGATTCCGGATGCCAGATTCCAGATGGAAAAACCATTAGATCAAGCGATTTTCAATCTTCAACCTGGAATCTGTCCTCCGGAACACTGCGGATCAGCCCGCCCGCCCGGCACCCCGGTGCTGGGCAAGTCCCTCATAAACGATCCGGGTGAATATCGGTCCGTTGAAAAGTCCCTTGGCCCAGGTCGGATCCAGGTCGGCGGTGGGGCGAGCGTCGATGGCCTGTCGAAGCGACTTGCCCGCGTCGAGCAGCCGGGCAACGCGCTCGTGAACGGTCGCCAGCATCTTCCGGGCCGCGGCCAGATCGTCGCGGGTGCCAACCGGCCCGTGGCCGGGAATGATCCTTGTCTTCGGGCCGGCGATCTTGAGAATCCGGTCGGCCGCGGCGACCATCCCGCCGATCCAGCCCCGGCTCGAGGCATCGATGTTCGGGTAAAAACCGTTCGAGAACAGGTCGCCGGTGTGGATCACGTCGAGCGTCGGGAAGTGCACGATCAGGTCGCCGTCGGTGTGCGCCGGCGGGACGGCGATCAGGTGCAGGGTGTGGGCGCCGACGTGCAGTTCGAAGTCGTCGGAGGTGACCGTCGGCCGGGCGATCGACGGCAGGGCTTTTGTCGTTAACTTGAAGACGGCGGTGTACTGATCGGTCGAGAGACGCTCGCGGGTGGCCGATGTCGCGAAGATCGTGGCGCCGGCGCGGGCGAACTCCTCGTTGCCGCCCGCATGATCAAAGTGCCAGTGGGTGTTGATCAGCCGCTCGACCGGCTGGCCGCCAGCTCTTTTCACCGTCTCGAAAACCTCCTTCGCACGCATTGGGACGCCCGAATCAACGACGGTCAGGCCGTCGGGGCCCTTGAGCACGGCGATGTTGCCGCCCGGCCCCTGCACGAGGTATAACCCCGGCGCCAGCTCCGAGGCGGCTACCGGAATCGTCTCCATCATCGGGCCCATCTTCGCGAGCAGAGGCGCCGGATCCGACTCGTCGACCGGCTCGTCGCCAGACGCCCGGGCCGTCGCCAGCATCGCCATGGCCCCGAGCCCCGACTGCATCCATTCGCGTCGATTCATCGCGATTCCCCCAGGCACCAGGAAGTCCACCGCCGCGACCCGCGCGATCGGCACGACCAGAACGCGGACATTCTACGCGGGGCGTCCAGTCGTCGACGGGTCGGAAACCATGCTGGTCTCGCGATCGATCAGCTCGGCGATCCGGCGAAGAGCCTCGGCAGCGCCGAAGCGGGCGGTCGAGGAAAGGCCCTCGCCAATCGAGAAGTCCACCGCTGGGATCGCGACCAGCCATCCCCTCGGCGATCGGCCGAAGAGGGATCTCGCCAACGCCAGGATCGCTCGGGGATCGCCCAGGTGCCCCGACGGAACCGGCGCGTTCGAGGGGTCCAGCTCGACGACCTCGACCGATTCGCCCTCGGCGGCCGGCTTTGCGTCGACGAAAATTGCGAGCCGGGCCTGCGCGATCGGATCGGCCAGTTCGGGCGTGAGCTGATGAACGGCCATTGTTTCGACGAGTTCCGATCCCCACGAGGCGACCGCCGACGCCACCCACGGACCGACTCCGTCGTCGGCCCGAATCGTGTTCCCATAACCAACGATCAGGATCTTCCCCTCGTTCATCCGCGCCGGACCTCGTCGAGCAGGCGCCCGTCGGCGTCGATCAGCCGGACGACCATCGGCATCAAGCCAACGGCGTGAGTCGAGCAGCTCAGACACGGGTCGAACGCCCGGATGCCGGCCTCCAGGCGGTTCAGGACGCCCTCGGGGATTGTCGGGCCGTCGATGTAGCGATCAGCGATCTGCCTGACGGTCCGGTTCATCGCCAGGCCGTTCTGGCCGGTCGCGATGATAAGGTTGACGCGCAACATCCGACCATCTTCATCAACGTTGTAGTGATGAAAGAGCGTCCCGCGTGGGGCCTCGCTCACGCCGACGCCTTCCAGCCGGTTGATCCCCGCCCGGGCGCGGATGTGGTTGGAAAGGACCTCGGGATCCTCGACCGCCTCGGCGATCCCCTCGACACCCGCCAGGATCTCGATCAGGCGGGCGTGGTGATACAGAAACGACGAGGACGCCGTGCCGAAACGGTCGCGGAACTCGCGACGCTCACGCTCGGCTAGTTCGGTCGGCATCCGATCGCAGAGGTTCAGCCGGGCCAGCGGGCCGACCCGGTAAATGCCCTCGGGATAGCCCATCGGTTTATAATAAGGGAACTTCAAATAAGAATCAGGCTGGGTCGCCTCGCCGATGTAGTTCATGTAACGTTGAGGGTCGAGACGATCGGCGACAATAATCCCCTTCGCGTCGACGACCCGGATAGGACCGTCGTGATGCTCCCACGTCCCATCGTCACCGACGAGGCCGAGGAACAGCGAAGGAAAGTCGCCAAAGCATTCGGCTTCGTCGCGATGGCGATCGAGCAGGCCCTTGAACCGGCCGAGGGCGTCGAGGACCGTGGCCTTCACCTCGGGGATCCACGCTCGAATCGCATCGCGACCCGCCTCCGTAAGCGGCTCGCGCACCCCGCCCGGTACCGACCAGTCGGGATGTACCTTCTTCCCACCAAGGCGTTCAATAATCTCCTGGCCGAACTGCCGGAGCCGGATACCGCCGCGGGCCAGCTCGCGGTCCGTCGCCATCAGCCCGAAGACGTTCCGCCGCGACGGCTCCGAATCAAAGCCAAGGATCAGGTCGGGCGCGCTCAGGTGAAAAAAACTCAGCGCGTGCGATTGCACAATTTGCGCAAGGTTCATCAGCCGGCGGAGCTTGAGCGCCGCGGGCGGCGGCGTCACCGAGAGGATGTGGTCGCCCGCCTTCGCCGAGGCTAGCAGGTGGCTCACCGGGCAGATCCCGCAAACCCTCGCCGTGATCGCGGCCATCTCCCAGAGCGGACGCCCAACGCAGAACCGCTCGAATCCTCGGAACTCCGCCACGTGAAAACGCGCCTCGACGACCTTCCCATCGTCGCCAAGCTGGATGGTGATCTTCGCGTGCCCCTCAATTCGGGTCACAGGGTCGATGACAATGCGGGTGGCCATGAAAACCTCGGATGGACCCAGGAAAACGATTCACCACAGGGGCCACAATATCACATGAACAAAAATCACAAATCTCTAATCTTCTATTTTTCTCGGTCTTTTCCTCTGTGATCTTTGTGTCTTCTGTGGTGAATCGTCTTCATCCGAACTTGATCTCGCGGCCAGCCAGGCGTGCGGGGCGGCCGTCGAGAAGCTGCTCCAGCACCGCTCGGATTCTTGGCGCCGGCGGCGGGCAGCCCGGCAAGTACAGATCCACAGAGACCACGGAATGCACCGGCGTCACCCGATCGAGCAGCACCGGCAAGACCCCCGGTGCGAAGGGAATCTGTGGATCACGATCCGTCTGCTCGACGAACGACCGGCGGAGCACACCATCGGACCCGCCGATCGGGTTCCGAAGCGCCGTGACGTTCCCCGTCACGGCACAGTCGCCGAACGAGACAAGAATGCGGGTCCGCTCACGCACCCGACGAATCATCGCCAGGTTATCCTCATTCGCGACCGCCCCCTCCACCAGCACCAGATCGACGCCCTCGGGATATTCCTTCGCATCGACGACCGGCGAATAAACCACGTCCACCCGATCGGCAAGGTCCATCAGAAACTCGTCGAGATCGAGAAACGACATGTGGCAGCCCGAGCAGCCGCCGAGCCAGACGGTGGCGAGCCTCAGGCGTGCCATTGTTTCTTCTCCCTCGCGTCGACCAGGAATGAGAGCCGGGTCCTCTCGTGGATCATCTCCGAGACCGTCGAGCTCTGATGAAACAGCGCCCCCGTCGGGCAGGCCATCACGCACTTCCCACACGAGGTACACGTCTCCGACGCTCCCCAGGGCGCATTCAGGTCGGTGACGACCCGAGAGAGCGTCCCTCGGCCTGAAACGTCCCAGGTATGCGCACCCTCGACCTCGTCGCAGGCGCGCACGCATCGCGTGCAGAGGATGCATCGGTTGTGATCGAGGCCAAACCGCGGGTGGCTCAAATCGACGTCGCACCTCGGCTCCAGGTAATCGTACCGGACGTGGTCCACACCCTGTGATACGGCCATCTCCTGTAGCTCGCAGTGATTGTTCGCCACACAAACCGAGCAGACATGATTCCGCTCGGCGAACAGCAGTTCCACAATCATCTTCCGATATTCCCGGAGCCGATCGGTGTCCGTCTGGATCACCATCTCCTCGGCCGCCGCGGTGACACAGGCCGCCGCTAACCGCGTTCCGCCGCCCACCACGGCCACCTCGACGAGGCAGAGCCGACAGGCCCCCACATTCGAGAGCCCCTCCAGATGGCAGAGCGTCGGGATCGAGATCCCGTTCTCGCTCGCCGCCTCCAGGATCGTCTGCCCAGCGCGGGCGCTGACGTCCTTCTCGTCGATCCGAAGCGTGTGAACGGACATCCTCGACCCCTCAATCGCCGGAATTCGGGAGAGCCGTGATCGCCACCCACTACTCAAAGAGTCGTTTTCTTAAGTCGAGAATTTTAGATCTCAAGAATCACGCAATAAACCCAGGCTCACCCCCCGGTCAGCCGCGATTCGTACTCCTCTCGGAAGAACCGTAGGGTACTGAGGACCGGGCTCGGCGCCGCCTGGCCGAGCCCGCAGAGGCTCGCGTGCTTGACCATCTCACAGAGCCTTTCCAGCCGATGCAGTTCGTCGCGGGTGGCCTGGCCGTCGCGAATACGGACGAGCATCCGATGCAATTGCACCGTCCCAGCGCGGCAGGGGATGCACTTGCCGCACGACTCATCCCGGCAAAACTCCATGAAGTACCGAGCGACGTCGACCATGTCGGCTCGGTCGTCCATCACGATCATCCCGCCCGATCCCATGATCGAGCCGAGGGCCTTGAGCGACTCATAATCGACCGGCGTGTCCAGTTGCGAGGCCGGGATGCAGCCGCCGGACGGGCCGCCGGTCTGAACGGCCTTGATCGAGCGGCCCTCGGGCGCGCCACCGCCAATCTCCTCGACGATCGTTCGCAGGCTCGTACCCATCGGAACCTCGACCAGCCCCGATCGGCATACGTTCCCGGCCAGCGCGAAGACCTTCGTCCCCTTGCTCGACGCCGTCCCGATCCTGGCGAAGCGCTCGGCTCCCTCTCGAAGGATCGCCGGAATGTTGGCGAGCGTCTCGACATTGTTGATAAGTGTTGGTGAACCCCACAGACCCGATTGCGCTGGGTAGGGCGGCCTCGGCTGCGGAGTCCCCCGCCGGCCCTCGATCGAGGCCATGAGCGCTGTCTCCTCGCCGCAGACGTACGCGCCGGCCCCGATCCGCAGGTCAATCCGGAAGTTGAACCGCGAGTCGAAGATTCCGCTCCCCAGAACTCCGAGCCGGCGCGCCTGGTCAATCGCAAGACGAAGACGATGGATCGTCAGCGGATGCTCGCCCCGAAGGTAGACGTACCCCTGCTCGGCCCCAACCGCATACCCCGCAATCGCCATCCCCTCCAGGACGCGCTGAGGATCACTCTCCAGGACGCTTCGGTCCATAAAGGCGCCCGGATCTCCCTCATCGGCATTGCAGATGACGAACTTGCGGCCGGGCGGCATCTTGGCGACCGTCGCCCACTTGAGCCCGCTCGGATAACCGGCGCCGCCACGCCCTCGGAGCCCGCTCCGCGTGATCGCCTCAACCACTTCCTCAGGCGTCAACTCGCGGAGAACACGGTCGAGCTGACCATATCCACCCGCCGCCAGGTACGACTCGATCCGTTCAGGCTCGACGACGCCACTGTTCTCCAGGACCATCGGGAGTTGTCGGGCAAAGAACGGCCCCGAGGGGTCACCAATCCGCGCCTCGGCCCTCCCGCCTCCAATCGCACCGACAATCGAATCGGCCTGCTCGACCCCCACTCGCTCGTAAAGTACCCCTTCGGGCTCGACCTTGACCAGTGGACCCGCGGAGCAGAGCCGCAAACATCCGACCTCACGCACGTCGACGCGATCAACCATCCCAGCGCGTCCGGCGGCACTGCGGAGCCGGCCCGCGACCTCGCGTGAGCGCGAGGCCAGGCAGGCCGAGGCTGTGCAGACCCGCACCTGCACTGGCCGGCGCGATGCCCGTTCGGCCTCCACCAGTGACACAAGCTCATTCTTCTCCATGATCATTCCACTTCCGGATGCGATCGAGGGCCGACTCGGCCGTCTGGCTACCTTCGGCATTGCCGTCAAAGACGACCACCGGCGCGATTCCACAGGCGCCAACGCACCGCGCCACCTCCAACGTGATCCGACCGTCTGGCGTGGTCCGACCAGGTACGGCACCCGTTTCGGATTCAATCGCCGCGAGCAGGCGTTCAACACCACGGACGTAGCAGGCCGTCCCGGTACAGACCACGCAGGTATGCTTACCTCGAGGTGTCAGCGTGAAGAGATGATAGAACGTCGCGACACCATGGACGCGGCTCGGAGGCAGCTTCAGCCCGTGGGCGATGTACTGGAGCAGGTCGGCTCGCAGGTAGCCAAAATGCTCCTGCGCCGCGTGCAGGACCTCGATCAGGGCATCCTGCTCGAACCGGTGCCGCCGCATCGCCTCGTCGATTCGGGCGAAGCGATCGTCGCCGCTCGGGTGCGAGCCGGAGCCCGCCTCATCCTGTCCGACGGCCTTCGTCGGGGCGTTCACGATCCGATTCCCTCCGTGCGGTCCGGGTTCTCGACGGGGTTCGGTGCATGACGATTAGTATAGCCAACCACTGCTCCGACGCAAGAATTTGTCCGGTCTCCGTCGTGCCCGGCAATCTACATCACGTGGGGCAAGGCCGTGCCTGCGATCCGATCCGGCCGTCGCCGCCTGTGTAGACCTCCAGAAATCCCGATCGGTCGGCCGGGCCGGCGCGGAGACGATCTCCGTGCGCTCCGCGCTCCGGCCGCCAACACCGAGGAAGCCTCGATGATCCGTCTTCGCTCGTCTCGATCCGGCCGCCGGAACTCCCGCGCCCTCCGTCCGATAACCGAGTCCCTGGAGGGCCGGCTGGCCTTATCGACCGCGTTCATCACCGTGACAACCGCCTCCGATACCGCCGCTTCCGACGTGCCGGCCCAGGTCGCGACTCCCGGCGGCTTCACGGGCTCGGCCAGTGTGATCTCGCTCCGCCAGGCGATCCAGCTCGCCGATTCGGTCCCGTCGGGCACGTCGGTCCAGATCAACTTCAACATCCCGGCCGGCGGCGCCTCGCCTCTCCTCGAGCCGACCTCGGCCCTCCCAACAATTTCCCGACCGGTGACAATCGACGGCCTTAGCCAGTTCCAGGACCTTGGCCAGGAGGGTGCCGAGCCCGTCCTGCTCGACGGCGTCTCCGCCCCGGGTGCCGACGGGCTCGTCTTCTCCTCGGGCGCCTCGGGGAGCGTGGTCGAGGGGCTCGCCGTGACGAATTTCGGCGGGGTCGGGCTGCACTTCGAGGGCGCCTCGAACGTCCAGGTGATCAACGACGCGGTCGGATTCGCCTACAACGCCCAGTCCAGCACCGTCCACATCGCCCCCAATCGGTACGGCGTCGAGTTCGACGGCGGCTCGGGCGAGACGATCAACAACGACGTCCTCTCGGGCAACACGATCGACGGGCTGAGGCTCATCGGCACCTCGAACAGCACGGTCGAGAACACTTCGATCGGCTCGATCGACGCGGCGAACTTCGGATACGACTCGTCCGGCTCCTCCGTCGGCAACGGCGGCGTCGACCATTTTGGAAGCGGCCTTTACATCGATAACGGGTCGTACAACACCGTCACCAACGACGTGATCTCGAACAACGGGACGTACGGCATCCTGATCTCCGGGCCGTCGGCCTTCGGCAACCAGGTGACCGGTAGCAAGATCGGCACCGACCCGTCCAGCTACCAGGCCCAGCCCAACATGACCGGGCTGGAGATCAACGGGGGAGCCAGTTACAACGTCGCCTCGAACAACGTCATCTCCGGGAATAGCTGGGACGGCGTCGAAATCTCGGGCTCGGGGACGATCGAGGACGAGCTGATCGGCAACGCCATCGGCATGAGCGCCGACCTGACCACCTGGGTCGCCAACTGGAATGGGATCCAGATCGACAACAATGCCGCCTATGCCTTCGTGTACAACAACACGATCTCGGGCAACTCGTCCGATGGCGTCTTCCTGGCTCAGACGCAATACGACGACATTCAGGAGAACCAGATCGGTCTGGGCATCTACGGATTCGCGGCGGGTAACGGGAACTACGGCATTATTCTGGTCGACGGCTCGGTGGACAACACCATCTACGGCAACAACATCCAGAACAACGGATGGGAAGGGCTCATCACGGTGAATGCCTGGTGGGACAACAGTTTCTATTACAACAACGTCGTGAACAACGGGGGCAGTAATCTGCACCTCGGTTGATCGCGAGGGCCGGCTCCTGTGGAGGTTCATCCACACCCGAGACTCCCCATCGGGACGAGGCTCCGGGTCGTGGCCTTCACCACCTCAACCTGGGCCGATCTTCTTGCCACCCCGAGCGATCAGGTACGTCGCCGTGCTTCCCAGAACGGCCGGCCCAACCGCGAGCCGGCCACCATTGGGAAACCTCGGAGCGCCGGCCAGTTCGACGATCACCGAATCGGTCGCAGGCCGGGCAATCACGGCGAGCGTCGCGACTGGCCGCCAGACGCGCACTCGCCGATGCCCTGCCCTCCGCATCGCGATCATCTCGACCTGGTAATTCGAGAGGTCAGAGACGGCCGACGTCGCCAGCGTCCCCTGGAATTGAAGAGTGAACCCGGCGAGTGTCGCCTTCCCTACCGGTCGGCCTCGACGGTTCAATCGCCGCTGGTAAACCGGCTGCTCGGCCACGATCGCAACTGGGGTCAGGCCGCCCGATGGTGGCGAGGTCGGGCCCGTGGGCGATGTCGTGGCCTGAAGCACAATGGAGACGATCGCGGCGGTCCCGCTGACCGCCGGGTCTGAGATGGCCAGCGAGTATCCAGCCGTTGGGCCGTCCAGGGTCAGTCCGGAGAAGGTTGCCAGGCCATTGACCACCGGCGCCGAGAGGATTCCGCTGAGAGCCGAGCCGGCCGGTCCAGCCGCCAGCGCGATCACGGCCATCCCGCCATTGACCGGAGTGCCTGACAGGGCAACCACTCGGACGGTCAGACGAAACGGCACGCCGGCGGCCACGCTCGGTGGCGGTGGCGACTGGATCATCACCGATCCACCGAGTTGATAGCTCGCCAGAGCGGGGACAAGCAGGTTAGCAACCGGAGTGCCAAGGCCGGTCGCCAGGTCGTAACCAGGCCCGGCCGGGGCGCCGTTGTTTCCGTTGACGATGTCATGAAAATCGGACGAGGGGAGCGAGTAGATCGCCGGGAGGGTCTGCGTGGATCCGCTCAGCGGCGAGGCACCGAGCAGCGCGCGTCCCTGATCGGCGATCGCGATCAGACCCGCCCAGATGGGAGCGGCGGCGCTGGTGCCGGCGTCGCCGAGCCAGCCCACCGCGTTCGACGAGACCGACGAGCCGGCGAGCGTACTGGTGAAAACGTCGTATTGCTGGGCCGAGCCCGAGTCGATCGAGACATCGGGCAGCGCCCGGGCACCTGCTGGGTCCAGCGCCAGGGGGACAACGCCCGCTTGCCAGCTTGGTTGCGGCTCGACTGAGCTCAGTCCGCCGCCGCCACCGCCGTAAATCCCGCTCGTCGTCCCACTCCCCCAGGCGACCTCGCCCGAAGGGCCGGTCCCGGGATAGGCGCCCGAGGTGGGGATCGTCACCGACGTCCCGCCCACGGCGAGAACGTTCGGCGAGGACGCCGGATAGTCCGCAACAGGCGAATAGGTCCCGCTCGCATAGATCCCCGAATCGCCCGCCGCGACCACGAACGTCACTCCGGGTACGTTCAAGGTCGCGTCGATGGCCGACTGGCTCACGCCCATCGAGGCCACCGACGACTCGGGAAGCCCGTAGCTCAGGCTCACGACCGAGACCCCTGAAATCTGTGCCGCCTGCTGCATCGCCGTCATCAGGTTCTGAAACGAGATGGCCGAGTCGTACGGATCGTAGGCCGAATTGACCACGACAATCGAGGCACCCGGGGCCATCGCGTGCGCCCACTCGACGTCCAGCGATGCCTCACCGACAATCGAAAGATTCTGGGTCGTTGACCCATTCTGGTTGACGATCTGAAAGCCGGGAGGCGCGGGGATGCCAAAGTAACTGTCGAAAGTCGCGAGATCGGAGGCCAGGGTTGGATCGACGCCCTCCTCGACGATCGCGATCGTCTGGCCGGCGCCAGTGCCCGCGATCGTCCCGCCTCCGGGTGCGGTCAGCGCGATCTGGTTGATGCCGTACGCTGCCCGAAGCTCTGCCGGCGTCACTTGCCCGCTGAACAGGGAAAGCTCGCCGGCGGTCGTGTAGCCGCCCGAGACAGAATCAGTAAAGGCCAGCTCGTTTGAGCCGTTGGCAACCTGGAACGCAATCCCCGCCGGACTCGCCGTTCCGCCCGAAACCGGATCGGCGAGGAAGGCCGAGAGCGATCCGTTGATGTGGATGATTCCCGACCCGCCGCCGTAGAGCGAGGAGTCAGAGGCGGCCAGCAGGAAGTTATCCTGCGCGTCGACCGTGATCGCGGTGCTTTGAATATTCGGGATGACCGAAAGGCCCAGGTTCGGCAGAAAGGGGGATGGTCCCACACCCTGGTCGAACAGGATACCGAGCCCAACCGCGACGTGGATCGTCGTCGACGTCCCGGCCGCCTGATAGGGGAGCGTGGCCAGCACGGTCCCCTTCGAGTCGACCGCCACGCCGCCGGGGGTCGCCAGGCCATCGATGGTGGACGAATCCGCCAGAATCGTCGCGGCGCCGGTTCCGCCTGTATAGGTCACGCGAAGGACAAGGTCCTCGCCGCCGACCTGCACGGCAGCCACCAGCGAATTCCCGAACACGCCGAAGTTGCCGAAGGTGGCAGCCGAGAGGCTCAACGGCCCCGAGAGGCCGCCGGTGGTGTTCGTCTGAATGTCGAACGCCTTCGACGTGTCGGCGGTGTAGGTCGAGAGGTTGTCGACCAGTGTGCCGGTCCCGGTCGTCGGATCGATCGCGTACAGGCCGCCGCTGGGAAGCAGTTCGAGGAGGTCGCCGGCGGCGACCGACGGGATCGCGGCCGAGGATCCGACCATCTCCAGGGCGCCGGGCGATCCGGGCGAGGTGAAGAGAGCGGAATTGATGGGCGATCCGGTACCGATAATCTCGGCGATGGCCTGCTGCTGGCCAGACGTCCCGGAATTGTCGTAGCTGACGAAGACCTGGCCCGAGCTATCGATCGCAATCCCAGAGATGCCGGAATAGCTGTAAAGGCTGTTGCTCAGAACGATCCGATCCTCGAGCCCGTGGACGAACGGGCGGAGTCGTCGGGACCGTCGGGCATCGGCGGCTCGTGATCGGGGGGACATGGCTCGTCGACCCTCGGGTTGCATTCTCTACGGATATCGTGGCGTACGGCCGCGTCCCGATGGCCATCGAGACCATCCTCGGGCGTCTGCATTCGACCTCGCTGTCGATCGCCGAGAAGGAGGGCCTGCATGGCTCAACCCTCAGCGACTTCACTTAATCGTAGCACACCGGCCCGCTAGCGCGTGGCAGTCTCCCGGATGACTGGCTGGCCTCCCGGCGGCACATATGTTGCGGGTCTTTGGTACAGCCTGGGGTACTGGAGATCCCGGGCCACGGCCGCGGTGAGCGGGCCTGAGGATTTTCGGGTCGAACAACAGAGGAGAATGCCGATGGATCGTCGCGAGATGCTTGGGATCGTGGGAGCCGGGGCCGCGGGGATGCTGGCGATGGGCGGCACGGCCCGCGCGGGCGAGGGCTCGCACGGCGAGCACGACGAGCACATTGAGCACCTGGGCAAGTGCGCCAGGGCCTGCGCCGAGGCCGGAGCCCACTGCCTGAAGGAACTCTGCAAGGGCGGCGGACACGCCGAGGCCCACGCCAGGGCGCTTGAGCTGGCCGCCGGCTGTCAGGAGTTCTGCAAGCTGACCGCCGGCCTCATGGCCTGCCATAACCCGCTGGCCAAGTACGCCTTCGAGTCGTGCAGTTGGGCCTGTCGCGACTGCGCCGAGGGCTGCGAAAAGGCCGGCGGCGGCAAGGAAATGGAAGAGTGCGTCAAGATGTGCAAGATGTGTGAGGAGATGTGCAAGGAACTGCACAAGAAGCATGGCGGCGCCGAGGGCGAGCACCACTCGACCGCCTCGCGCTGATCGACGGGAACGACAACCAGGGGGATCCGCGAGGGCCAACCGGCGCCTCGCGGATCCCCCTGCTCTTTCGACCGTGGGCCGATGTCGGCGGGTCGCGATTCGGACCCCTGCCCGCGTGGCTCCGCCCTCGCCGCCAGGGGATCGATCGTTCCTCGCGGACCCCGTCCTAGCCGCCGTACCCGGATGGACCCGATCTGAAGGAACGTCAGCCGGCTCTCGTCGTGCTGCCGCCGGCTCGCGTCATGACGATCCCGGTACGACCGGTGCTTCCGAGTCCGCTCGTGCCGATCCCGGTCGAACCGCTTCGACTCGTGCCGCCACTGCCCGAGGAGTTGGTGGCCGTCCCGATGACCGAGGCCGGCAGCGCGCCGCCGACCTCGTTGACCGCGTAGAGGATCTGGTCGAGGCCGATCTGATCCGAGGCTCGCTGCAATCGACTGATCGTTGCGAGCGAGGCGTCGGTCGAGCGGACGGCCGCCATCGGGGTCAATCCCGAACCCCTCCCGGTGGCGATGCCCGGTTGAGCGCCGTCGATGGGAGACGCATGGATCACGTTCGTGGAAACGGCCTGGGCAAGCTGGGCCTCGTTCTTCAGCATGGCGTCGGCCGCGGCCACGATCGTCCGAAACGCCGAGGCCCCCGATGGGGTTGCCGCCGCCGCGTTCGCCCCGCCCCCGCGATCGATGGTCCGCATCATGTTCCGGTTGAGAGTATTCACGCGCCGATCGACGTTCCGGACGAACGTGGAATAGTCGCGCGACCTCACCCGTCGTGGGCGCCGTCCCGCCGTATCCCTGGAAGGCCATCGCGTTCGCGGCGTACTGATAGCCGAGATCGGATTGATGGGTCCGGTGCTCGATCAGCGCGGTGAGTTGCTGGACCCGCCTTTCGAACCGCCCGAGGATTCCCCCGGCGGCTGCCGAAGTGCCGGTCCCCGAGCCCGAGCCGCTCGACGAACCGGACCCGGAGCCGGAGATCGAGCCCGAACCGCTGCCGCTGGCCGAGCCAGAGCCCGAACCGCTGGCCGAGCCAGAGCCCGAACCGAGGCTCGACAGCAGCGACTGGGCCTGGTTCTGCGACTGGGTGTCCGTGGCGATCTCTGGCTGGATCGCGCTCCTGATCGCGGCGTTGCTCGTGGTCGAGACCAGTTGCTGGTCCTGAGCGAGCCGGATCTGATCCTCGTTCACCATCGTCTGAAGAGAAAGCGTGTCGAACTGCGACGTCCCCACGGCCTGGGTCAGATACGAGGCCACCGCCCGGTCCACCGGCTCGGAGATCCCGCCCGGCAGAATGACCCCCTGCTGCTGGGCCGTCTGCTCGATCGCCTTTCAGAGCTGAGGTGCGAGCTGATAACGCCCTCGGCGAAACTCTGGACGACAGGCTGGGTCGACTCCACCGCCGCGAGTTGCGAGATCTGGACGACCAGGTGGTCGCTGGAGATGTGCTGCTGGAGCGCCGTCACATCGGCGGCGCCGGCCGTGAGCAACTGGCGATCCTCAAGCGACTCGCAGACCACCGGCGGATGGCGACCCCTGCGCTTCTCGACCCTCTTCCGTCGGGGATGACTCATGTTGGGCTCCTCCTAGGATGTCCGTCTCGTTCCGTTCCGTTCCTCTTCTCGACCCGCGGTCGGGCCGGCCGGCGGGGCTCCGGCATCCGATTCGGGGCGGAGCCTTTGCAGGCAATGCGAATGCCGTGATTTTCTTTTATTATCGTCTCTTCATTTTTACTACATTCTCAGACCGAGGCCGATCCCCCCATCTGTTTGCGATATGTCCATCATTCTCTCAACCGTTGCGTCCGACCCGGCCGCCTCGCGCGCGCGGAGGGACGTGCCCTGGGTGGCCGGGGTCGGCGTCCGAAGGACGATAGCCCCGATAGCAGGCGTGAACGGACTTGCGGCGAGGTCGAACGCCCTCACCCCGCGGTCTCCTGCGGCTATGCCGGCTCCGACCCCGGCCACCCTCAGCTTCCAGCGGATGCCCTTGCACGCGTCCGCGTTCGCCCAGTCTCCTCTTCACGATCGGATCAGGAGCAGCCCTTGTAGGAGCCAGCTCCAGCTGGCGA
>DAIDKV010000243.1 GCA_027449865.1 Planctomycetales bacterium
CTTCGTCCGGATCGCCGGCTGGAGCCGGCTCCTACATCGGCTATGGGACCGGTCCTTCGTGATCGGCCCATCGTTGAAGAGGCTCTCACCGCGGCTCGCCTCAACCCCCTCGCCTCAGCGGATCTCCGCCGCGACCGCCGCCAGATGCTCCTCGTGACAGACCACCAACCCGCCAACCTTCCCCTTCGCGTACAGGACCAACACCGGCGTCTTCCCCTCCCGTCTCGCCTGCTCCGACGTCTTCTCCCAGAGCGTTCGGATCGATAGGCTCGCTCGTAACTTCGTCTCGATGTACAGCCGATCGTGATCCGAGTCCGACCGCGTCTCCCCGCCAAGCCCGCCCCACGTCGATCCCGATCCCGGCTGGCGAGACGCCCCAAAAATCCGGGCCGCGTCCCGCTCACGTCGCTTCCACGTCGATCGATGCGTGCTCATCATCGCCTCCCAGTCAGATGCTCATCCCACCGTAATCACCGCTCGCTCGTCTCATCCCCCCGCGCTGGGGTCGTCTCGCGAAACTCCTCGGCCGTCAGGCGTTCGGCGGTCGGGCGATCGAGGCCCGCCTCGTATTCCCGGATCGCCGCGCGTTCCTCAAAGCCCTCCACATCCCCGAAGAATCGGGGAAGCCACCACCGCCTCAGGTCGATCCCGGCCTGGTGCGCCTCGGTCCAGTCCTTGCCGGCCGGCGGACGGACCCGAATGGCCCGCGCCGGCCAGTGTTTGGCACAAGCCTCCCCGGCGGCGTCGGCGTCGGTCGCCAGGAAGACCCGGTGCGCGAAGGCCAGGTTGTGGAGGATCTCGCCATCGGGCCGGCTGGAGGCCGATCCCGTGGTGATCACCGTCGCCAGACTCATCAACGCCTGGCCGAGCAGAAGGGCATCGAACTCCCCCTCGACCACCACCAGAGCACCCGAGTCGGGGAGCGAGGCCAGCGGCGCCGGAGGGTAGAGTTTCGGTCGTCGCCGATACACCTCGCCATATCGCGGCTCAATGCCCTCCGGCTGTCGAATTTTCACCAGTTCCAACCCGGTCTCCGAGAACCAGGGAATCACAATCCCTCGAAAACGAGAACCGGGTAGACCGGTCATCCAGCCGATTCGTGCCACCCGGATCGTCGCCTCGTCGAGCCCCCGGCCCCAGAGGTAGTCCAGCGCCGCCTTGCCCTCCCTCGACCAGAGCCGCGCCTCGGCCCGCCGGACCAGGCTCTCCACCTCCTTCCGCCGATCCTCGTCGTCGGGTGTTGTGAATGGTTGTGACACCTCCAATGTCTTTAACACGCGTACGGATTTTGTGACCGCCGATGACCGCCACCGATCGGATCGCCCCGGTGCCTCGGCACCGCCTCCGACGAACGCGAGCGCCTGCGGAAACGTCAAATGGCGAAGCTTTCGAGCCAGTTCGATGGCGTCGCCGTGGGCTCCACAGCCGAAGCACCGCCACCGAGACTTCCCCACCTCCACGCAAAACGAGGGGTTCCTGTCGTCGTGGAACGGACAGCACCACCAGAGCCGCCGGCCCTCCGACGATCGACCATTGCGGCCAGTCGGATCGCCCATCAGCCGACGCGCCACCTCGGCCAGGTCCACCGCGTGACTCATGTTGGGAGTTCTCAGTTGTCTGTTCTCAGTTCTCAGTTCTCATTTCCCTATAGGGATTGAGAATCGAGAACTGAGAACGATGGCAAGAAAGTAGGTCGGGCTGGAAACATTGACCTACTTGAGCTTCTTCGGTGCCGGCGTCAGGAAATGAGCCGGCCGAGGGCGCTCAGTCGGCGTCGTCGAGCGAGAGCGTCCAGGTCAGGGTGCGGACCAGAGCGCGAATCCGGTCCGATGGCTCGGCCGCCTGTTCCATGCCCGGATACAGGGTCGGCCGGCCGCAGAGCACTCGAGAGACGGTCCACGCCTCCCTCGGAGTCAGCTTCATCGACAAGGCTCCTGAATAGGGGATGCGATCGCGGGAGGATCGGCGCGATCGCCGCCCCGCGACCCAAGCGATAGGGATGGGTCGGGGCCGGGATCAGAGCACCGGCCCCTATCTAAGACAATGCCTCAACCGCGCGATTTCCTGAACGACGAGGGGGGTCGAGCGCCCTTCGGATTTTCCCCAATCCCGCCAGCGGGAAGAGGTTCGGCTTTTTAAAAAAATGTGGTGGGGATGCACTGCTTGCGAGGACGGGATGAGCGCTCCCGACGGGTTTTTCCTGGGGAATGGATTGCACTGACGGGAGCGAATCGAGGGAAAGGGGCGAATGCGGGGTGTGATCGCGAGGAAGGAGCGGTCGCCGTGTCGGAGAAGTAGGACGGTCCTGATCGTCGAGCGAGCCGCCTTGTCCGATCGTTGAGTCGGCCGGTAACGTGGTCGTCGGAGCCTCGCGACCGACGAACGATCACCGACCCCGAGGGCCAGAACCTTGTCGACCGACGAACCGATCTCGCCCGCGTCCGTTCCCGCTTCCGCTTCCGCTTCCGAGTCGGCCATTGATCCGAGGGTCGCGCGATGGGTCGGGCTCTTCATGATCGTGCTGGTGGCGGGCGGCTTTCTCGCCTTCCGGATGCTCGGCCAGGCGGTGCCGCCGGCTTCGGCCGAGGTTGCCGGCGATCCGGTCCTTTCGCGAGGACGCGACCTCTTCCTCGGTCGGTGCGCGGTTTGTCACGGTCAGGAGGGCCGAGGCGATGGACCGCTCGCGCCGACGATCGCCAATCCGCCCGTCGGCAACCTGACCGACGACGATTGGAAGCACGGCGGCCGACCCGATCAGATCGCCGCCGTGATCGCGAAGGGCGTCGCCGGGACCCGGATGGAAGCCTGGGGCCGTACGCTCGATCCCGCCGATCTTCGCGCGGTGGTTGCCTATGTCGAGCACCTCGCGGGACGGACCAACCCGGCGAGACTTCAGCAATCCGGCCCGTGAAGCGATCGGTCGAGGGGTGGGCTACGCCCGCGCTGGGGCCTCGTGCTGGATCAGGGCGTCGGCCTCGATCTCGACGAGCGCCTCGGGGTCGATCAGCCGGGCGACCTGGACCATGGTTGTCGCCGGTCGGATCGATTCGAAGAACTCGCTGTGGACCTCGCCGATTTCCTTCCAGTCCTCGATGTTCGCCACGTAGATCCGGGTTCGGACAACGTCGGTCGGTTTGCCGCCGAGCGATTCGATCGCGGCGAGGATGATCTCGAGCGCCCGGCGCGCCTGCTGGCGGGCGGTCGCGCTGAAGCGTCCGTCGGGCTCGAGGCCGACCGTCCCGGTGACGAGAATCCAGTCTCCCGATCGGACGGCGCGTGAGTAGCCGATGATCGGCTCCCAGGGCGACCCGCTGGAGGCATATTTTCGGCCGTTTCGATGGCTCACCGTAAGCGACACCTGGGGCGTCATGGCCGTGCGGCTCCGATGGTCGGAATAAGGGCAAGGGAACGGAGGATCGCTCGCGGGCACGCGTCAATGTCGCGCGGCGACAACCGCGGAGGACGCCTCCGCACGAATACCCCCTAATCTACTCGGCTCCGGGCGGCGTGCAAGGACGTCGTGCAGAGCGGCGAGCGTCTCCGGCGACGGTTTGAAGTTGCCGACGCGGTGCCCCTCGGCGATGGAGATGGGGGTCCATCCGTATTTGTTCTTGCGATTCCAGACCTCGGGCCGGGCCCCTCGCTGGGCGAGCAGGCGGACGACCCTGGGGAAGTTCTTGTAGGCGGCGCCATGCATGGCGGTCTCGCCGTTGTCGTCGACGGCGTTGAGATCGCCGCCGCGTTCGATGGCGAGCTGGACGGCCTCGATCGCCTCGTCCTCGGTGCCGGCCTCCTCGCCGGGGGCGATGCAGCCGAGGCCGGCGGCGGCCATCAGGGGCGTCGATCGCGTGGCGTTCGGCCGGTTCGGATCGGCGCCGAGGGCCAGGAGCGCCCGCATCATGGGGACGTCGGCCGTCGATGCGGCGAGCAAGAACGGGGTCGCTCCGCGCCGGCTGAGAACGCCGCGCCCCGATCGGCCCCGTTTCAAACCGGCGTTGACGTCGCCGCCGTGCCTGGCGAGGACGGCGAGGAACGGGAGGCTCTCGAGTTTGCCGGAGCCGGTTGGTGGCGGGTCGCCGTCCTCGCCGTCGCCGCGGGGTGGCTTGCGGACCCAGGTCATCGCGTGCATCGGCGTGAAGCCCGATCGCTGGTCGTTCGGGTCGGCGCCCGATTCGAGGAGCCTCGCGGCGAGGTCGAAATGGCCGTTCTCGACGGCGAGCATGAGCGGAGAGGTTCCAGGCCGGGGCGACCGGTTGAAGTATCGCCGCTTCGGCTGCATGGCCTCGTTGACGTCGGCCCCGGCCGCCAGCAGGACGCGGGCGGCTTCGGTCCGGCCCTCGCGGGCGGCGAACGCGAGCGGCGTGAAGCCTGTGTCGAGCGGTGTTCGGAAGTCGGCCTTCGCCTGGATCAGGGTCGAGACCACTTCCGAATGACCCTCGGCCGCGGCCCACATGATCGCCGTTTGCTGGTGCCATTCCCGGGCGTTGACATCCGCGCCCCGGGCCAGGAGGGCCTTCACGGGTCCGATCCTTCCGGTCCGCGCCGCGGTCATCAGCGGGGTCTCTCCGCCGCGAAGCCGGGCGTTTGGGTCAGCGCCGGCGGTGAGGAGCAGCTCGACCATCGCCGCGTCGCCGTTTTCGGAGGCGAGCGAGAGCGGGGTCACGCCGTGGGGGTTCGCCGATCGGACGTCGGCCCTCGCGCCGACCAGGAGGCGGGCCAGTTCGAGGTCGTCGCGATAGGCGGCCCAGTGCAGCGCCGTCATGCCGTCGGCCTGGGGACGATCGACATCCTCGCCCCGGTCGAGCAGCGCGCGGACGGCCGCGTGGTCGGATCGCTCGGCGGCATCGGCGATGGAAGCCTCGTCGGCCCGTCCCGTGGCGACGAGGAACGCCAGCGCCAGGGCCGCGATGAGGGGACGAGGAAAAGGCATCACGATCGGTCTCCAGGCCGGTCAGATCGAGAGAGGTTCGAAGAGTTCGTCCAACTGGCCCTTGCTATCGGCGAAGGAATCGACGTGGACGCCGACCTTGTCGAGGAGGGTCAGGTGGAGGTTCGCCAGCGGGGTCGGCTCGGCGAAGTGGAGGTGACGTCCGCCTCGCATTTTCCCGGCGGCACCCCCGGCGACCAGGATCGGCAGGTTGGTGTGATCGTGGACGTTGGGATTGCCCATGCCGCTGCCGTAGAGGTAGAGCGAGTGGTCGAGCAGCGAGCCGCCGGCCTCGGGCGTCGCCTTCAGCTTCTGGAGGAAGCCGGCGAAGAGCGAGACGTGGAAGGCGTTGATCCTCGCCATCCGGGCGATCTTCGCCGGGTCGTTGCCGTGGTGGGTCAGCGGGTGGTGCGAGTCGGGAACGCCGATCTCCGGGTAGGTCCGGCCGCTGGTCTCGCGAGCAAGCTGGAACGTGACCACCCGCGTGACGTCCCCCTGAAGGGCCAGCACCTGGAGGTCGAACATCAGCCGGGCGTGATCGGCGTACGAGGCGGGAACGCCCGTCGGGCGGTCGAGGTCGGGCAGAGCGCCCTCCTTCGCGTTCGCCTCGGCCCGCTGAATCCGCCGCTCCACCTCGCGAATGCTCTCCAGGTAATGCCCGACCCGTTCGCGGTCCTGAGGCCCCAGCCGCTTCCGCAGCCGGGCGATCTCGTCGGTGATCGAGTCGAGAAGGCTGGCCCGCTCCTGCTGAGCCCGGTGGCGATCGATGGCGGAACCGCCGTCGCCGAAAAGCCGCTCGAAGACCACCCGAGGGTGAGCCTCGGCCGGCAGCGGGGTGGTGGGTGATGACCAGGAGAGATTATTTTGATAGACGCACGCATAGCCGTTGTCGCACTGGCCGACCGTCGCCAGCAGGTCCATCGCCAGCTCCAGCGAGGGGAGCGGCGTCTCGCTCCCGATCTGCCGCGCGGCCACCTGGTCGACGGTCGTCCCCAGATGATAATCGGTGCTCTCCGTCAGCTTCGCCTTCGCGGCGCTGAGGAACGAGGCATTCGAGGTGGCGTGGGTACCGGGATAGGCGTTGCGCAGCTCCAGGTTGGTCAAGACCGCGACGTCCCCCTTCACCGGCTCCAGCGATTCCAGAATCGGCGAGAGCCGATCGAGCGGGCCCGTCCCGGGAGGGGTCCATCGGGTGATGTCGCAACCCATGGGAATATAAACGAACCCCAGTCGGCGCAGCCGCCGGGGAGCGGCGGCGGTCTCGGCGAGGGCGGTCATCGGTGGGATCATCGCGTCGAGCAGCGGGAGGGCCAGGGCCGTCCCCAGGCCGCGGAGGAACGTCCGGCGCGGGAGGGCCCGCCTGGTGACGATCATTCTGACCTCCTCATCTGAAATGGGGTACTCGATGCGATCCCAAGAACCAGTGACGAGAACCGATGATTCTCACGACGCGATTCGCGGACGATCTCGCGGATAGCCGGCGCGTCGCGATCGCCGACCACGCGCCCGAGGGCAAAGGTCAAAAGCTTCTCGGTCATCGCGGTGACGAAAAGCTCGGGGCGGTCGAGCAGAGCCTTTTCGAGCCCGTCCACCCCTTCGAACGAGCGGCCGTCGGGGAGTCCGCCCGAGGCATCGACCGGCCGGCCTTCCTCGGATTCACGCCATCGACCGACCGCGTCAAAGTTCTCAAGGGCGAAGCCGACGGGGTCCATCAGCCGGTGACAGCCGGCGCAGGCGATGTCGCGGCGGTGCTCGGCCAGCCGCTCGCGCACCGAGAGATGGCTCGCGATCGTGTTGTCCTTCAGCGCGGGAACGTTGGCCGGCGGGGGCGGCGGCGGTGTGCCGAGGATGTTCTCCAGCACCCACTTTCCGCGGATCACGGGCGAGGTTCGGGTCGCGTACGAGGTGACCATGAGGATGCTCCCCTCGCGCAGCAACCCGCCGCGATGATCGCCCGGCGCGACCGGGACCGGGCGGAAGCGGCTCCCATAAATGTGAGGGATGCCGTAGTGCTTCGCCAGCCGTTCGTTCAGCTCGATCCGGTCGGGCTTGAGCAGGTCGAGGACGCTCCGATCTTCCCGGATGATCTCCTCAAGCAAGGATTCGGTCTCCCGACGAAAAGCGTGGCGGAGATTATCGTCGAAGTCGGGGAAGAGGCGCAAATCCGGGGTGATGGCGTCGAGGTTGCGGAGGTGCAGCCACTGATCGGCGAAGTTGGTGACGAGGCTTCGCGACCGCCGATCGGCGAGCATCCGGCGGACCTGTTGCGCCAGAACCTCGGGCCGCGAGAGCTCGCCGCGCTCGGCGAGGGTGAGGAGTTCATCGTCGGGGATGCTGCTCCAAAGGAAGAACGACAATCGCGAGGCGAGTGCGAGATCCGAGACCCGGTGGACCGACCCTGGCGAGGAGCCGGGCGGATCGAGCTCGATCCGGAAGAGGAATTGCGGATTGACCAGAACGGCGGCCAGGGCCAGTTCGATGCCGTCGTCGAAGGAATGGCCGGCGCGGGCCTGGTGGAAGAGATCCATCGGGCGGCTGAGGTCGTCGTCAGCGACCGGCCGACGATAGGCCCTTCGGATCAGTCGGGAGAGGATCTCGCGGGCGCGGGCGTCCTCGTCGGCGGGGCCGGTCGGGCGGCGGACGAAGATCCGGCGGCGGCTGGGCGTCTCGCCGGGGCCGCTGGCGTGGAATGGCCCGGTGATCGAAACTTCGTAAACGGCCGGCGAGATCCGGGGATGGCGGTGGGTGTTGTAATGGGCCTGGTACGGCTGCCGGGCCGTCTCCGGGAGCGACGCCGGCTTCTTCGGGAATGTGACGCCTACCCGATGCGGCCCGGCGGAGATGGAGAGTCGCGTCTTCAGGTGAGCATCGGCCGTTTGATGCTCGCCGTCGTTCCTGGGCGGCTTGAGGAGGAAGACCGCCTGGCGTTCGCGGTCGACGAGGATCTCCAGTTCGTGGGTCTCTCGAAGGCCCTCGACGTGCTCGTTACGATCGCGGGTCAGTCGGACAACGACTTCATAATCGCCGTCCTGGGGGAAGGTGTATTCGATGAGGGTTCCGCCGCGGGTGCCGATGGGGAGGCCCTCGACGTGTTCTTCCTGGGTGATATCGGGACGGACGCGGAAGGTCTCACCGCCGGGCGATCGGCCTGGGTCGCCGAGGGCCATCCGGCTGATCTTGCGGGCGGCAGTGAGGTATCGGTCGAGAAGGGTGGGCGAGAGGTCGCCGACGGTGATGTTGTCGAAGCCGTGGCTCGACTCGTCGGCGGGGAGGAGTGTCGAGGCATCGATATCGAGGGCAAGCAGGTCGCGGATGGCGTTCTGGTACTCGATCCGATTGAGCCGTCGGAAGGTCTCGGTGCGGCCGGGATCGGGATGTTCGGCGGCCCTTCGGTCGAGTGGTCCGGCGATCGCGGCGAGGATCGCATCGAATTCCACTTCCCCGGGACGCTTCCGTTTGGGCGGCGGCATCTGCCGGGCGGCCAGCTTGCGGACGACCTTCTCCCAGATCTCGGGATGGCGATCGAGCGATTTTGTCTCGACCGATTCGAGGTCGAGCCCGGCGGCCTTATCGGTCTCGTTGTGGCAGGTGAAGCAGTACTGGCCGAGGAAGCGGTCGACGGCCTGTCGCTCGACGTTTGTCGGCTGGGCCCGGGCCGATCCCGAGAGGATCAGGACGAGTGCCGCCAGGACGACAAAGCCGGATGGCCGTCGGTGCATGGGAACAGGCCCTTCTGGGACGATGGCTCGGATAGACGACAGGGCGGGAGGTTCGGTCCGGGACGCTCCCGTATTTTGACCGATGTCGGGCCGATTTGCGAGGAGATTCGGGAGCGTCTCGATGTTCCCCGGGCCTGACTCGGGAGGCATTGGGGCGATCTGGCCGGGGTCGTTGGCCGTAGGACGACGTTTTTTGGAGATTTGGGCGAAAGAACGTGCGACGTGGTCGTACGCCCTCACCCTGGTCATCCCTGGCCAAGCCTGCTTGCGTGTGGGTGTGCTCGCTCTAGGCCCGATCCCCGAGGCGATGGCCGGAAGCCCAGGGGTGGCTGGAGTCGGCGGCCGTAGGACGACGCCCCCGGGGCCTGGGCGCAGGGACGTGCCCCGACACCTCGGCGAACGCTTTCACTCCGGGGGCTGCGCCGGCTCCGTCCCGGGCCACCCTTTTGCGTCGGCTGACCTTCTTTGGGATCAAGGTTTGAGCGAACTCCCATCCTCGGTGGGTGGTGTCCACCCTACGCGCTTCGAGCGATCGGTCCATGCTTTGGGCGGCCGAAGGGCAAGCACTCTTGACTCAGGGGCGATCGCTTTGACCCCGGGGCTCCGCCGAGTGCCACCGGCTTCGTTCCCGGCCATCCACGGCTTCTGCCGGACGCCACCGGACGCGACCGCGCACGCATCGGTCTCCTTGCGACTGTCTCCGGATTCTCCTCGAGGGTCCTACAGCAGCTTGAGGGCCCCACACGCGGCCCGGAGGGACGTGAAATACTCCATCGAGATCGCGGCGAACTCTGCCTGAAGGTCGGGATGGAGCTGGAGGCTGGGTGTTTTCGTCGCGTAATCGTCCGTGTTTGAACTGATGAAGGCGATCCGATCCGAGAATCCGCCGCTCCGAAGTCGAGAGCCGAGTTCCAGGCCCTGCTCCAGGTTCATTGAGTCCTTGATCTCCTTCTTGTGAGAGGGGCGCCGTCGGGCGATCAATCGCTCGACCGCCCGATCGAGGGAAATCTGATCGCGGTCCAGGACCACGGCCAGGGAGAGCAGACTCACTGCGATTGCACGAAGGGCGGAATGCAGGCCGATCGGGTGGATCTGCGTGGGAGGCGGGAGCGTGAGTCCGAACGAACTGGCGACCTCATCAAGCCAGCCCCGATTCGTATCGTGGACCTCCAGCCAGCCCTCGAATTCCTTTTCGATGCGGTCGGCATGGAAGGCGAATTCGCCCGGCACGAGCTCGGGCACGACGAGATGGGCCGATCCGGACCGGCCGGCTAATCGGCTCAGCAGAATGGCGACGCTCTGGACCTCCTCGGCCGGGACCCTCGGCTGCGAGGGTTTGTTGGGGGCGTGTCGCGACGGAACAGGTCCAGGAAGTTGCAGGTGTCGATGATGAGGACCGGGGCGGGATGCGCCAGGAACTGGGCGGCGGCGTCAGGAATGGAGGTCATGCCGCCGAGACCTCGTCGGCATAGGTCGAGAGCAGGAGGCAATCCTCGACGAGCTGCTCGTAGAGTTGGGCCGCCGTTTCCCGAAGCCAACCGACCGAGACGAGCCATCGGACGAACCATTCCGTCTCGAAGCGCGCCTTCTGGCGGAAGACGGCCACCGCGAACTCTCGCCATAACCCCGCGACGCGAGGTTCGAGTGGAAGTGACCTTGGCGTCGCGCCGGCGAAGTCCCGGAGGCGCCGGCCGACCTCGAAGGGGATCTCGAAGAAGATCCTTTCTTCCGGTGGAGGCACCTCGATCTCCGCGCCGGCCGCCCGCGCGGCGGGCACGATTCCTTCGTCCAGGAATCGGTCGACCTCGATCCACGCCTTGGGATCGTCGGGGCGAGTGCTCCGCTCGTCCTGACATTGGGCCTCCTGCCCCGAGGAGGCCGGGGCGTGGCCGGTGGACGCGGCTCGGGAACGGAACGGAGACCGTACCCAGCCCCCTCGGATCCGATAGGGCGTGGGCTTCTCGATGCCCAGGGCCATCCCGCTCCGGGCCCCGTCCGGATCCAGGCCGTACCAGGCCGATCCCGGCCGGAACAGCGGGCCGAGCGGGATCAGGTCGTCCTCCGAAAGGCGCCTCCAGCCGCACGGCAGTTTGGAGTCCAGATTGGTGAGGATGGCCGAGACGGTTTCCTCGGTGCCCGTCGCGACCCAGTGGTCCCATCGCCAGGATTGATCGAGTGGGTCCATGACGTCCTCCGGATCGCGAAATCTCCGCGTGGCTCCTCCTTGATATTGTAATCAACCCGCCTCTACCGGATCGATGGAGCCGATCGTCTCGCGGCCGTAGAATGAGAACAGGGGACCATCGGCAAACCGGTCGGGTCGGTGGGCGACTCCGAGCAACCGCAACGTCGACGCCGCACATATGGTCCCCGATTTCTACACCAGGCTCGAGGTCGATCCCGGGGCCGATCGGGTCGCGATCGAGGCCGCGCTTCGGCGCAAGCAGCCGGCCTGGTCGCTCGGGACCCGCAATCCCAAGAATCGCCATACCTATCAGCTCTTTCTCGACGAGATCCCCGCCCTTCGACGCGCACTGCTCGGCGACCCCGCCAGCCGAGCCGCTTATGACGCCGAACTCGCCGTGGCGCGTCGAGCCGAGCGCGAGAAGAAGCTCGACGAGCTGCAACGCCTCGTCCGACTCCGCGCCGCCCGCGGCGGACTGGCCCCGGCCGATCGCGCCGATCTCGTCGCCGAAGCGAGACGCATCGGGCTCGATGAGAACGACCTTCTCCGGCTCATCCGTTCCATCCCGAACCTCAGCACCGCCGCACCCGTCGACGCCGACGAGGCGCCCGACCTCGCACCACCGCCCGATGTCCTCGATCCCTCGACGCGTCGGCAGCTTCAGGTGGCGCTCGACCACCTCGGCCGGCGCGACCTTTACGACGCCCTCGGCGTCGCGCGCGACGCGCCCCCCGCCGATGTCGAGGCCCGCGCCGATTTCGAGCGTCAGCGGTGGATGCGGAAGTCGCAGGTCACCGCCGAGAAGACTGCCTGGCTCGAGGTGATCGCCCACGCCCAGACGCACCTCGGCTCGCCCCGGTCGCGGGCCCGGTACGATCGGACGTTGATGATGGAGGCCGACGAGTCGCTCGATCGCCTCGCCGAGTTCGCGGTCCGCGGGCTCGATCGGCTCGACCCGGGCACTCGCTCGGCCCTGCTCGCTGAGGCCGCCGCTCTCGGGATTCCGCCCGACCACGCCGATCGTCGGATCGCTCGGGCGTGTCGACGGCTCGGCATCGGGCGAGATCCGGCGTCGGGCGTGGCGGGCTCGCAACCGGCGACCGCTTCCACGAACGGCGCGGGGCGGTTCGCGATGGTCCGGTGTCGAGTATGCGGCGGTGTGACCGAGATCAGTCCGGTGGCGCGTCGGGCGACGTCGGCCCGGTGTCCGCATTGCGGGGCCTCGATGCGTTGGGATTGCCCAGCCTGCCGACGGACGCCCTGGGTCGATGAACCGCGGTGCGCCTGCGGTCTCCGGCAGGTCCTCGCCGAGCCCGTTCGCCGGCATTTCGAGGCGGCCCAGTCCGCCTTCCGGGCCGCCGACCTTGATGCCGCCGAGGATCACCTCGGGCGCCTCCTGGAGCTGGCACCCGAGCATCCCGGAGCGCGGAACGCGGTCAATCGGGTCCGGCAGAGGCGGGGCGAGATCGATCGGCTGCGGTCGGCCTATCAGTCAGCGCGGGCCGGCGGGCGACTGGTCGAGGCGCGGGCGGCCGTCGAGGCGTGGCGACGGATCGTGGATTCAGGGTCGCCCGAGATCCGGGCCGCCTGGGACGAGATCACCCCCCTGCTCCGCCGCGCTGAGGCGATGACCGCGCGGGCTCGCTCGGTCGAGCGAACCGATCCACCGGCCGCGCGGAACTTCTATCGGCAATCGCTCGCGATCGCCTCCGACCTGCCCGACGCCCTCGCCGGACTCGTCCGGACGCCGCCCGACCCACCGCTCGCAATGGAGGCCCGGGTGCTCGGCGATCGCATTCGACTGACCTGGACGCCCCCGCCGCCCGACGGCTGCGGGCCGATCCGGTATGTCGTGGTGCGGAAGCGCGGGGGCGTGCTCGCCCATCCGGGCGATGGCGTTCGGATTGCCGAGGTCGATGCGCCCGAGTTTGAAGATCGGACCGTTCCGCCCGGCGAGACGGTCGGATATGCCGTGCTGAGCCGGCGGGGCGCGGCCGATTCGATCGCGGCCGTCTCGCTCGGACCGTTTGTCTACCTGGCCGATGTCACCGAGGTCGAGTTCGCGTCGGGAGGGGGCGATGTCGTGATCCGATGGCGGCCGCCGGCGGGCGTGGCCGAGGTGCGCGCCGTCCGGAAACGAGGCGTGGCGCCGTCGGGGCCGCGCGACGGCGACCGCTTACCAGCGACGCTCGATCACCTGGTCGACCGCGGGCTCGATCCGGATGCGGTCCATTACTATTTGATCTGTGCGATTTACCGGATGGACGATGGCCGGTTGTTCCCCTCGCCGGGAGTGCCGGTCTCGGTGCGGCCAGGGGCTACGATGGTGACGACGTTTTCCTCGGTGAGCATGGATCGGCCGGGTGGGGGTGGTCTCCTGGATCCCACCGACCTTCGCGCGATGCGGTCGGGCGGCGATCGGGTGACGCTCCGATGGGTCTGGTCGTCGGGTTCGACCGCGACCCGGATCGTCGCCCGTCGCGGTGCCGTGCCTGCCGGGCCGGAGGATGCGTCGGCGGTGATCGAGACGGTCCCGCGCGAGGAGTACGAGCGCCGAGGGAGCTGGGGCCTGGCGTTGCCCGCTGGGCCAGGCGGGACGTGGCACGTCCGGGTTTGGGGCGTCGACGAGCATTCGCTCTCGCCGGGAGTCGCCGAATCGGCCGCGACCACGCTGCCCGGGCTGGATGCCGAGGTGGTCGTCTCGTATGCGGTGAGACGGCCCTTATTGCCCTTTCAGCCGTGGACGCTGACGCTCCGGACTGATCCGCCGGGTGCCTCGCTGCCGCCGATGGTGGTGGTCGAACATCCGCGAGCGGTCCCGCTCTCGGTGGACGACGGCCGGATCGTGGCGCGGGTTCTCTCGGCCGGCGATGGCGTTCGCGTGACAATCCCCGGCCGACGTCGTGATGCCCTCGGATTACGCCTTTTCGTCGATCCGACCGCCTCGCCCGACGGGCTCATCCCGATCCGGTTCCGGCATCCGGAAACAGGGGCAACGCGGGTTTGAGGATGTTTCCCAGAGGTGTTTTTGCTCGCGAGGCGGTGGGTTATCGACGGGTACGGCGAGTCGTCCTGGCGATCAAGGGTGGCGTCGAGACGGTCGCGGGCTGGAGCCGGCCCCCACAAGCGACCCGGCCGCAGCAGAAGGTGAGGCGTGGATCGCTACAGCAGAGCAGCGAGACCCGGACGAAGCCGAAGGTGTCACGCGGATCGCCGGCTGGAGCCGGCTCCTACAAAAATCCCCTGGTACTCCCGGACATCACGAACCGGACCGGATCGGATCGCCGGGCTCGTGGGCCCGCGCCGGACCGCCGGCGTGATTAGCCGCGGCGGAGCCCGTCGCAGATCATCAGTGAGAGCAGGGTTTTGGCGTCCTCGATCCGGCCGTCGCGGGTCATCGCCATCGCCTCGTCCCAGGCGACGACCACCGATTCGAGATCCTCGTCGGCCTCGGGACGGGTCGGTCCGGGGAGAAGGTCCTCGCAGAGATACAGGTACATCCGCTCGTTCATCACGCCCGGGCTGACGTACCAGTCGCGGATCCGTCGGATGCGGCCGGCGACGTAGCCGGTCTCTTCCTGTAATTCGCGTTCGGCGGTTCGGTCGGGGTCCTCGTTGGGGTCGATCGTGCCGGCGGGGACCTCCAGCAGCGTTTGCTCGACCGCGTATCGGCGGTTCCGTACCAGGCAGACATGATCGGCGTCCACCATGGGGACCAGCGCCACCGCACCACGATGAAGCACCACTTCGCGTTCGGCGATCGTTCCGTCGCTGAGTGTCACCGGTAGGAGCGCCAGATCAATCTTCCGACCCCGGAACAGGATTCTCCTTTGGTTTCTGGTAATTAATTCTTGGTTATTCGTGGGTTCGTCCTGGAGTGCGCCCATGGTTGGTCGATCTCCCTTCCGCGCGGACGCCTGGATACCCGGTGCTTCGGGATTGCTCATAACCAATTACCAATTACCAAGCTAAGATCGAACCGTCAGCACCGGGCAGGGCGATTCGCGGACGATCCGCTCGGCGACTGACCCGAGGAGGACGTGAGAGAGGCCGGTCCGGCCGTGGGTTGCGATCACGACGAGGTCCAACTTGTGGTCGGCCGCGTAGGCTATGACTGCTTCGACGGGGCTGCCCCATCGGACCGAGCGGACGATCGATCGGGGGGCATCCCAGTCGGGTTGAGGGAGTTGGTCGAGAGCCTCGCGAGCGGACCGCTCGTTCTCCTGATAAAACTCGGGCGGGATGACCGGCATCATCATCGGGTCGGGGCCGCTCGGCAGGATTTCGGAGAGGACGTGCAGCAGGTGCAGTTCGGCGCCCAGGCGCGAGGCCAGGGCGCAGGCGTAGCGGACCGCCCCCTCGGAGTGGGCGCTGAAGTCGGTCGGGGCGAGGATGGTCTTGATTTCGATCATCGGTGTTCGCTCCGATGGGGGATAGCTTTTAACGCCCCTCGCGGACCAGGGCCTGGAACCGCTTCAAAAGCTCTCGGGTGATCGGGCCGGGCTTGCCGTCGCCGATGATCCGACCGTCGCATTCGATCACTGGGATCAACTCGGCGGCCGTGCCGGTGAGGAAGCACTCGTCGGCCTTGAAGACGTCGAGGCGGTCCATCGTCCGCTCGATGACCGGGTAGCCAGCGTCTCGGGCCAGGTCGATCACCGAGGCGCGGGTGATCCCTTCGAGGATGCCCGAGTCGATGCTGGGCGTGTGGATCGTCCCGTGCTGGACCACGAAGACGTTGTCACCGGTGCATTCGGCGAGTTCGCCCTTGTGGTTGAGCATCAGGGCTTCGAGGCAGCCGGCCTGCGTCGCCTCGATCTTCGCGAGGATGTTGTTCAGGTAGTTCAGCGACTTGATCCGCGGGTTGACGGCGTTCGGATGGTTGCGAGTGGTCGCCGCGGTGACAATTTTGAGGCCGTGCTCATACAGCTCGGGCGGATACAGCGCGATCTTGTCAGTGATGATGATGATCTGCGGGTCGGTCGTCTTGCGGGGGTCGAGGCCGAGGCTGCCGGCTCCCCGGGTGACGACGACGCGGATGTAGGCGTCGGTCAGCGAATTGGCGGCGAGAGTCTGGACAATGGCGTCGGCCATCGCGGCGCGGGGGATCGGGATCTCCAGGTGGATCGCCCGGGCCGACTCATAGAGCCGGTCGACGTGCTGCTGGAGCCGGAAGACCCGTCCGGAGTAGGAGCGAATCCCCTCGAAGACGCCGTCACCGTAGAGGAGCCCGTGATCGAAGACGCTGATCCGGGCTTCTGATTTTTCGAAGAGCTTGCCGTTGATGTAGACCTTGGGGTCCATCGGCTCGGTCCTTCCCCTGGTGTTGTCGCTTGAAGACGGATCCGAACAGTGGCGGTCCTTCGGCCTCAGGCGTCGGGAGCCCGCCCCGCGCCCGGTTCAGGCGAGGGCGGGCGACCATTCCTCGACACGGCCCTCGGCGAGCCGAACGACCCGATCGGCCTGCTGGGCGATGTTGGGATCATGCGTCACCACGATCATAGTAAGGCCGCGTTCGCGGTTCAAGTCGCGCAGGAGGTCAAGGACGCCCTGCCCGCTCGTGGCGTCGAGGTTGCCGGTCGGCTCGTCGGCCAGGAGGACGATCGGGTCGGCCGCCAGCGCCCGGGCGATCGCGGCGCGTTGCATCTCGCCGCCTGAGAGTTCGGCCGGTCGGTGGGTCATCCGGTGGCCCAGCCCGACCCGTTCGAGCAGGTCCTGGGCCTCGCGGCGGAGGCGGGCCCGGTGGCTCCAGTACGAGATCGGACCGTGGCGGATCCACTGCGGGACCAACACGTTCTCCAGCGCCGAGAGTTCGGGCAGGAGGTGGTAGAACTGGAAGATGAAGCCGAAGGCGCGGTTGCGCAGGGCGTCGCGCCGGCGGTCGGCCAGGGCGTCGATCCGCTCGCCGGCGAGGTGAACCTCGCCCGAATCGGGCTCGTCGAGCAGGCCGAGGATGTGCAGGAGCGTGCTCTTGCCCGATCCGCTGGCTCCCATGATCGCCAGCATCTCGCCGCGCTCGAGGTCGAGGTCGGCGCCCTGAAGCACCGGGACCTCGTTGCGACCTTTCCAGTAGCTCTTCACGACCCCTCGGGCCGAGAGCATGACATCGGTCGATCCGTCGGGAACCATCGCCATCGACTCCACCCTCCGTGGTCAGGATCGGACGTGATCGGATCTCGGATCGGCCAGGATCAATCGAACCGGAGCGCCTTGACCGGATGCAACCGCGACGCTCGCTGCGCCGGCCAGATGCTCGCCAGCACGGCGATCAACAGGGCGCCGGCCACGATCCAGATGACCGTCATCGGCTCGATGATCGTCGGGATCCGGTTGAAGTAGTAGATCGAATCGTCGAAGACCTTTCGGCCGGTGATCTGGCTGAGCACCTGCTCGATCTCGTTGATGTAGTGGACAAACAGGAGCCCGCCCGCCATCCCCACGCCGCTACCAACGGCGCCGAGCAAAAGGCCGTATCCGAGGAAGATCCCGCGGATGCCGGCCGTCGAGGCGCCGAGCGATTTGAGGATACCGATGTCGCGCGTCTTCTCGACGACGATCATCGAGAAAATCGCCAGGATGCCGAAGCCAGCGACCGCGATGATGAAGAACAGAAGGATGTTCAGGATGCTCTGCTCAACGGCGACCGCGCCCAGGAGCGGGCCCTGTTTCTGTTCCCACGTTTGGACCTGGTAGAAGCGAGGTTTCATCCGGTCGAGAGCCGCCTGGATACGGGACGAGAGGGCGGCGAGGTCGACACCGGGCTTGACCTTGATCTGGATGGTGTTGACGGCGCCGACGCCACGTTTGTAGTCGTAGAGCCATCGGGCCTGCTGGAGAGCCTCCAGCGGCATGTAGACGTGGGTCGAGTCGTACTCGCTCATTCCACTCTTGAAGTAGCCGATGGTGGTTGCGGCCAGTAAGCTGGCCTCGGCCTTCGTCTGGCCGAACCGCGGGAAGAGCAGCTTGACCTGGGTGCCGGGCGGGGCGATGAAGATGTCTTCCATCCCCTTCTGGTGGATGGTCGCCAGGGCGTAGCCGAGGATGGCGCCGGAGTCGGGCGACTGATCCTTCATCTCCTGCTGGAGCTCCTGCTCGATCAGGAGATCATCGGGATTCTGGCGGTCGACGGGGAAGTCTTTCAGAAGCTCGGAGGCGGTCGTCGTCGGCCGGAGCTCGTCGGGGACGTCGAACGAGGGCGGGATCTGATGGCCACGTTGGTCGATGAGGAACTCAGCGAAGTCGCCGGTCTTCGCCCGCTCCTTCGGCTGGATGCCGATGATCTGCACGGGCCGGTTCCAAACCTCGCCGTTGACCCGAAAGTCAATGATACCGGGGCATTCCATCGTCGGGGCCATCGCGACAATCTCGTCGCCCGTGACCGCCTGAATTCGCGCCATGACCTCCTGCCACTCGTAGAAGCCGTTCAGCGTGTACGACTCGACGACAACGTCGGCGAGGATACCGTGGAGACGGTCGCGCATCTTCTCGGCGAACCCGGCCATCACCGAGTTGACGACGATCATCGTCGCGACACCGAGCATCACGCTGATCACGCTCGCCAGCGCGATGTATCGCGTCCGGAGATACCGCCAGCACAGCAGGTACTTGTACACCTTGGCTCCTCCTTGAGCTGGTAATTGGTAATTGGTTATTTGTAATTGGTTGTCGGTAATCCTAGGCGGCGGGGGCCTCGCGGATGATCCTGGGGCCAATTACCAATAACCAAGAACAAATTACTAATAACAAATTACTGGTGTTCGGGACGCATGAGTGGGAAGAGAATGACGTCGCGAATGGTGGTGCGGTCGAGCAGGACCATGCAGAGGCGGTCGATGCCGATCCCCAGGCCGCCGGCCGGAGGCATTCCGTGCTTGAGCGCCCGGACGAAATCGTCGTCCATCTTTGCCATCGAATCCTCCTCCTTCTGACCGGCGAGCTGCTTGCGGAAGAGCTCTTCCTGGAGGTTGGGATCGTTGAGCTCGGTGTAGGCGTTGGCCAGCTCGATCCCGCGGATATAAAGCTCGAACCGCTCGGCAACCGCCGGATTCGAGGTCTTCCGCTTGGTCAGCGGGCAGATGGCGGCCGGGTAGTCGATGACGAAGATCGGTCCGTCGAGGCGGTCCTCGACGACGGCCTCGAACAGTTCGCTCATGACGACGTCCGGATCCTTGCCGGCGGTGTGCACGCCGGCTTCCTCGGCGCGGGCCTTCACGGCGGAGGGGTCGGACGGGTCGATCCCGGCATGCTCGGCAAGCAGTTCGGCGTACGTTCTGCGCGGCCAGGGAGGGGTGAAGTCGATGGTCGCCTCGCCCCACTTGCGGATGTATCCGCCGCCGATCGACTCGATCGCGCCGCAGATGAGCGACTCGGTGAGGTCCATCATCGAGTGATAGTCGCCGTAGGCCTGATAGGCCTCGAACATGGTGAACTCGGGGTTGTGCCGCGGGCTTAGCCCCTCGTTCCGATAGACCCGGCCGATCTCGAAGCCCCGCTCCATCCCGCCGACGAGCAGCCGCTTCAAATACAGTTCGGGCGCGATCCGGAGGAAGAGGTCGATGTCGAGGGCGTTATGATGGGTGATGAACGGCCGGGCGGCGGCGCCTCCGGCGATCGATTGCATCGTGGGCGTTTCGACCTCAGCGAAGCCTTTTTCGGCCATCGTCCGGCGGAACGAGGCGATCACCTTCGACCGGCCGAGGAAGACTCCGAGCGATTCCTCGTTGCTGAAGAGGTCGACGTAGCGCTGGCGGTATCGCTGTTCCTGGTCGGTGAGGCCGTGCCACTTCTCGGGGGGCGGGAGCAGGCTCTTGGTGAGGAACGTGAGCGACTCGGCGAAGACGGTCAGCTCGCCGGTTCGTGTGTAGCCGAGTCGGCCATCGACGCCGATGATGTCGCCGAGGTCGAGCAATTCGGCGATCTTCCAGCCATTTTCGCCGACCTGCTTCTGGCCGACCATTACCTGGAGCCGGCCGGACCAGTCGCCAATCTGGAGGAAGTTGACCTTCCCCTGACCGCGCCGGAGCATGATCCGCCCCGCGACCCGGACGGTCGGGCCGGCATTGGAGTCGGCGCCGGGCTCGTTGGGAGGGGCCGAGGCGCGCAGTTCGGCGATTGATTGGTGGCCATCGAACCGATGGCCCCACGGATCAATCCCCAGCTCCGCGAGCTTGCGGAGCTTCTCCATCCGGACGTCTTCCAGGCTCTCGCGCGACTCGTCGGCCATCGTTCCCCTTACGGCTTCTCGACCCGGGATTTCGGGCATGGTCCGGGGCCATTGTAATCGGGCGGGCGGGACGGTCAATCGCAAGTGCCGGGCGGCCTCGCGCCAGCGGCGCCCGGATTGGGTATCCTGAAGGGGCGATACGGCTTCGCTGAAGTTGGTCGAGGGCCGCCATTATGCTTGTTCGTTTTTCGGTCGAGAACTGCCTCTCGTTCCGCGATCGCGTCGAGCTTTCGATGATCGCGTCGGAGGAGGTTCGCGACCATCCCGAGCACGTCATTCGCGCGGGCGGTCAGGAGGGCGTCCCGGTCCTCAAACTGGGCGTCCTCTACGGCGCGAATGCCTCGGGCAAGTCGAACCTCGTCAAGGCCATGATACTGGCGAGGGATCTGATCCTCTATCCGCAGGGTGTGCGGAGGCGGATCCTTCGCGCGCCGTTCAAGCTCGATCCGGACTGCCGCGACGCGCCGACTCGTTTCGAGTTTGAGATCCAGATCGACAACCGCTATTTCGCTTATGGTTTTTCCGTGTCGGCCGAGCGTGTGGAGGAAGAGTGGCTGTTTGAGGTGGGACGAGGAATCGAGGATAGGATCTTCGAGCGAACGGGTGGCGTTTTCGAGTGGGGAAACAGGCTTGGGTCGCTGGATACCCAGAAGATCGCATTCCTGGAGATTACAGCCAGAGGGACACCTAGTACTCACCTTTTTTTGACAGACTACCGAGAGCGAAACGTCCACGATACCGTACCCGAGATCGCGGATATCCTCGCCGTTCTTCGATGGTTCGAAGACGGATTGACCGTGGCACTCCCGGATTGGATCGATCGCAGTCTCCCTTTTCGAGTGCAATCGGATGAATTATTCAAACAAGAAGTCTCCAGGTTTCTTCGGTGCTTTGACACGGGGATAGAGGCAGTCGATGTCGAGCCGTTAGATCACTCAAGTCTCGAGCTCGAGATGGCGTTCCCCGGCACTGGCTCCCTCTCAGGCCTTCTGGCTGACCAGGGGACGTTCGATGGACCCCATGAGTTCACGGCCCGCGACGAACAGGGCGTGCTAAGAACATGGAAGCTGGTCTCCCGGCATCGCGGCCAGCCCTCGACAGAACCGAGAGCGATCTTCGACATGAGCGAGGAATCCGATGGCACTCGCCGGCTCATGCAACTGGTTCCCGCGATGATCGCGATGATGGAGGGTGGAGGTGTCTTCGTGATCGATGAACTCGATCGAAGCCTGCATGCCGATATCCTCCATTCTTACCTGGCGAATTTCCTCAAATACTCCGCGGGCCGGAGTAGCCAGCTCATTGTCACAACCCACGACACAACCCTGCTGAGGCAAGACTTTCTGCGACGCGATGAAGTCTGGTTCGTGGAGAAGGGGAAGGATCAGGCTTCGCGGCTGGTTGCCCTTGAGGAGTACAAGCACGTCGATCAGAGCGAGGATCTCCAGCGGGATTATTTGATCGGGCGATTCGGCGGCGTACCGGTGATCCGCGACTTCTCCTGGCTCGGAGAGAAGCATGGGGAGACAGCGTAGGGAGTTCGTCCGTCGCGGGGGATTCCGAGACGATACCCTGTTCGTCATCGCCTCGGAAGGGGCCGTCACTGAGCCGCGATACTTCAACGGCCTGAGAGAACGGTTGCATACCCCCAGGATTCACATCCAGGTCCTTCAGAAAGCCGATCCCACGCTCAGCTCGCCGGCGCACGTCTTGGTGGAGCTCGATCGGTTTCGAAGCGAGTACACTCTTCGCGGTGGCGATCAACTCTGGCTCGTGATGGATCGCGATGCGTGGAAGCCCGAGACGGTCTCGTCGATTGCGCAGGAGTGCCAGGCCAAGGGATATTTCCTCGCGGTCAGCAATCCCTCAGGGCATACGCACCAGCATGGGATAGCTGGGCGATTTCGGCATGACCGTCCAGTATCTCTCGTCCCGCCCGTCTGGCCGGGGATCGGACGCCTCATGTACCATCGGATGCCAGGATAATCCGGCACCTTCAGGGACGTCCGCACCATGGCCTCCGCACCCGACTCGGGCGCCGCCTCGCGGCCCCGTGACCCGGCCTCGATCCTCGACCACTTCGACGACCTGCCCGACCCCCGCCACGAACAGGGCCGGATCCATCGCCTCGACGAGATCGTCTTCATCGCCACCTGCGCCGTCCTCTGCGGCGCCGACACCTGGGTCCAGGTCGCCGACTACGGCCGCTCCAAACACGACTGGCTCAAGACCTTCCTCGAACTACCCGGAGGCATCCCCTCGCATGACACCTTCCGCCGTACCTTCTGCCTGATCGACCCCACGGCCTTCCAGGGCTGCTTCTCCTCCTGGATCGCGGCGATGATGGCCCGCACGGGCCTGACGCCGGTCGTCCCGTCCCCTTCCGATCTGACCCCGATCGCCATCGACGGCAAGGCCCAGCGCGGCAGTGCGCGGCGGACCGTCGGCCGCTCGGCCCTGCGCGTCGTCAGCGCCTGGGCGGTCGAGAATCGCCTGACGCTGGGCCAGGTCGCCACCGACGCCAAGTCCAACGAGATCACGGCGATTTCCGAGTTGCTCGAACTGCTGGACCTGAGGGGGGCGATGGTGACCATCGACGCCATGGGCTGCCAGAAGGAGATCGCCGCCGAGATCGTCGACAGGGAGGGCCACTACCTGCTGGCCGTCAAGGAGAACCAGCCGCATCTCTACGAGGATATCGGTCGGTCGTTCGACGAGGCGCTGGAGTCGGGCGAGCCCGGGGTGGACTTCACCGAGTGCCAGACGGAAGAGATCCGGGGCAGTCGGCGGGAGACCCGGACCTGCTGCGTGATCACCCGTCCGCGCGGGATCCGCGACGCGCGGCTGTGGGCCGGGCTGACGGCGATCGTGATGGTGATCAGCCACCGGGAGATCGACGGGGCCTCCAGCGACGAGATCCGGTACTACATCGGTAGCGCGGAGGGGACGGCGGAGGACTACCTGCGGTGGGCGCGGGGCCATTGGGGCATCGAGATCCCCCAGTCAGACGACCCGCGAAGCGACAACTTGTGCGTCGCCGGGCGGGCCGGTTACCATCGCCGCGGAGGCCCTGCTCGCGCTGGCCTCGTGGCTTGACCAACGACCCGATCACGGAGGTGAATCATGCTCATCAATGAACCGTCTGTGTGCCCCCCCGCCCTCGGCCCGACCGCCGGACTCCTTGACGGCGATCTGGGCACAGCTCCCGACGGAGCGACGTCGCAGGCTCCGGCGCCTCCTCGCCGATCTCCTCGCCCGGCCCGTCATCATCGCAGCGGCTCCGCCGCGGGAGGGGCCCCATGACCGCGCCACGGATTGATCCGCCCCCATCCCCCAAGCTCCGGCCCTGGCACCTCGATCGCTCCGCCATCGTCTACGTCCGTCAGTCCACCCCGCAGCAGGTCACCGACCACCAGGAATCCACCGCCCGCCAGTATGCCCTGGTCGATCGCGCCATCGCGCTGGGCTGGCCGCGGTCGCAGGTCCAGGTGATCGACGACGACCTGGGCAAGAGCGGCCAGTCGATCGAGGGGCGCCCGGGATTCCAGCGGCTGCTCGCCGAGGTCGCCCTCGATCGCGTCGGGCTGATCCTCGGCCTCGAGATGAGCCGGCTGGCCCGGTCCTGCAAGGACTGGCACCACTTGCTCGAGCTCTGCGCCCGGTTCCGCGTCCTGCTCGCCGACTCCGACGGGGTGTACGACCCGACGGAATACGCGGATCGCCTGGTCCTCGGCCTGACCGGCATGATGAGCGAGGCAGAACTTCATATCCTCAGCCAGAGGATGTATCAGGGGAAGCTGAACAAGGCGCGCCGCGGCGAGCTCGTCGTCAGCACCCCGATCGGCTACGTCAAGTCCCCGACCGGCGAGGTGGCGTTCGACCCGGATGAGCAGGCCCGCGACGTCGTCCGCCGGATCTTCGACGAGTTCGACCGGCGGGGGGCGGTGCACGGCGTCCTGCGGTCGCTCATCGCCGACGGGATCCGCCTGCCGGTGCGGCCGCAGTCCGGGCCCGACCGCGGCCGCCTGGTCTGGCGGGCCCCCTGCCGCGAGACGGTCCGCCACGTCCTCCGCCATCCGATGTATGCGGGCGCCTATCGCTACGGGTTCCGGCCGACGGAGGCGCGTCGGCAGACCCCCGGGCGGCCGCGGAGCGGCCGGGGTGCCGGCCTGGCTCCCGAGGAGTGCCTGGTGTTCCTGAAGGATCGCTTCCCGGCGTACATCACCTACGAGCGCTTCCAGTCGAACCAGGCGCGGCTGGCGGCCAATCGCTCGCGGGCCGAGTCGCCCGGCGCCGTCCGCGACGGCGGCGGCCTGCTGGCCGGCGTGGTCTGGTGCGGGCGGTGCGGGAGGCGGATGTACGTGCGGTATGGACGGGCCGATCGGCGGCCGTCCTACATCTGCAGCACCCTGCGATCCGACTAGGGGTTGCCGCTGTGCCAGGCGGTCACGGCGGCCGAGGTCGAGGCCTGGGTGGCCGAGCAGGTCCTGGAGGTGATCCAGCCGGCGGCGCTGGAGGCGAGCCTCGGCGCGGCGGCGGAGGTCGAGCAGCGGCGGCGGGACGGCCTGCGGCACTGGGAGCAGCGGCTGGAACGGGCGCGGTACGAGGTGGACCGGGCCGCCCGCCAGTACCAGGCCTGCGAGCCGGAGAACCGCCTGGTGGCCCGGACGTTGGAGCGGCGCTGGGAGGAGGCGCTGCAGGCGGTCCGGCGGCTGGAGGCGGACTTCGACCGCTTCGTCCGATCGCAGCCACGGCTGCTGGGCGCCGCCGAGCGCGAGCGGATCCGTCGGCTGGCGGAGGAGGTGCCGGCGCTGTGGCGGGCCCCGACCACGACGTCGGCGGACCGGAGGCAGGTGGTCCGGCTGCTGGTGGACCGGGTGGTGCTGACCGTCGACCCGGGCGATGATCGCGTCGCCGTGCGGGTGGAGTGGGCCGGCGGGGCGGTCCGCGAGCGGGCGATTCACCGAGCCGTGCAGGGATATAAGAATCAGCAATCGTGGCCCGTCCTCGCGGCCCGGCTGGCGGAGTTGCACGGCCGCGGGGAGGCGCCGAAAGCGATCGCGGCGACCCTCGATCGCGAGGGGTTCCGGCCGCCGAAGCGGGCGTCGGGGTTCACGGCCGGGATGGTCAGGCGGCTGCTGGACGAGCTGGGATTGCGACCGCGCGTCTCGCGCGCGTCGTCGTCCGCCGCGGTCCTGTCCGCGGACGAACGATGGCTGCAGGACCTGGCGCGGTCCCTGGGCCTGTCGCCGTACACGCTGCACGATTGGCGGAAGAAGGGCTGGCTCCAGGCCCGCCAGGTCGGCGGCCGGGGCGGGCCCTGGGCGGTGTGGGCGGATGCGTCCGAACGGGACCGCCTGCGGGCGTTGAAGGAGTGCCCGCGGACGTGGCCGTATCGGGAGCGGTTGGCTGAATTACAGGTCCCGGGACCGCGTCGCGGATGACCGCGTCGGTCCCGTCCCGATGCCCGCCGGGCGGGGCCGACGCCTCACACAACTTTCTCATTGGAGGGTACTGTGCCAGGCTCATCGAGAACGCGCTGCATTGGGTCCTGGATGTCTGTTTCCGCGAGGACGACCAGCGGCACTGGGCGGGGAACAGCGCCCAGAACCTCGGCTGGCTGAGGAAGATGGCGCTGTGCCTGCTCAAGGCAGAGAAGGACAGCAAGGGGAAGAGTATCGCCACTCGCCGCCTCCTGGCCGGGTGGAAGGACGACTACTTATTGACAACGGCCCGACAGGTGGCTAGGAAATGCCAGGCGTCTTGCGTAACCTCTTGTCTTGATGTGTCTGTCTGAAGACTTCATCAGGCCCCAGAGGTCGGAGTGATGCCTTACCGATGGCCGGCGGATACCGATTTCGTGCCC
>DAIDKV010000244.1 GCA_027449865.1 Planctomycetales bacterium
GCCCCCGAAACGTGGCCCTGGTGGGACTTGGCGAGGCCATTCCGGAGCTCTTGGGGCGGATTTCATCGCGGGACAGCCTCATTCGCCGCTTGAGCCAAAAACCGAGTCCCCTCACACGCGGATTTCTGTCGGTGACGTCAGTTTTCAGTTTTCAGTTTTCAGTTTTCAGTTTTCAGCCCGGAGAGTCTTCGATCACAGTGAGATGCCCGTCCCGGAGGCGTCCGGTTTTCCGTTTTCCGGTTTCAGCCCGGAGAGTCTTCGATCATAGTGAGGTGCCCGTCCCGGACGGCGTCGGACCGATCCCCACAGGGAATACTGAATACTGAAAACTGAATACTGAAAACTGAAAACTGAAAACCGAAAACTGAAAACCGAAAACTGAAAACCGAAAACTGAAAACCGAAAACTGAAAACCGAAAACTGAAAACTGAAAACCGAAAACCGAAAACTGAAAACCGAAAACTCACCGAAACAGCCGGGGCGCCAGTTCGGAGAGATAGTGGCGCCAGTTGATCCAGGTGTGGCCGCCGCCGCTAACGTGCAACTCGTGGCGGATGCCGTGCTTGGTGAAGAGGGCGTCGATGGCCTTCGAGCCTTCAAACAGGAAGTCCTTGTCGCCGACGCTGATCGAGAGCAGCTTGACCGAGTCGTTGACCTTCGCGGCGTCCTTGAAGAAGGCGGCGTGGCTCTCCTCGAACTCGCCGGGGCTACCGCCGAAGATACCGGCGCTCCAGATGCCGACATAACCGAAGGCGTCCGGGTGCGAGGTGAGAACCTGGAGCGTCTGGCCGCCTCCCATCGAGAGACCGGCCAGGGCGCGATGCTCAGCGCCGCCGAGGGTCCGGTAGTTCGCCTCGACGAACGGAACGACGTCGTCGAGTAGCTCGTGGGTGAACCTCTGCTGCATCGCCTGCATCATCGCCCGGCGATCGCCCTGATTCTGGCCCTGGGCGTCGCCGTTGGGAAGGGACGGTCGCGGGAGGCTGCCGTTGGGCATCACCACGATCATCGGCACGGCCTTCTTCTCGGCGATCAGGTTATCGAGGATAAACCCCGCGCGGCCGACGGTGCTCCAGCCCTCGTCGTTGTCACCGGCGCCGTGGAGCAGGTAGAAGACCGGATAGCGCTCCGAGCCTTTCTCGTATCCGGGCGGCGTGTAGACGCGCAGGCTCCGCTGGTCGCCCAGGGTTTTCGAGTTGTACCAGTCGGTCCGAAGCTGGCCGTGCGGGACGTGTTTCGTCTGCTCGAACTCGGATTCCGGGCCGGGGACGAGGCACATGCTGTCGACGCTGCCGAGCCCCGGCTTGATCATTGGGTTGCGGGGATCGACCGTGAAGACGCCGTCGACGTCGAAGTGATAGGTGTAGTAATCCGGTTCGAGCGGTCCGACGGTCGCCGACCAGACACCCTCGCCGTTTTTCTCCATCTTCGCCCGTCCGAAGTCGCCGAGGACGGAGACCTCACTGGCCCTGGGAGCGCGGATGCGGAAGGTGATCTTGTGGTCGGGGCCCACCTCGATCGATCGATAGTTGAAGCCTGGCGCCGGACCGCGGCGCGGGGGCGGGGGCGGGGGCGGGGCGCTGGCTTTTTCCTGCTGAGCCAGGGCGAGGGGCAGGGGGCCCACCGCAAGAACCAGTGCGGCGGCAAGGGCGGCTCGAGGCAACGTCATCGCGGCGACTCCCGGAAGAGGATCGAGACGAGGGCCGTCGCGCCCGATCGGCAAGGGTCCAATCGGGCGCCGGCTGTCCGATCTTAGCGACAACCGCGTCGCTTCGAGCCGGGGTTACCGGGAAAAATCGTGGGGAATCGAGTCAGGATCCGTGCGGGCCGACCTTCGCCGAGAGCTCCTCGACCTTCGCGCGAAGCGACTCCAGTTCGTCGCGAGTGGCGAGGTGCATCCGCCTGACGACCGACTGCACGGCCTCATCGACCTTCGACTGAAAATCCTGCCGGGCCTGGTCCGACTGCTTCATCAGGCTGTCGACGAGTTCCTTGCCCTCGGACTCGGAGAGCTTTGCCTGCTCGGCGATCTCGCGGACCATTTCCTCGGCCTTGTCCTTGGTGAGGACGGCCAGGCCGAGTCCGGTGTAAAACGCTTTTTTGATGAGGTCGACCATGATCGCGTCTCCCGGGGAACGAGGGTGCGGGTGCCGACTTCGGCCGCCCAACCCCATCATACCCGAATCGTCCCGCCGGCGCGGAGCGGGGCGAGCTCAGCGTGAGGGCGGGGGATTCGGGTGCGGTCTCGTCTCGGTCGCGGGCGGCTGTGATTTGCCGATCTCGAGGCGGGTCCCCATCCAGGAGTTGTAGGCCTGGACAAAGACACCGATAAACAGGCCTATCAGGCCGGCCGTCGCGATGGTTCGCTGGGCCTCGGGCTGCAGGAAGGTGGCATAGCTGACCACGCAACCACCTATCGCGATCAGGGCGAAGGACATTCAACTGAACCCGATCGCCAGAGCATAGGAAGTCCGGAGACGGGCCAACTCCTCACGTTGCCAGGCACCCCGATCCTCGATCCATCGCAGATCCTCGCGGAGGTGATGGACCTCCTCCTGGAGGCACTGTTTGTCTCGAATCCGTTCAGCGAGATGGCTATCCACGCGAGCTTCGTAACGTTCGGTGGCTGTCGGTGGCCTGCGCCGGGTCTCAAGGGCATCCTCGGTGAGCCTCAAAGGCTCCTCAAGTTTCGGCCCCTTGCGGATCACCCTGGCAGCCCTGGTCTCGTCCCTATCCTCCGATTCGTTCGTCGTCATCGCGGATTATCTCACGACCTCCCAACGCCAGTGCTCGCCAGGGGTTCGTTGACAGGGCTGGTGACATCCGTGATTTCTCGAATCAATTGATATTCATTATCGACAATAACGAGGCGCTGGCCTTTATGGGTTGCCTCCACGGCAGCTTTATAAAGCAACATGGCCTTTAATAACACATCCTCGAAGCCTTCGCCGGTCTCGGTGGCGATCTCCCCGAGTTCCCTCATTACAGAACTCGAAATGCCGAAACGCTGAAGCGTGGTGTCGACGACTTTCGGCACGAGGCTGTTTGCCAGGCGGCTCATGGATAGTTCCATGGCATCCGTCGTGATCTTGACCAGTTGATTCACAATCCCTCGCGCATCCTCAGGCGGCAGCTTCTTCAGGAGCTCTTCGAGGGCGGTTTTCTCGTTGTCCGCCATCGGTATACCTCCAGGCGTGGGCGGTTGAGACGAACCTCGAGATCTCCCGAAATCCGATCGAGATCGCCCGCCAGACTATCGTAGTCAGTTGGTCCCCGATGCGGCAAACTCCCGCCTTTCCGGTAGCGCGTTCCCGCACGTCGATGAGTCGGGTATGCTGACGCCCGACGTCGCCGGATGCCGGCGCGGCTCGGCGAGGTCGACGGCCCGGGAGGTCTCTTCACAATGTCCTGGCACACCGGCGCGATCCTGATCCGGTCCGACGACCTCCCCGGCTTCCCGTTCCTGCTCGGCCGTCTGGGGTTCCTGGGCGCAACCGAGGCCCGGCCGATCGACTTCGACTCGGCGACCTCCGTCATGGTGCTCGATGACCTGGAAGGCGGCCTCGGCGCCGCCGCGGCGAAGGTCGACGGCTGGGCCTCGATCTGGGGTCCGATGCTGGTCGCCGACCCGATCGCCCTCGCGGAACTCTCGCGAGGGGGCGCGGCCATGACCCTCCTCCTTGAAGGCGCCTCGGGAACCGCCGGCTTCGAATGGTTCGTCGACGGCGTCCTGAGGCGGCGATGGCTCGTCCAGTCGGGCGAAATGATCGAGGACGCGGGCGAGCCCTTGCCCGAAGAGGCCGATGCGCCCGACGATGATCCTGAGGGCCGGGCGCTCTACCTGCTCGGTCTGCTCGCCCTGCCGGTGGAGCGGCTCGGGGCCGTCGATTACACCCTCTACCGATTCCCGGAATGATCCCCCTCGGACGACCGATCGCCGCGACGACGGGCCAGGTATCGGACGAGCGAGGCCAGCCCCGCGAATCGATAGCCGGGGTCGATGTAGTGCGAGATCACGTAAAACGCAAAGTAGTACGCCCTCGCGAATGACCAGACAGCGACCGCCAGCAGCAAAGCCGTCCGCGGCCGGGGGTCGTCGATCAGGAGCAGCGCCGACGCCAGGACGCCCAGCACGAAGAACAGGCCGCCCTTGATGTAGAGGAGTCGGGGGCTCTGAATATCGGCCATCGGTTCGGCTCTTCTGGGTTGAGAGAGTACCGCCCCGAGATCGGCCGGGGCGATCGGGAGCATCGTTGCGGCGGGATCAGACCGAGGCACGGGCGGCCTGCCTGATCCTCGATGCCACCAAGGCGCCGAGACCGGCCACCAACATCACCAGCAAACAGTGACCGGCGATGAGATAGGGGTCGGCGAGGTCGGACGTGAGCGTGAGCTTCGCCTCGCGCTGGTCGAACATCCGGCGATCCCGGGATCGCGGCCCGATGAAGTAGAAGGGCGCCTCCTGGTCGTGCAGGCTTTCGAACGACGTGATCCGCAGCATGCCGTCCTCGACGATGTAACCCATACCGACCTGCCCCAGGGCGATCGCCAGCGAGACCTTCAGCGGGACGCCCCGCAGATCGATCGCGATCGTTGAGGCGGGCGTCCGCTCGGCCTCCCCCAAACCGATCGGGTCGAGGTAGATCGGGAAGCCGGGGCCATTCGGAGGTCTTGTGGATTTTTTGAGATAAGCCAGCACCTCCGAGAGCGGCGCCTTCCGCGGGAACTCCATTGGAATCGGCCGCTCCAGCTCCTCGATGATCCGGGCGTTCGACGCGGCGGTCAGGCCGGCGAGCGCAGGGAACCGGGCGCGGAGGGATTGAAGGAGCAGGCCAGTCGGCATCGGCAGGTATGGGCTGGGCGTGAAGACCAGGAGCAAATAGCCGACGCCGAACACGGAGGCGCCCACGTACGGCCCTCGTCGACGTCCCCGAAGATGGATCGCTGCCAGCCCGGCCAGGCCGAGCAGTCCGGACGTCAGCAGGAACGTCAATCCGGCCCAGAAGCCGGCCTTCCAGGTCGATCGGAGCGCGATCGTCGCGGTGACGGGGATCAGCGCCGCCCACGCGGCGATCGTCGCGCGGATCCATCGGGCGCGGGCGGGTGACCACGTCGGCTCGGGGCCTGTTTCGCCCGGCGATCGCGCGAACGCGACCCTCGTCAGCATCCCGCCCACCAGAGCGACCACCATCGCCAGCAGGTCGTAGCCGATCCTCAGATAAATATAGTCGGCTCTTAGAACATCGCGGAAGTCTCCCATCGACACGTCGAAAGCGGCGAAGCCCTGACGGAGGCCCGGCTCGCGGCCCAGGAATGGCTCGACGGCGAGGAGAATTCTCGTCGGAAGATAGGGCAGCAGCAGCCCTTCACCAAGACGATCCGGCAGCATTCGGGGCATGACCAGGCCCAGAAAACCCCAGCCGAAGACCGCGAAGCCCAGCCAGCCGGCGCGGGTGGGACCTCGGCCGTAGATCGCCTTCACGACGGCCAGGCCGAGGATCGCGCGCGTCAGAAGGTCGATCGCGCCGACCCAGGCCACCGTCGAATACCGGAGCGCCACGATCCCCACCGCCGAGACCAGTACGACGGCCGTCAGCCCGACGATCGATTCGCGGAGCCTTCGCATCGGTTCCCGGCTCATGGACGGTCCTCCAGATGCGGACCAGTCGCCCCGGACGGGATCGAGCCCGCGACCGCACCAAGACCCATCGCCAGCATCGCCAGCAGGCAATGGCCGGCGATCAGGTAGGGGTCCTCCAGGTCGGGCGTGAGCGTGAGATTCGCCTGCCGGTGACGCCACCAGTGCTGTTCATTCTGACCCGACGCAAGATAGAAGGGAGTACTATCCAGAGACGCCGACTCGACCGAGGTGATCCAGAGCACGCCGTCCTGGACGACATAATCCATACCGAGTGGCTTCAGCGCGGTTCGCAGGGCGACCTTCAGCGGGACACCCCGCAGTTCGATCGTGAGGGTCGGGTCGGGCGGTTGCTCGGCCTCCAGGAGGCCAATCGGATCGACGTAGATCGGGATGCCGGGGTCGTCCGCCGTGCTCGTGGATTTCTTGAGAGACGCCACCACCTCCGAGAGCGGCGTCTTCCGCGGGAATTCCATCGGGATCGGACGCTCCAGCTCGTCGAGAATCCGGGCACTCGCCGAGGCGGTCGGGCCGGCGGTCGCGGGGAACCAGACGCGGAACGCGTGCAGGAACTGACCCGACGGCATCGGCCGATACGGGCTCTGCGAGAAGACGAGCAGCAGGTATCCGCCCCCGAGAATCGCGGCGCCCGCGCACGTCCGACGCAACCTTCCCCGCGCCTGAAACGCCCCCACCGCGGCCAGGCCGAGCAGCCCGGACGTGAACAGGAACGCCAGCCCAGCCCAGACGTCGGAAGGACCGGTCGATCGCATCGCCAGGAGGGCGGTCGTCGTCACCAGTCCGGCCCCGATGGCGGCCATCGGGAGGAACCATCGCACGCGGGCGGCCGGCTCTGGCTTCGGTGAGGGCTCGGGCTCCGACCCGGCCGACGACCGCTCGAATGCTCGCCGCGCCAGCACGCCGCCCAGCAGGGCGGTCATCATCGCCATCAGATCGTCACCGATTCGCAGATAGGCATAGTCCCCGAGACTCCGTTCCGGCGTCACAATGAAGTCGAGGTTTGCGGGCTGCCCGAAGAATGGCTTGAGGGCGATCAGGGCCGAGGCGGCCGGCATGTGCGCAAATGAGTACCCCGACGTCGGAGGGACCAGCAGCTCATATCCCCAGCCGAAGAGGGCGAAGCCGAGCCACCAGGCTCGGTCGGCGCCTCGCCGGTAGATCGCCCAGACGATCGCCAGGCCGAGGAACGCGCGCGTCAGCAGGAAGACCAGGCCGAGCGAGAATCCCGAGGCATCCCGAAGCGCCGCGATCCCCACCGCCGAGGCCGCCACCACCCACATCATCCCCGAGATCGAGACTCGGAACCTTCGCATGGCCTTTCCTCATCCAGGATGCCTTCTATGAAGCCGCTGAAGTCAAGCCCCCGCTGACCGAAAAGCCCTCCGAGTGACCTCGGGACGAACAGAGTACGCTTCGAGTTCGGTCCTGTCCCGGTTCGCCTCGTCAGAGGCGAACCGGGACAGGACCG
>DAIDKV010000245.1 GCA_027449865.1 Planctomycetales bacterium
GTCTTTCAATCGGCCCCCGCCTATTTCTTCGCGGCTCTTCGCCTCTCTTCAGCCTCACGCCAGCGACATCTCGCTGGCTCGACGCCCTCAGGAGCCGCCCTTCGACCGGCTGTCGCCCCAGCCTCCGGACCCCGCTCTCGCGGGATCTCTCACCTCGGCACGCGGAGTCTCCGTCCCGCCTCGCTCGACGGTTCTCTCCTCGTCCACCCTCGACGGACCTCTCACCCATTACGAGCTATCCACGATCACGCACTCCTCAAACCCCACGGCGATCTCTGTTCCGGACGCCACCGGGCCGAATTCCGCGATCACGATCATCCGCCCCGCACCGCAGTGAGGACAGACCCGCGTCGGCGTGATCGACTCGCCGCACTCGGCGGCCGGCGACGCCTCCGGCTCAACCGCCTTGGGCGTCTTCTCGCCACCGAGCAACTTCCGGCACAACGCCACATCTTTCTGCCGATTTCGGTTCGACAGGATCCCGTAGTGGCGGATTCGCACGAACCCCGCCGGCAGCACGTGCAGCAGGAACCGCCGCACGAACTCCCGCGCCGACAGCTTCATCACCCGCTTCCGGTGGCCGTGCGTGTAGTCCTTGTATCGGAAGCGGACGATGCCGTCCTCGAAGTCGAGCAACCGAGCGTCGCTGATGGCTACCCGATGCGTGTACCGCGCCAGGTACTTCAGCACCACCTCGGGGCCGCCGAACGGCCGCTTGGCGTACACCACCCAGTCGGTGCGCAGCGAGGCCGACACCAACCGCTCGAACTCCGTTGTCATCTCTGGGCCGCTCCGGTCCGACAGATGCAACCGGCCCTCGCCGCGGGCGGCACGCAGGCCCGCCAGGAACTTGCCGCGAAAGACCCGGCTCAAGACCCGCACCGGTAGGAAGAAGTCCGGCCGCGAGCCGATCCAGCGCGTCCGATCCTCGGACAGCCCGCCGCCCGGGACCACGCAGTGGACGTGCGGGTGGAACTGCAACGCCTGGCCCCAGGTGTGCAGCACCGTCAGCACGCCGGTGCGGGCGCCGAGATGATCGGGGTTCGCGGCCACCTCCAGCACCGTCTCGGCGGCGCAGCGCAAGAGCAGGTCGTAGACCACCCGGGGATTGGCCAGGGCGATCGGGTTGAGGACATCCGGCAGCGTGAAGACCAAGTGGAAGTAGGGGACCGGGAGCAACTCGGCGGCACGGGCCTCCAGCCACCGCGCCGACGCCGTGGCCTGGCAGGTCGGTCAGTGGCGGTTACCGCACGAGTTGTAGGCGATCTGCTGATGCCCGCACTCGGGGCACTCCAACACGTGGCCGCCCAAAGCCGCGGTGCGGCAGGCGGTCAGGTCGTTGAGGGTGCGGCGTTGCGCGGGCGTCAGCCCCGGATTCTCCCCCTCCAGGAACTTGTCACGGACGCTGCGGATGACCTCGGCCACGGTGGGACGAGGTCGAGTCATGACCGGCGACCTCCTCGGGGGGTCAGGTCGAGGCGGTCGAACGGGCTTTTGGTCGAAGGGATCGAGGCGGTGGCGACGTGGACATACCGCGCCGTGGTATTGAAGCGGTTATGGCCCAGCAGGACCTGGATGGTCCGCAGGTCGGTGCCTGCCTCGAGCAAGTGGGTCGCGAAGCTGTGACGCAGCGCCCGGACCGTGACCTGCTTGTCCAACCCGGCGGCGCGGCGGGCGCGGGAGCAGACCTTGCGCACACTCCCGGTGGTCAGCGGCCGATCGGGCGTGGCGCCCGGGAAGAGGTACGCGCCCGGCCGAGCGGCCTTCCAGTAGGCGCGGAGGATCTCCAGCAGCCGCGGGGAGAGCATGACGTAACGATCCTTCTGGCCCTTGCCCCGGTCGACGCGGATGACCATGCGGGCGCTGTCGATGTCGGCGCTGCGCAGGCGGGCGACCTCCGAGATCCGCAACCCGGCGGCATAGGCGGTCATGAGCAAGGCGCGATGCTTGAGGTTCGTGATGGCGGCGAAGAAGCGGACGAGCTCGTCGGGGCCGAGGACGACGGGGAGGGAACGCGGCTCCTTGACCGGGGCGAGGCTCGCCGGGACATCATCGCGGCCCAGGGTCTCGCGGTAGAAGAAGCGCAAGGCGCAGCGGGTGAGCTTATAGTAGCTGTGGGAGACGTGCTGCTCGTTGAGGAGGTGGAGCAGGTAGGTGCGGACGTCCTCGCGGCCGAGGCGATCGGGCGAGCGGTGGAAGTAGCGGGCGAAGCGGGCGACGGCTCGGACGTAGGCCTTGATGGTCGCCGGGGTGAAGTTGCGGAGGGTCATGTCGTCGATCATGCGGCGACGCAGGGGGGTCATGTGCGGCTCCTTTGCGAGTGAACGGGGTGTGGAAGTGACGAACCCGTTCATGATGCCGCAACGGAGCGGAGAAGAGGCAGTGTCAATCGACCTGGGCGGCGGAACACCGCCCGGTAAGCGGAGATGAGAGGTGAGAGCGTCGAGGAAAGATGGCGGAAGACGCCAGGGCCGTCGCAGTCGAGCGGAAGCTCGTTCTTGCCCACCGCGAAGCGGTTTAGTTCAACTCCACCGATTGATGACCGGTTCGATGAAACCAAGCCACGACCATCGTGTAGAGGAACAACGCCATCGGTGCCGTCCGTTTCACGGCCTTGGGGAGGCGATTGGCCGGGTCCTCTACGCCCAAAAACTGCTTGCTATTCTCGAATGTGCATTCGATTGCCCAGCGGCACGCATACACCGCGAGGATCTCCCAGGCCGTCCACTCCAGCTTGGTGCAATAAAACATCTGATCGGGACGCCCCCCAACCTCGTCACGCACCAGGACGATGGTCAGCAATCGGTCCCGCCCTGCCTTGTAGTACAGGGCCTGGATCGTCTTGACTTCCAGGACGGCATGCAGCCCGAACTGGTGGAAGCACAGCGTCGTCCAGGGCGCCTTGGGGTCCTCCGCCCACTCGGCCATGCCCGGCAGACGGTCCCCCTTCTTGTGGGAGGCTCCGCGCTGATCCGGTCGCCGCGGCGGGGCGACCTCGTACAGTGCGGCATTGGCAGCGACCCGGCTGATGAGATGGACGTTGGCGGGGAGATGGGAGAGAACGCTTTGGCCGCCATAGGCGCTGTCACCGAGGACGATGATCTCTTCGTCGGGGAACCAGCGTGCCACCAACCGGATGAGTTCCAGCGCCCATTCGGGCCGGGTGCGATGGTCGGGATCGGGCGGGACCTTCGCTTTGGTCGGACCTTGAGCCGATTGGCCCTTCGCCTTCTTCCCCTTGGTGAGCCCCTGTCGGTTGATGTACAGCCGGGCGGCGATCGGCAAGGCAAAGACCTTGGTCGGAGCCCACCAGGGGTGGATGATGATCAGGCAAAGCACGACCCAATCGTGTCCCCAACTGACCAGGGCCTTGGACCGACTGGAGATCAGCGGGTCGTAGTGCATGCCGGCGCCGTAGAGGGTCAAGCCGCGTTTGCGGCAGAGGGTGTCATCGACGGCCCAGAGGAACAGGGCGCCGGGGGCAAGGATCGTCACGACGAGCTTGGCCAGGAACAGGGAGAAGGTGTCGATGTCCCAGGCGGCATGGCTGAAGAAGCGATGGAATCGGGACCAGTGTCCGTTGCCGACGTTGCCGCTGGAGAAGATGACCTCGGTGATGAAGCGGTGCCGCTGGGAGAGGATCCAGCCGGCGACGATGGCGACGAAGGTCTGGTAGGTTGGAGCGGTGAAGACAGGAGAGAAGTGCTGTAGCAGCTCGGCGAAGGAGGAGGTAAGTTCCATGGGTCGGTTTCCTTGTGCTTGGTGCTTGTCGAGGTCGGTCAACCCAGACAAGTAGCCAAGGAATCACAAGGAAACCGACATGTCTTTTTGATCAGTGGGTCTTCCCCAAAAGTGCGAAACCTGAACTGAGGAACCGCAGCAAAGACGACTTCCAGGAGGCGACCTCATCCCCAACGGCCTTGCGGAACGTGAGGAAGCGATCATGGCGGTCGGCCCGGCGGGGGAAGACCCAGGAGAGGTAGGGCGACGGCGCCCCGTCGTTGACCAGGGCGAGTTCGTCCTCGTTCGGCACGCCGAAGCCGAGGGCCACGTCGTCGTAGGGGCGCCGCCGCAGGAGCAAGGACTGGCCGAGCCGGGGGACGACCCGTTCGGTCGTGAGAAACGTCCGGGGGTAGAGCGTCTGGTACAGGGTCGGGGCGAGGAGGCTCGGATCCAGGGCGAGCAGGTTATGCAGGTGGGTCGTCCCGTGCCGCCAGTGGCCCAGGATGAAGATCGGCGGCTCGATGGGGGCGGCGGCCACCCTGGATCCGTAGGTCGCGTCCTCCAGGCGGGCGAAGGCGGAGTTGTGCAGGCTGATCGCCGACTGGAAGGCGGCCCGGGGCCAGTACGGCGGGTCGATGGCGTAGCGATTCTGCCGGAGCAGCGACCGCCAGGCGCCGGCGGTCATCCCCTGGAGGGGGCTGAACAGGTGCCGGCTCAGGAAGTCACGCATCTCGTTGGTGGCCCCCGCTGGGGGAGCGGGATAGTCTATCGGGGGACCGGTCATGGGACAACCGGAGGGGTCCACGAGCGAGAGATCGATCGGCGGGCTGGGCATGGACTCGTTGGAGGGGCCGGTGGGGCGTCGATCAGAGTCCGGCCCTCTGATCCTTCGCGTCCCCATTGGCCGTACCACGCCCCCGGCGGCGATCTGACCGCCCGGCTTGCGGGCGGTGATCAGCCCGCCCTGCGTGAAGGACGACGTGAAGTAGCCCGTCCAGCCGTGGAACGTGGGCTCGACGAACCCGGCCTCGGTCAACATCCGCAGGAGCGACCGCTCCCACACCGCGCCGGCGATTCAGTCCGACCATTCCCCCCCTGGCGGCGACCTCCTCGGGCGTTACCTCCTCATGGAGGAGAATGTCGGCCATCTTGAGCCGCCCACCCGCGCGGAGCACCCGGAAGACCTCGGCCAGGACCCCCGGCTTGTCCGAGCAGAGGTTGAACACCCCGTTGGAGATCACCACGTCCACCGTCCCGTCATCAAATGGGAGATGGTCGGCCTCGCCGAGATGGAATTCGGCGTTCCCGACCCCGGCCGCCAGCGCGTTCGCCCGAGCCTTCTCGACCATCGGCCCGGTCGTGTCCACGCCGATGACCCGGCCCGTCGGGCCGACCCGGCCGGCGGCGAGGAGGCAATCCATCCCGGCCCCGCAGCCGAGGTCCAGTACGACCTCGCCCGCCCGCAACGCGCCGAGGGCCAGCGGGTTGCCGACCCCGGCGAAGGACTCCGTGGCCCGGGGCGGCAGGGCGTCGATCTCGGCGGCGTCGTAGCCGAGACGCCTGGCGCTGTCCGGGCCGACCGGGAACTTCCGTTCGCCGGCCTCTCGGAGGATCAGCAGTTGGCCGCGGAGTTGCTCGACCGATACCCGCTTCCTCCGGCCCCAGGCATGCCCCGGCGGCACGATGAGCAACATGCGGTCGCTGGCGAGGTGGCGGGATTCCAGGTGCGGGCTCTCGGCCCTGCGGCCGACCATCCCGAGGCTGACCTCGCCCCGTTCCACCTGCTGGAGGACCGCCGTGCTGTCGCTGACCGAGGCGTGGACCCGGACGTGCGGGTATTTCTTGCCGAACTGCGACACCAGCGCCGGGAGCAGGTGCTCGCCGGGGATGGAACTGGCGGCCAGGAGCAGGTCTCCGCCGACCGTCGCCCGGTGGCCGACGACTTCTCGGCGGGCCTCCTGGTGGAGGTCGAGGATCCGCCGGGCATAAACGTAGAGCATCCGGCCCGCCTCGGTCGGCAGGACCCGTCCTCCCCGCCGCTGGAACAGGGGCACGCCGAGCGCCTGTTCGAGGGCTTGAATCCGCTGGCTGACGGCGGCCTGGGACAGGCCCATCTCCCTGGCCGCCCCCGTGAAGCTGCCCAGTTCGGCGGCCTTCGAGAAGGTCTCCAGGTGAGGTAGCGGGGCCTCGGGATGCTCGTCGATACCGTTCATCGCTGTCTACCCATGGGACTGGCCCGGGGTCGAGGATGCTGAGTCGCTGGTCGCAGGGTTCGCCGTGACCCCATACCGCTTCGGTCCCATCCCCAGTTTAGCGGACCAGTCCCCCAGTTGGGCCGAGCGACGGAGCGGCCCGATCACCGCCTCGGCCATACATCATGATGCAGACGCCGACCAGGGCGATCAGAGAGCCGATCACGTCGGCCTTATCGGGCTGGTCGCCGTCGATACCCCATCCCCACAGCAGCGATAGCACGATGAAGTAGCCGCCGTACACGGCGTAGACCCGGCCGAAGTGGCTGGCCTGGAACGTCGGGATGATCCCGTAGAGGACCAGGACGAGCCCACCAAGCAGGCCCCATCAGCCGGGCTCCTGGTCCCTCAACCACCTCCACACCATCCACCCGCCGCCGATCTCGCAGGCGCCGGCGAGGATAAACAGCGAGACCGAGCGGGGGATGGCGATGAGACTCTGCATGGACTTGACCCTCCGACTCCTGGTCAGCGTCCCGGGACTCTCCCGTCCGATCGACGTAGGCTTGACCTGAGGCGTGCCCGCAGATTATATTCGGTTAGACGTATGGAGAAGCCTGCCACCGACGCCCTGGCCGACTCGACCCGCCTGCTGAAGGCGTTCGCCGACCCGGTGCGCCTTCGCCTCCTGAACCTCCTCTCGGGCGACAGGGAGGAGGTCTGCGTCTGCTACCTGCACGAGGCCCTGGGACTCTCCCAGCCCACGGTCTCCCGGCACCTGGCCTACCTCCGAAAGCACGGTCTCGTCGTCGGCCGGAAGGAGGGGCTCTGGGTCCATTATCGCCTGGCGAAGCCCAGGGCGGGCCTGCACCGCATCCTCCTGGGCTGCCTGGATAGTTCCCTGGGAGACCCGGAAATCTTCGCCCAGGACCGCCAGCGGCTCGATCGTGCGGTCTCCTGCTGCGAGGGATCGTAAGTGCGTCCGACTTTTTTTGCCCCACTATATTCGCCGAACCTCATATAGAGGTCGGGCGTGAGGAGGTCCCTCGATGAGTACCGCGACCATCACCTGCCACCCCCGGACGACGGGACGGCTGTCCTTCCTGGACCGGTACCTGACGCTCTGGAGCTTCCTGGCCATGGCGCTGGGCGTCCTCCTCGGCAATGTCGCACCGGCCGTCGTCCGGGGTATCACGAGCCTGTCCGTGGGCACGACCTCGATCCCGATCGCCGCCGGGCTGATCCTGATGATGTATCCCCCGCTGGCGAAGGTCCGGTACGAGGAGATGCCCCGGGTCTTCCGCAACACGAGGGTCCTGGGCCTCTCGCTGGTCCAGAACTGGGTCATTGGCCCGTCGCTGATGTTCGCCCTCGCGCTGGCCCTCCTGCCGGACAGGCCCGAGTACGCCATCGGGCTGATCCTGATCGGGTTGGCCCGCTGCATCGCCATGGTCATCGTCTGGAATGATCTGGCCGGGGGGGACGCCGAGTACGCCGCCGGACTCGTCGCCTTCAACAGCATCTTCCAGGTGCTCTGCTACTCGGCCTATGCCTTCCTCTTCGTCAAGGTGCTCCCGCCGATGCTCGGCTACTCCTTCGGCGACGTGGACCTTTCAGGGATCACGATGGGGGCCATCGCCCGGAGCGTCTTCGTCTACCTGGGCATCCCGTTCCTGGCCGGGATGCTCACCCGGCTGGTCCTGGTCAAGGCCCGGGGGCGAGCCTGGTACGAGGGGCGGTTCATCCCCGCGATCAGCCCGCTCACGCTGGTCTCGCTGCTCTTCACGATCGTGGTGATGTTCTCGCTCCAGGGCCGGAACATCGTCCGCATCCCGCTCGACGTGCTGCGGATCGCCGTGCCGCTGCTGATCTACTTCGTCGTGATGTTCCTCGTCTCCTTCTGGATGGGGAGGAAGCTGGGGGCCGACTACTCGAAGACGGCAACGCTGTCGTTCACGGCGGCGAGCAACAATTTCGAGTTGGCCATCGCCGTGGCCGTCGCCGTCCTCGGTATCGACTCGGGTGCCGCCTTCGCCGCCGTGATTGGCCCGCTGGTGGAAGTCCCGGTCCTGATCGGCCTGGTGAAGGTCGCCCTGTACTTCCAGCGGCGTTACTTCGAGCCCGTCGGCACACCGGCAGGCCAGGGAGCGAACGCATGAGCCGGCCTTCGACCCCGGATTTCGAGATGCCTGCCGACCGTCGTCATCTGCTGCCGGGCCTCGCCGGGCACGTCGAACGGCTGGCTCGCTCCGTCGATCCGATCGACGAGGGCCACCGGGAGGCGGGCGAGAGGCTCGTGGAGTGGCTCGTCACGAACGACAGGCCGGGTCAGCCGCTCCATGTGGTGGTGATCTGCACCGGCAACAGCCGCCGGAGCATCCTGGGGGCGACGATGGGGAACATCGCCGCCGCCTACTGTGGCCTCCGCGAGGTCCGATTTCATAGTGGCGGAACGGCCCCCACCGCCTTCAACCCCCGCACCGTCGCCTGCCTGAAGGAGATCGGCGTCGAGGTCGAGGCCACCGGTGAGGGGGCGCCTCGGGGCGAGCCGGGCACCGCCAACCCGATCTACCGGGTACGTTGGGGTTCGTCGGGAGAGCCGCCGATGGAGGCCGTCGAGTTCTCCAGGCGGTATGATGACCCGAGCAACCCCCAGGAGGGCTTCGCCGCCCTGATGGTCTGCGACGAGGCCGATGCCGGCTGCCCGGCGGTCCGGGGGGCGGCCCTTCGGCTCTCGCTGCCGTTCCCCGACCCGAAGGCGTTCGACGAGACGCCCGAGGAGGCCATCCGGTACGCCGAGCGGCGGGATGACCTCGGGCGGCTAATGCTCTGGATCCTGATGCAGGCCAAAGGACGCCTGGCCCGGCGATGAGACCGAACCGACACTTTTTCCGAGGAGCCGTCCGATGTCCGAGACGATCATCGAGGCCGTGAAGTCGAAATATGGGTCGGTCGCCAACATCGGGCTCTCGACCGACCACCAGGGGGTGAAGGCGGTGGCCGAGGCGTTCGGCTATTCGCCGGAGGAACTGGCCTCGATCCCCGCCGAGGCCAACATGGGGCTCTCCTGCGGCAACCCCACCGCCACGGCGAACCTGCGCCCGGGCGAGACGGTGGTGGACCTGGGCAGCGGCGGCGGGCTCGATGTGTTCCTGGCCGCCCGCAAGGTCGGGCCGACGGGCAAGGCGATCGGCATCGACATGACGCCCGAGATGCTCGACCTGGCCCGCCGGAACGCCGAGAAGTCCGGCCTGACCAACGTGGAGTTCCACCGGGCGACGATCGACAGGCTGCCGCTCCCGGACGCCTCGGTGGACTGCGTGATCTCCAACTGCGTGATCAACCTGGCCCCGGACAAGCCCGCCGTGTTCCGGGAGATCGCCCGGGTGCTGAAGCCGGAGGGCCGGCTCGCCGTCAGCGACATCGCCCTGAAGCGGGAGTTGCCGCCCGAGTTGGGCGACGACCTGATGGCGTACGTCGGCTGCATCGCCGGGGCGATCCCGATCGAGGACTACCGGCGGGGCCTGATCGAGGCCGGGTTCGCCCTCGTCGAGGTGATCGACAGCGGGGCCGACCTGAACGCCTATGCCAAGGTCGAGAACCAGGCGGCCTGCTGCCCGCCTCCAGCCTCCTCGTCCTCACCATTGGCGGTGGTTGACGAGGGGTGCTGCTCGGTGGGACCGGCGGCGGTCGTGGACGAGGCGCTCCACGCCCGGCTGGCCGACCTGCTGAAGCGGTACGACGTGAACGACTACGCCGCCAGCGTGAAGGTCTTCGCCGTCAAGCCCCAATGAACGGTCACGCGCCATGGCGTGGGAGGATCCCTTCGATGCGGATTTTTCCGGAGTGGGCGAGGGGTCCGCGGCAGGCCCGGGAGGAGACGATGTCGATGTGCCGGGTCGGATGGGCCATCCGCGGTATGGTGGGCCTCCTCCTCGGGTGGGCGATGACCGGCGGAGCCGCACGATGGACCCGGGAGGCAATGGCCCGACCTGCTGGGGTCGACCTCGTCCGGGTCGTGGGGATCGTCACCTACGACGGCCCGCTCCCCAATCCCATCCCGATCCCGGAGGCGGGCACTGAGCGGCATCTCATCGAGGTGGAAGCCAGGACAAAGGGGCTCAAGGATGCCGTCATCTGGCTGGAGGGGATACCGGCGCCGCAGACCGTCGTCGAGGATGTCCCGGAGGAGCCGGTCGTGGTGGACCAGCGGAACTACGCCTTCGTGCCGCACGTCGTGGCCGTCGACGCGGGCCGGGAGGTGGAGTTCCGTAACGGCGACGGCGCCAACCACGGCGTCACGTCCCGTTCCCGCGAGCCGAGGAACCGCTTCGATCTCGTCACGCCGCCTGGAGGACGCCAGACGCACCGCTTCGTGGCCGAGGGCTCCCCGGTGGCGATCGGCTGCCCGGTCCATGGCTCGATGGCCGCCTGGGTCTACGTCTTCGACCATCCCTACCATGCCGTCTCGGACAAAGCGGGCCGCTTCCGTCTGCCGCCGGTGCCACCGGGGCGGTACACGCTCCAGGTGCGGCATCCCGACGGTGGCATGCGTTGGAAGGAAGAGATCGTCGTCCGGGCCGGCGAACCCGTGCGGCTGCGGATCGAGTTCCATGGGGACGACCAGAAGGCCCCCGATCGCGCAGTCCGGGGCTCCCTGCACTGAGCGGGGATATGTCTTTGTTGCTTCCACGCCCTATGTAGGGGCATGGCAAGCAATTCTCAGCGGGGCCGGGGCTCAGCACCCAATTCGGGCTGATAGTACGAGTCCACGGCGGGCTGTCCCGTGTAGTTCGGCCCGGCCTCATCGTCCGCACCCAGGTACCGGTAGGGCAGGCTCACGTCCTTCCGGCCCCGGCAGGTCAGTAGCCGCCTCCTCCGGTCGTACTCCATGCCGGCTCGCCGCAGTTCAACCACGACCTTGCGACCCCCCGCCATCCCGTCGACGAGCTTGAGGTTCTCCAGGTCCAGGTTCGCCACGAACAGCCCGTCCTCGACCAGCCACGAGGCGGCGCGGGCGATCAGGACGAGCTTGTCGCCGACGTAGTGGAGGCCGTGGATGCAGGTGATCAAGTCGAACTGGCGGTCGGGATGCCAGGTCCTCAGCGAGGCTTCCACGAGACGCAGATGCTTCAGGTCGGGGTCCAACCGGTGGAACATCCCGACCAGGTCCACGCCGACGATCTCGATGTCCATCCCCTCGGCCTGGCAGGCCCGTGCGGCCTGGATCAGCGCCCTCCCCGTGCCGCAGCAGAGGTCCAGCCACGCGGGCAGGCGGCCGGGCGGGATCCGTGCCCGCAGGAAGTCGAGTGGGTCCAGGCCGATCTCCCGGGAGTACCCGTTGGAGCCGGCGAGTTCCCGTTCCCGGTTCATCCGGCAGTTGGCGACGATCGCCGACCGCTCCAGTTCGTCGTCCCCCCGGAGCTTCATCGCGGGTGATCCATCCTCTCTTCGCCCCGGCCCCATCTCTTCCAGGAAGGTCCCCTACGCCTGGTCGCCCCCCGGGCCGGCGACTCGCAGCGCCCCCGGCATACGGGGTGCGGGCCACACGGGTCGTCGCCTGGAGCAGCCCACCGGGAAGCCGGATTGTAGGGCTGGACCGCGCCAACGGCCATCGGCCTGGTATTAGAATCGCTGCTCACCACGACCCGAGACGTTCGCTCTGCCCCGGCTACGAGTGATCTGCTCACCCAGCGGCGCCCGGACGGCCGTGATGGCGGTAGACTTCCCGGGCGCCCATGAATCTCCACCAGGGAGCCGAATCGAGCCATGCCCGACGAGACCCTGCTGGTGCTCCTCGACGAGGTTCGGGGCAAGACGCTCCGGTTCCTCGGGGGCATCACCGACGAACACGCCCGCTGGTCCCCGCCGGGCCTTCAGAACGGCATCCTCTGGCATGCCGGCCACTGCTACATCCTGGCGGAATGGCTGGCCCTGAAGGCCCTCGGCCGCGAACCGGAGGGCCCGGAGGGCTGGTACGAGATGTTCAGTTGGGAAAGCCGCCCGGAGGCCGTCCCCACGGGTAACTGGCCCCGGCTGGACGCGGTCGTGGACCGGCTCGTCGACCAGCACCGGCGGCTCCGACACGCGATCGGCGAGGCGACCGGGGATCGGCTCGCAGGGCCGACCCCCGGCAACCCCGGTCGCACCATCCGCTACTCGGTCGTCCACGGGTTGCACGACGAGGCGTGCCACTCCGGCGAGATCCTGCTGCTGCGGAAGATGCAGGGGCTGGGCCGCCCCCCTCGGCCCACGACCTGAACCGTTGGGCCGGGGTGGCGCGGGCAGTGTGACATGCGGCCCGTACCCAAAGTTCTCACGTCCAGCCCGGCCAGCCCTTCATCGAGACTGGAGCGGCTTCCAAGTCTCCGGGCCGAGAACCGATCGCGCCGACTCCATGGCCGGTAACGACCCCAGGCCCGACCCTAGTTTTCCTTCAGGAGAGGTGATCGGGGAAGCCAACAGTTGCCACGGTCGGTGAAAACAATTTGTGGTTAATGTATGGGCAGGGCCAGCGCGAACTAAGGCACTATCCCGGTATGGACTTCCATCAGGAACTTGTCCGACCACCCGCAGGACCGGCGCTTCATGGCGATGCTCGCCTTGCTCGGATGTTGCTTCAGCAGCGAGAGCGTCAGCCGATTCAGCCACGCGAAGTTCTCTCGTAGCGACTGCTCCCGAATCCGCGACTCGTCCTCGCGGAAGGTCAGATCGAGAGTCCAATGGCACCCGTTATCGATGCCCCAGTGCGAACGTACCGCATGAGCGAATCGCTTCACGTCCACGGCCAGGCTGCTGATGTAGTCGCGGACTTCGATGCTCTCCTTCCCGTCGCGAAGGCAGCACGATGTCACCATGCCCACCGACTTCAACCCCTTCCACTGCGACTTCCCCGGCAGATCTTTGGGGACCGGCCGTTGGAGGTAAGTCCGCTGCTCCACCGGGCCGTGGCCTCGCTCCTCGGTCACCAACTCGCCGGCCGGCGCGTCGCCGTCGAGATGCCCATCGAAGAGGGCGATAACCGCCTGGTGCATCGTCTCCTGGTTGCCCTTCAGCGTTAACACGTAGTCGGCCTCGCCGCGGATGACCTCCTCGGCGATCACCTTCTGCGCCCCCATGGCGTCGATCGTGATGATGACGCCCTTGGTGTCGATCAGCCGCAGCAACTCGGGGATCGCCGTGATCTCGTTGGACTTCTCGGCGCAGGCGCCCTGCCCGAGCGTCAGGCCGAAGTCGCTGGCCCAGGCGATCACCGAGTGCAACGCGCCGAGGGCCTTCTTGCGGTCGTGGCTGCGGCGGTTGGTCTTGCCGTCGATGGCCAGGACCGGCTGATCGATGCCGGTGGCCTCGGCGGCCGCGGCACGGAGCGACCCGAGCCACGCGGCGAAGCACTCCTGGAAGGCCGTCGGCTTGAGTGCCATGAGGACGCGGCGGAAGACGTCCTTGCCGGGCACGCCTGCGGTCAGGCCCAGCGCGGTGACCAGGAGGTCTTGCCTTTGCCCGGACCATTGGGCGATGACGGTCGGGCCGGCGGCGCCGGCGAGGACGGCCAGGACGGCGATGACGACGACGCTGACGAGAGGGTGCCGGCGATTGATGGAGGAACGAGGGTCCTCAAAAACCTGGAAATGCGCCACGATCTCGTCGAGCGAAATGCCCCGGAGACTCGCCATCGTCGGGCCTCCACACGTAACCTGGTGTCGAATCACGTGGGGGCCATTGTACAGATCAAGAGATCGGAGCGCAAGCGTCACATCTTACCAGGGCTGCCCAGAGTGCGTGCTGGCCCTGGGGTTCGCCGACCAATCCGGGTCAGCAACTAACGATCAACGGGGGCACCGCGGAGCGGGCTCTCCTTCCGGCGCTCGTACTCCTTGTAATCCTCCTGACGGAATCGCCCGAAGTCGCGCCTGGGCGGCGGACCCCGGCTCGAAGAAGAACCGCAGGCCCACGACCTCTCCATCGACCTTCCCCAACAATCCCCCCTGATTGAGCAGGTCGTAGCTGGCGTTCTTCGCCGAGACGCGATAGCCGGGGGAATAATCAAGATATGTTCATGCGTTCATCTTGCACCCCCACGAAAGCGAAGGTTCCGTCCGGACCGGCGGTCGCCGTCTGGCTGTCCCATGCCTCGCCTCGCGACAGTAGCACGCGGATGTCCGGCGATACGGGCTTGCCGTCGGCCAGGACGATTCGCCCGCTCACGCGGCGCCCGGGACGGACCTTGATGTCGCCCAACTCAACGGTCTCGCCGTGGTTGCCCGTCCGCAGGTGGCGAACCGGGATTGCTCCGTGGGGCTTGAGACTATCCATCAGCCCGTAGATCACCCAGGCGTCCCCCGGCGGGATGTTGGTGAAGGCGAACCGCCCGTCGTCGCCCGTGCCGTACTCGAAGTCGCCCACGAACCTCTGGACGTTCCGATCCCGCTGGACCATCCCCAGCCCGACCCTCGCCAGGGGCTTGCCGTCCCTGAGGACCCGCCCGGAGACGGTCACGCCGGGTCTGAGGGCAAACGTGTGGACCTTCGGCCCGGCCGCCACGGGATCCGAACACATGGGGGCCAGGAAGGAGGCATTGATCCGCACGTAGAGCGTCTCGCCATCCCGGCCGACACCCAGGCGGAAGTAGCCCTGGTCGTCGGAGACGGCGAGCGGGTCGATCCCCTCCTCCGTCCAGGACGCCGAACTGAACAGACTGTTCGCGGCGGAACCCGAACGCCCCGGGATGGGTCCCGTGCGATGAGGATAACCCCGAAGCCCACCCGGACCTCAACCGCTTGGCCGGATCAGGTGAGTTCGCCTGGGAACGCGAGCGGCGGCGGTTCGTCAGGTATTAATCTTCAGTAGGAGACGCCGGGACTCGGCGGGGTTGATCGCGCGCCCCGACCGCCTCACCTGGCGGCGCCCCGGCCGTCGCTCCGCAACCCGTCGCGGTCGTCGGCCATCTCGCCGCGGCCGGCCAGGGACTCCCATCGCTGGAGCGGCTCGGCGCCAGTCATGATGCCCCGCGAGCCTCACCACCCGAGGCCGGCGCCTGGGGGCGCATCGGGGGGAGAAGGTCCACGACGGCGATCCGGCCGACCTCTCGCCCGTCGATCACCAGGGGCACAAATTGTCCCTCCGTGCAGGTTGTGTTCGCCTGATAGCCTTCCGGGCCTGGATCGGAATAGACCTCGATCCTGCGCCCGTTGACGTCGACGATCGAGTAGGCCGCGATTCCGGCGGGGCCATAGACCCAGGCGGCCAGCGCCCGATCCTCTGATAGCGTGGAATCCGCAATCTCCACGACCAGGGCGATGTCGTTAGGGTCGGGATGGCGCTCGGCGTAATCGTCGATCGACCCCCGGGCGACGCAGTGATCCGGCTCGGGCATGCTCGCCTGGCCCGGGAGCCGGACGGGCAGCGCCGGCCGAACGTGCCAGCCAGCCGGGACGATGCGCCGGAGTTCAGCCCCGGTGCGCTGGAAAGAGGTCGCGTGCGGGGGATTGTGCGTCATCTTTTCGACCAGGTAGCCGTTGATGAGGTGATACCGGTTGCTCGACGGGATGATCCCCGAGGCAGCCAGCCGCTCGTATTCCTCGACGCTCATCCGCCGGAGCCGCGACGGAATCCTGTCCGGGACACCGGGGATGGTCGTCATCGGCTCGATCATCGACATGGTCTCACCCTTCACTCGAGGGGGCCTGTCGTGGCCCTCGGGAAATCGATCATCCTTGGCCCCCGTCTGCCTCGACGAGCTTCCTAGCGGACCTTCGTCCTGTCTCACTCGATCGACCCGCGGATGACCCCCGAAAGGTACTCCGACAGATCGATCCCACGATCCCAGGAGATCTTGACCGAGGTCGTCATTTCAGGGGCGGCTTCTTTTCGCTGGCCAACGCGGATTCTCCAAAAATCCTGCCATATCCTCCACGCGCGACACACTCAAGTCTAGCGGCCTCAACTATCGTCTGCCACCGCGGATCTTAGAGCCATTGACATCATCCATGGCAACTCCTTTATCAAGTAGATTACACAAAACTCTAATCGAGAGCGTCTGGAAAATTCAATTTGATTTGTTTTGGATCAAAGTCCTCCGGGGTCTTCCAGGAAAAGGAGCCAACGCGAGGGCGCCTCTGTCCGGGCCGTGGAACCTCTTCCTTCCGAGGAGACGACCATCGCTTGCTCCCGAGCCGACCAAAAGCTGATCTACCTGTGGAGACCTCTCGAATTCAGCCGGCCGCGCGGCCACAATGAAGCATTGAGAGAGATCGTCAGCGTCCGGGTCCTCCCCCGCGGGATGCCGCGCCCGGATCGGAACGGTATCCGGCCAAGGGATGCTTGCCAATCGGCGGGCTTGAGGACTCCTTCCATGAGATATCGAACAGAGAGTCTCGCAGTGACATTGCTGGCAGCGGGACTCTTTTCGGCCCCATGCCGGCTCCTGGCCGACGAGCCGACCCGACCTACCCCATCCACAACCGAGGCCAACGCCGCAATCCCAGCGCCGGGGCATTCGGTCCACGGTGAGCCGTTTAACGATGGACCCCGGCAGGCCGCCTATCTCATGCCGGGCATGGGCAAGTCTCATTTTCCCGTGACCACTCGGTCGGTCGAGGCCCAGGCGTTCGTCGACCAGGGCGTGGCGCAGCTCCATTCCTTTTTCTACTTCGAGGCGGAGAGGTCGTTTCGCCAGGCAGCACGTCTGGACCCGTCCTGTGCCATGGCGTGCTGGGGCATGGCGATGGCGAATGTCAACAATCCTCGGCGTGCCCGCGATTTCCTGGCCGAAGCACGTAAGCGAGCCGAGCGGCCCGGCGCACCGAAGCTCTCGCGCAGGGAGCGTCTCTACCTCGAAGCACTTGAGGCGTTCCACCGCCCAGGAGGCAAACCGCGCGACCGTCAGCAGGAATTGCTTCGCGGCCTTGAGTCGATCGTCCAGGACTTCCCTGATGACATCGACGCCCGCGCCTGGATGGCGATGGTTGCCTGGCAGTCGATCGGCAACGGCGTCGTTAGCCGGCAGTCGCTCGACCTGGTGCTCGATTCGGTTCTCCAGGTCGAGCCGATGCATCCGGGAGCCCATCATTATCGGATTCATCTCTGGGACGGGGTCAAACCCATCCGGGCTGAGAAGTCGGCGGCCCTCTACGCTCGATCCGCCCTCGGGATCGCACACGCCTGGCACATGCCCGGGCATACCTACACCGGATTGAAGCGGTATGCCGACGCCGCCTATCAGCAGGAGGGCTCAGCGCGGGTCGACCACGCCTACATGGCTCGCGACCGCGTGATGCCATTCGAGATTCACAATTATGCACACAACAATCAGTGGCTCTGCACCAGCCTGAGTCACATCGGCCGGGCACACGAGGCCATCGCCGTGGCGCGGAACCTGGTCGAGCAACCACGCGATCCCCAGAAGAACGGCCCAAACGACGGCGGATCGCCGCAGCGGCAGGGGCGGCTCCGATGGTCGGAAGTTCTGGTCCGCTACGAGCTCTGGGACGACCTGATCGAGGCGAACGCGACCGGCGCCCTCGACTGGTCAAGCATTGGCCTGGAACAGGTCCAGCGTGCCTACACACTCGGCCTCGCCCACGCCGGACGCGGAGACACGGCAAAGCTCGCCCAGCAGGTCGAGACGCTCCAGAAACTCAAGGAAGCCGCAGCGAAGCCTGCGCTGGCGGAGCTGGAAGGATATCAGTTCCTTGCCCGGGGCGAAGTCGGACCCGCCTTCGAACGATTCGCCCAGGCGACCGGGATGCGCGGCGAGACCCTCGCTCGCGCTCACCTCAAGGCCCGTAACTTCGGCTTTGCGGAAAGTCTCGCGAAAAAGGCCATCGAACAGAACCCCGAGCAGGTCCCTCCACTGGCCGCCTACATCGAGATTCTTCAGGCCGTTGGAAAGACGAAGGAAGCCCGAGAGGCATATGCCCGTCTGATCCCGATCGCTCGATGGGCCGACCGCGATCTACCCGTCTTCCGCAGGCTCGATACGATCGTCGCGACATGGAAGTCGGATCCATCGTGGAAGACTCTCGAGGCCCCGCCCGTCTCGACCGGAACAGGCGGCTCCGATGAGGCGGCCATTCATCGAATCGACCTGACCACCCTCGGCCCACTCGTCTGGACACCATTCCGGGCAGAGCCTCTCTCAGGCTCCGAGACCACCGGCAAAACCTGGTCGCTCGCCGACCGGAAGGGGAAGCAGGTTCTCATCCTGTTCTTCCTGGGGAACAAGTGCGCCCACTGCATGCAGCAGTTACAGGTCTTCGGCAAGGAATATGAGGCGCTTCGGAAACTCGGCGTGGAGACCGTGGCCGTCAGCACCGATGACGCCGAGGCGACCCACCTCCTGAAAAATAACCCGGAGGACGTCAAGTTCCCGATGCCGATGCTCGCTGACCCGAAGCTGATCCTCTTCAAGCGATACCGGGTCTTCGATGATTTTGAGGGCCAGCCGCTTCATGGAACATTCCTGATCGACGCCAGGGGAGATGTCCGCTTTCAGCGGATCTCCTCAGACCCGTTCCTGGAGGTCGAGTTCATCAAGAACGAGTCGGCGCGGGTGGGACGGATCATTCCGGCAAAGTAATTCGGGAAGCGAGGTTCCGGAGGTTGATCCGGCCCTGTCCGAATCGAACGCCGACCCGTATGATGGAACGATCGTTCATTGAAGTCGACCGCTCCTCGTTCGGGCAGGGCCATGTCTTCCGGAACCGTCTCGCCAGCGAACCCCGACAATCTCCTCGCCCCGACAACCGGTCGCGGTCCGTTGATCTCGATCGAGCCGGTCCATCATCGACGGCTTCGACCGCTGGAAGGGAAGCCGCCGGGGACACTCCTCGTTCACGAGATCTATCGGAGCCTCCAGGGAGAGAGCACCTTCGCCGGACTCCCCTGTGTCTTCATCCGCCTGACCACATGCCACCTTCGCTGCGGTTATTGCGACACACCGCACGCCTTTACCCAGGGCGAGGTCCTGGAGATCGACGCCGTTTTTCAACGGGCGATGGAACTGGGGGACGACCTCGTCGAACTGACCGGTGGCGAGCCGCTCCTCCAGCCCGAGGCTTACCCACTGATGTCTCGACTGGCCGACGCCGGCAAGACCGTCCTGCTCGAGACCAGCGGCGCCGTCGACACGGGGCAGGTGGATCCCAGGGTCCGGATCATCCTCGACATCAAAACACCGGGCTCCGGGGAGGCGGAAGCCAATCTCTGGACCAACCTTGACCGGCTCCAGCCGACCGACGAGGTGAAGGTGGTCGTCTGCGACCGTCGTGATTTCGACTGGGCGGCCACGATCGTCCGCGAGCGAGAGCTGTATCGCCGGAGCCCGGTCCACTTCAGCGCGGCGTTCGGATCGGTGAGCCCAACCGAACTGGCCGAGTGGATTCTCGGCTCGAAGCTACCGATCCGGCTCCAGCTTCAGCAGCACAAGATTCTCTGGGATCCTTCGGCGCGAGGGGTCTGAAGGGCCGACGATCGAGGTGGATCGCCGGCCCGGGCTCGATCAGGCCCGATGTTGGGCCGGATCCGCGATGGTCGTCCCAATCACTACATCTCCAGGGTGTCGGAGTCTCGACGGCAGCGTCTTCGCCGGGGCGAGGAAGGGGAGGTGCCGAACACTGGGATGCCTGTGCGTCGCCCTCACCGGGCGACGTCCCATGTGGAGCTTCCGATGCGGGCGATTGTGAATCGGCGAGACGATCGGGTGCTTGTGGCCGCCATGTCCCTTCGCGGGGAGGACCGCGATCGGCGCGGGCGCTGGGGGAGGTGTCAAACCGGTCGAGATAACAGTGACACCACCGCCCGGTCCAACAACCGTCCCCCCGCCGCTCCCTGTCGATGAACCACCCCCTGTCCCGGTCGAGGTCGGCGAGGGCGTTGGAGAAGGCGTCGGCGAGGGCGTTGGAGAAGGCGTCGTGGGTGTCCCGCCGCTGCCACCGATGTTCAAAACGCCGATGGCCTTGTTTCCCTGATCCGTAAACCAGATGTTGCCGTCTGGGCCCACTGTGATCCCGGACGTCTTTGCGCCGGTGGGCAGGTTATACATTGTGAACTGACCGGTTGAGGGATTCAGTTCACCAATCTGGGCATCGCTTCCAGATTCGCTGAACCAAAGATTGCCCGACGAATCGACCGTGATCGAGCTGGGGGAGGGGTTGTTTCCCGGGACCTTGAATTGGCCGATGGAAGCCCCAGAGCTCGAGATCTCACCGACGTAGCCGTAGAACTGCTCGGTGATCCAGAGCGATTTCGTCACCGGATTATTCACGATCCCCTCGGGATCGGCGACGATGGAAACGCTACTCAGGCTGTATTCCGTGATCTGGCCGGAACTGGTGATCTGGCCCACCGAAGTGTTGAAGGGGTCGGTGAACCAGACATTGCCATTGGGGCCGACGGTGAGATTCTTGGGCCAGCCGGCCTTCGGCTGGGTGTAGGTCGTGACCGTGGAACTACCCTTGGCGATCTCAGTGATGTGCCCGCCCAGCACACTGCCGACCCACACGTTGCCCGCCGGATCCACCGTGATGCCGGCCAGTTGCTGCTGGGGCTGGGCGGTGTAAGCCGTTGTGAACTGGCCAGAGGTCGTGAGCTCGCGGATTCTGTCGCCGAATTGCTCGGTGAACCAGAGATTCCCATCGGGGCCCACCACGATCCCGTTTGGGTTTCCACCGAAATCCGGGTTGGTGGGAAGCTTGTACTCGGTAATCTGACCACTCAGCGTGATCTTGCCAATACTGTTCGAAACCGGGTCGTTCTCGGTGAACCAGAGGTTGCCGTCCGGTCCGGGAATGATCTGATACGCCGAACCCGATTTCGAGGGGATTGGGTATTCCGTGACGGTCGACAAGAGCTCGCGCGACTCGAGTTTCTCGACGATGAGCCGCGAATGACGACGACCAGCCATCGAAACGTTCGGACGACTGGCAGCCCATCGCTCCCACCGAGCGCGCAGGCCCAGAAACGCAGAATGACTCATGGAAGAAGGCTCCGCACGGAGATTTTCGACATCGAACCTCGAGCCGAGGCTCAGACGCTTCCCCGGGCTGGTCGCCAGCCTGGGATTCCAGCAGGATGCACGAGATCCGACGGCGATCGTCCGATCGGGATTCGGCTCGAGGGGAAGACGTCCGGATCCTTGCACGCGGCTCCCCGTTCGTCACACTGAGCCGCCGTGAAGTGTGGCAAATCTAACCGCTGAGTTCCGGAAATGCAAGAACTCGCTTGAGAGACTGCGAGGATGTTGACGTCGAAGAACACCCACACCGAAAGTGGCTCTGACAAAACAAGACCGGCGACTCATAGGCGCGAGGCCGGCCCTGTTCTGTCAAAAATTGTAAAGAAAGAAATCTACCACCCCAGGCCAGGTCGGATGCCGATCCATTCATTGACGAGCAGCATCGCCGCACCGTAGGCCAGGATACGGATCAGGATCTGAGACAGGTTGGCCAGGATTCGGCGGAGTCCCTCACCAGCAGCCGGGCCATCGGCACCGCTTCGGATGGCAATCATTCCCCCCACGAACAAGAGCATCAGGATGGGTACGAATTCCCAGGTGCTTCGGATCAGTTTCCCGACGTCCATCGATCCCCCCGCGGCCTCTCGGTCTCTAGCTCATCTCGACCGCCGGCTGGCGTCCACGCTTCCCCCGGCAATCCCCGTTGTCTTCTTGAAGCAAAGATTAGCCCAGGACCGGGCGCGAGGCGGTACAACCCACTTTTTTCCAGAATTTCAAGCGCCGACCGGCCGGGAAGAGACAGCCAGAGAACCGTTGCCGATCATACGGATCACCCCGATCGTCCCGATTCTCGGAATCAAGAAGAAAATCGAGATCGGGCTCAGAGGGATGGCCGATCGGGGAGACGGAAGAGTTGACGGGCATTTTCGGTAGTGGCGTGAGCGAGTTGACGCGGGTCGATCCCGCGGAGTTCAGCCAGCCGACGGGCCGTGACTGTGACCCGGGCCGGCTCGTTCGGACGGCCCCGAAAGGGATGGGGGCTCAGATAAGGGCTGTCGGTTTCGATGAGAATCCGGTCGAGCGGCAGCCGGGCGGCCACGTCGCGAAGGGGGTCCAGCGACCGGTTTGTGTAGGTCAGCATCCCGGCGAAGGAGAGATGAAGACCGAGGTCGAGAAGCGCCCTCGCCTCTTCCCAGCGACCAGCGAACGAGTGCTGCACACCGAGGACCGGTCGGCCGAGGTCGCGAAGCTGGTCGATCAGGTCCGCAAGACAATCCCGGGCGTGGATCACAACCGGCAAGCCGAGCCGGTGGGCCAGGTCGAGATGACGGGCGAACCAGATTCGCTGGAGGTCGAACGGTGTCCGGTCCCAGTGGCGGTCGAGCCCGGTCTCGCCAATCGCGACCACAGACGGACCCTCGGCGAGTTCGGCCACGGCTTTCCAGTCGCCATCAGTCGCGTCCACAGCCTCATTCGGGTGGATGCCAACCGAAGCGAACACCCCCGGATTCGACCGGGCCAGCGCGACCACCTCGGCAGAATCGGCCGCCGTCGTCCCAATGGCGATGATCTGCACCACCCCGGCCGAACGGGCACGGGCGAGCGTTCCGGCGAGGTCGGCACGAAGCCGACCATCATCAAGATGCGCGTGGGTGTCAATGACCGGCGAGAGCGGTTCGCATCCTTCGAGCCTCGTCATCAAGCGTCGTCCCCCTCTCCGCCGTACCCAACCAACTCAAGCCGATATCCTGTGACCTGGAAGCCATGGCGATCGAGGTAATCGGCAAGCCCCGGGTCGAGTCGAGCGAGTAGTTCTGGGTCAAATCGCGTCGGCAGATCGTGAACGGCACCCGTCCGAAGACAGCGAAAATGGTAGTGGGGATCGCGCCTGGCGTCATACCGGGCCGCCAGATCACCCGCGACGGGCGTCAAACGGGCCGCCAATCCCACGGCCACCATGGCCTCGAGAGCCTTGTAGACGGTCGCCAGGCTGATCCGAGGCATCAGGGCCCGCACACCCTGGTAGATTTCCTCGGCCGTCGGATGTCCTTCGGAGCCGGCGAGTTGCTCGTACACGGCGAACCGTTGCGGTGTACAGCGCAGGCCGAAGGCTTCGAGCCTGGCCCGCATCGCCGCGCGATCGAACCTGGGGTTCTCCAACACTGGACCTGGATACCTCCGCCCAGTCCCGGCCCGGGCTTCCAGCCGCAATCCCTTCCCCTCAATCGCCTTCCCATTGTTCGGGAGCTTGACAGGACTGTCAACGGCGTGTTAAATACGATGCTTGGGCCGGGGTCGGAGAAATCGTATCGGACTCGGGCCCTTCCGGGGCTTGGTTCGCTCCCCGCGCCCAGTATCCCGTGCGGACTGGGCCGTCGCGAGCCCTCACGGAGGCGATGCTCTCCCCCGCGCAACGCCAGCCTGACGCCACCAGCCCCGACCGACCGGGGTGCGTGGCCCTGGCGGTTGCCGATCGATGGTGCGGATGGCCTCCTGCCCCGGGCGGTTGGCCGATCCATCGGGCACCTGGGGCCCGCCTCGGAGGAGTTGAATGAGCGTCGATCTGGTCCGCATCGTCGACAGCATCCACCGCGACAAGAATATCTCCAAGGATATTCTCTTCGAGGGCATTGAATCCGCCCTCGGCACCGCGGCCCGCAAGCACTACCCTGAGGCCACTGAGATTGAGGTTCGGATCGACCGCGATTCGGGCGCAATCGAGGCGACCAAGGATGGGGTGCGGATGGACCCTGCCGAACTGGGCCGGATCGCCGCCCAGACCGCCAAGCAGGTGATCATCCAGAAGATTCGAGAGGCCGAGCGCGATAGCCTCTTCGACGAATTCGAGGATCAGCGAGGCGATCTGGTCACGGGAACCGTGCAGCGTTTCGAGGGAGGCGCCGTCGTTGTGAATCTGGGGAAGACCGATGCGATTCTCCCCCGAAGCGAGCAAATACCTGGCGAGAGCTACCATCCGAATGAAAGAATTCGGGCGATCATTCTTGATGTGCGCAAGGTTGGCCAGCGGGTCAAGATCATCCTGAGCCGAACGCATACCGACTTTGTCCGCCGGCTCTTCGAGCTGGAAATCCCGGAGATCGCCGATCAGATCATCGCGATCCGGGCGCTGGCGCGAGAGGCTGGATACCGGTCGAAGGTGGCCGTGACGTCGATCGACACCAAGGTGGACGCGGTCGGGGCGTGCGTGGGTGTTCGCGGCACTCGGATCAAGAACATCGTCGATGAACTGGGAGGCGAGCGAATCGACATCGTCCGGTGGAACGAGTCGCTCCAGGTCTTGATTCCCAACGCGCTCCAGCCGGCCGAGATCGATGAGGTGATGCTCTGCCACCTTCTGGGCCGAGCGATCGTTCTGGTCCGCGACGATCAGTTGTCGCTCGCGATCGGACGCCGCGGTCAGAACGTTCGTCTGGCCTCGAAACTGGTCGGCTGGGACATTGAGATCATGACGGCCGACGAGCTCGATGAGGTGATCGAGAAGGCAGTCAAGTCATTCGAGAAGATCGAAGGGGTGGACACCGAGCTGGCCGAGCGGCTGGTGGAGCAGGGGATCCTCAGCTTCGACGATCTCTCGGTCATGGAAATCGCCGATTTGGTGAACACGATCGAGGGATTGACCGAAGAACAAGCCGTGGAGATCGTGGGCCGGGCCGAGACCCTGGCCGAGGAGCAGTCGGAGGAGCTTCCCCGCCGCAAGGGAGCCCGTCCGGCGGTCGAAGAGCTCGCGCCGGCCCCCCGATCCGATAGAGAGATGAGTGGCGATTCGGAGGAGTCGAGCGAGCCGGAGGCCGAGGGCCAGGGGACGGATGCTGGTCTCGTGGAGGAGAGAGACGCCGCGATCGATCCGGCCTCGCACACCGGATTGTCCACGGCGGACGACGCCGAGACCGAGACCAGCGCGTTGTTGGATGAGGATGGCGAGGTCGAGGGAGACGACGCGGGCGAACTGCACGATGTCGCCCTGGCTGTCGAGAGCTCCGGACACCCCCGGCAAGGCCACGAGGTGACGTTCCCGCCCGGCGACGACGATCAGGGCTCGACCGCCCGAATTGTGGCCGACGCGGTGGAAGGGACCGAGGCCGAGTCGGAAGATTTTGCGGCGGGCCCGCGGCAGCGGCCGGGCCGATCCACCGAGGACACCGAGGGCCCCAACGGCGACCTGAACTGAACCCCCAGCGACGCTAACTCAAGGCCGCGTCGGGCCCCCGACGCGGCGGCGGACGGTCCCCCCGGCCCGCCCGCCTTCGCCGTCTTTCCCGCCCGCATGGGCCCTCTCCCCTGGATTTGCGCCGTTTTCTTCGCCTCAGCCTCAATCCGCATGAGACGCGGATGCCGAATGTTGGTACAATGGAAAATCAGGCTGGGGTCCTCGGACCGACTTGACCCGAATCGAGTCGGATGGATTCCATCATCGATACCAAGCCGATCACCGCGAACCATCATGCACCGGGCCGGGAGGAGAGCAGCCCGGGGGTCCGGATTCGCGTCCGGGAGGAGTTGCCTTTGTCGATGCGCGTGCACGAGTTGGCCAAAGAGCTGGGCCTGAAGAGTCACGAGCTGCTGGAGCGGATTCAGAAAGAGGGTCTGGACGTCAAGGTCAGTGCCCTGGCGAGCCTCGACCCCGTGATGGTGGACCGGATTCGGTCGATGATGCAGCCCGGCGGAGTGAGGGAGTCTCGGGGCCCTTCGGCTGGCGTGCCCCAGCGTTCGGCGGCCGGGCCGTCCGTGCCCCGGCCGACGACGGTCCCGCCGGCCGGGGCCGCCCCAGAGCGGCCGCACCCGCCCACCTCGGAGCCGGCCGGCCGCCCCGCGCCGACGCCACCCTCGCCGGCAGGCCCGTCGCCTGAGGCGACTTCGAGCCGCCCCGCTGCGGCGCCGCTCACCGCTTCGGGGCTGGGCTCCGCGCCCACGGCGGCCCGGCCCTCAATGCCCCCGCCAACGTCCGGCCCGCATCCGGGCGGTGTTTCGCCCGGACCGATGGAACCAACCCAGCCAGCCCAGCCGCCCTCGACGATGGGCTCGGCGCCGACGGGCCCCTCGCGAATGGTGCCCGGCTCGTCGCCGACGCCTCCGTCGCGGCCGATGGGTCCTTCCGGTCCCCGTTCCAGCAGCGCGGGAGGGGGAGGTCCACTCTCCGGTCACACCCGGCACGGTACCGGCGCCCCCCGGCCGGGCGGTGGACCACCGCCCCCGCCGAGGCCGGAATCCCGG
>DAIDKV010000246.1 GCA_027449865.1 Planctomycetales bacterium
CCGGCCGTCCGTCTCAGAGGGGGCGAGTTCAGGGATCTTGAATCTTGAATTCCCTGAAATCCTGGAAATTTTTCGTGTTTGTCCGTGTTTTTCGTGGTTGCTCCTCGCGTTCGAGCGCGTTCGAGATTCCGGGGGTGGTGACTTGCCAGCCGGTGGGTTGGTGAGGTATATTTCCAGGCTATGTGTGCCTCTCGTCCGCGTTCCCTTCGATGGCGTGGTTGACATCCAAGACAAGAGGTTGTGACTTGCTCGGGACCCTTCGCAACAGGCTTCTGTTGCCTCGGCATGGGTGTGGGAGCGCCCTGGCGCTCCTTCTCGCCTGCTGGGTCCTTGCGCCTGACGCCCTCGCCGGTTGCCGGATCGACCACGTCACGACGCTGGCGGAACGGTCCGGGTCGCAGGACATCCATCGTCTGAGCGACCTGATCACCGAGGGCTCGACCACTCCCGCGATGCCCGCCCGGCCGTGTACCGGTCCTGGCTGCTCGCGCGGCGAACCCATGCCGATTCCGGCCGCCTTCCATGATGTCGCCGGTCCCGATCATTGGGCCGCGGTGAGTCCGGCGATCGGTCTGGAGCCCACCTTCACCTCGTCGGCCTTTGGCGACGAGCCCATCGCCCGACCCTCGGGCACCCGCGCTTCCATCTTCCATCCTCCGCCTGCCTGATCGTTCCTCCCAGGATCCTCGTTTCGTCGGGCTGCGTCCGGCCTTTTGTTGCCGTCGGATCGCGCCCCACGCCGTCTCTCTTCGCGCGTGGATACGAGATTTCCTTATCTTCCATCGACTTGGGAGCGGAACGATGAATGCCATGATCGCCTCGTCCGTCGGACGTCTTCGTGCGGCCTCGACCGGCCTCGACGCGGACCATTGGGGCACCTACGGTGTGCTCGTGGCCGTGCTCGGCGTGATGGTCGTCTCGGCCTTCCTCGGCTGATCGGATCGGCACGCGACCGAGTCCGTCCGACGTTCATGAAGTCGGTCAGGCGCGGGAGGGCCTGACCTGTCGGCTGGCGAGGGGGCCAGGCGGTATGGCCTGGCGAGCTCGCTTGCCGGTGACTGGCCGTGTTCGTCTCGCGCGCCCGGAATGGGGACGCGAGGAGCTGGAAGTGGATCCAGCGTCACTGTCCTTCGACCGTCGTTGATCGATCGGTCGATCGGGCAGGAACGCCAGGCGCTTTCGACGGCCAGCGATGGGCAACCCCTCCTTTCTTCGTTGATACTTTCCCGTCCGTGAACGTGTGGGAGGGCCCCGTGCGCGGGGTCCTCTTCCCTCGGGTGGCGCCGCCTCGGCGTGCGCCCCGGGCCGTTCGCGGTGCGCGCTCGCATTTTTCGATTTTCCTTTCCTTCTGTTTGAGGGTTTTCCGTATGAGTTCGCGTCCTTCGCGATCGGTTCGCGGTTTCACCTTGATCGAGCTTCTGGTCGTGATCGCCATCATCGCGGTTTTGATCGCGCTGTTACTCCCCGCCGTGCAGGCCGCGCGTGAGGCGGCACGCCGGGCGCAATGCACCAACAATTTGAAGCAGATCGGCCTGGCGCTGCACAACTACCTGGATACCAACAGCGTCTTCCCGATGAGCCGGGTGTATCAGAGTGCGAAGGTGATGAACGAGATGTTCTCGCCTCACGCGGCGATTCTGCCGTATTTGGAGCAGGGACCGATTTATTCGTCGATCAATTTCAACGTGGTGTCGTACACGGAATCCAGCCCCGCGCTGATGTACACGGTCCCTGCGCAGGCGACGGCGACCGCGTCGACCATCGCGACGTTTCTCTGCCCGAGCGACCCGCACACCGGGACGCCGCCCTCGGCGTGGGCGCTGAACAATTACCGGGCGAACGAGGGGAATGGGATTGTTTACGGCTATGGGCCGAGCGATCCCTCGGGCGTGAACACGAGCATGCCGCCGCCGAACGGTGTGTTTTTCATCGGGATGAGCTATGGCATCCAGGCGATCACCGATGGAACGAGCAACACGGGGATGTTCAGCGAGCACCTGACCGGCGATTTCAGCAACGCGATCTCCAACCCCGAGGATACGTTCCTGCCGGGAACTTTTCCGGCGAACCCGATGCAGGCGATCGCGCAATGTGCGGCGATTCAGCCGATGAACCTGTCGTTTCAGGGGGTCTCGAACGTCGGCGCGCCCTGGATCTACGGTTACCACTCGACGACCAGCTATTACCACTCCGGTTTGCCGGGGACGCGTTCCTGCATGTTCCCCCCGCTCCGAATCATGACCACCGCCGACAGCAAGCATCCCGGCGGCGTCAACCTGTTGATGGCCGACGGCTCGGTCCGGTTCATCAAGACCTCGATCAGTCTTCAGACCTGGTGGGCACTCGGCTCACGCAACGGCGGCGAGGTTCTCTCGGCGGACTCGTATTGAGGCCGAGGGTTGATGCGGTCACGAGATCTTTCTGAACGCAGGGATCTTTCTGGAGCGATTTCGATGAGACGATCGACGTTTTTGTTTTCGACGGCCCTGATCCTCGGAGCGATGGCGGCGGCTCCGACATTGGCCCAGGAGACACTGGCTCGGGATACCCCCTCGCCGGTCCCGGTGACGCGTCCTGAGATCAAGCGGGTGCTGGAGGGGTCGAAGCACTCGCGGCCCCGGCTCCCCTTGCCGCCGCTGACCGAGGCCGAGAAGGCCCGGCTCGAGCGTGCCCAATCGGGTGTGGACCGGGGCGTCTTCGCGGGTGTCGTCAACAACGCCCGGATGCGCACCTATTACCTGGCGCCCGAGCTGCGCAACGAGTTCACGGTTCGACCGAGCGACCTGGCGAGTCGAGACCCGAAGGCGGCCGTTCGCGCGGGCGCCTCGGATCCGTCGATGCCGCTCGATCCGACCTTCCGCGTGATGTTCTTCTGGCTGGTTGCCAGAATGAACAATTGTTACTACTGTCTGGGTCATCAGGAGGTGAAGCTGAAGGCGGCGGGCGTGGGCGACGATCGGTTGGCGGCGCTCGATACCGACTGGTCGGCGTTCAGCCCGGCCGAGCGGGCGGCGTTTACCTTTGTGGTCAAGCTGGGGCGGAGGCCGGATCAGGTGGTCGCCGCCGACATTGAGGCGCTCCGGAAGCATTTCCAGGACCGGGAGATCCTCGACATCCTTGTCTCGACCGGCGGGTTCGCGGCGATGACCCGGTGGACCGGCGGGCTAATGATCCCGCAGGAAGACCATCGCGTTTATCTGACGCCGACCTCGGAGCCGTTTGTCGACCGCCCGAGCCTGGTCGCGCCGCTGGACCCGTCGCGGCCGGTGGCCTCGCTGACCTGCGCTCCGGCCACCACGGTCCGACCGGCGCTGGAGTCGCGAAGAGACGTCGAGGCGAAGCTGGCCGCCTGCCGGTCACGCGAGCCGAGGCTCCCCCTGGTCGACGAGGATCGGGCCCGCGCCCTGGTGCCCACCGCGTTTCCCTCGGGGTCGCTACCGCAGTGGGTCCGCCTGCTGGCGACGTTCCCCGAGGCCGGCAAGGCCCGGATTCTCAGTCTCCACGCAGCGCGTGACCAGGGGGTCCTCGACCGGACCCTCCGCGCCCAGATTGCCTGGGCCGCCGCTCGCGAGGACCGGGCCTGGTATGCGATCGGCCACGCCCGCCGACGCCTCCACGAACTGGGCCAGTCGGACGACGCCATCTTCGCGCTCGACGATCCGAAGAATGCGTCCGCGACCCCGTCGCAGACGGCCGTTCTTCGTCTGGCACGGAAGCTGACCGTGAATCCGGCGCTGGTGACGGACGCCGATGTTCAGGCGGTTCGCGATCATTTGAGCGACCGAGAAACCGCCGAGGTGGTCTATTTCATCACGACCGCGGCGTTTTTTGATCGTGTCACCGAGGCCGCTGGGCTCCGGCTGGAGTTCTGATTCCCGGGCCCCGCGGATGGTGATTGGATCGGTTCCCGTCTCGGAGCCGGCTCCAGCCGGCGATCATCGCGAGACGGTTTGCTTTGTATGGGTCGATGGCCGTTGTAGGAGCCGGCTCCAGCCGGCGATCATCGCGAGACGTTTGGCTTCGTGCGTGTCGCCAGCTGGAGCTGGCTCCTACATGGGCTACCGGCCTGGTCCTTCGCGATTGGGCGATGGTTTGACTCCCGAGGGCTTCCGCCGGTGATCATCGAGTGACCTTAGGCTTCGTGCGTGTCGCCAGCTGGAGCTGGCTCCTACATGGGCGATTGGCGTGGTCCTTCGCGATTGGGCGATCGTTTGACTCCAGCCGGCTCCAGCCGGCAACCCGGTCACGACCCGGTGCTCGGTCCGACAAAGGACCGGCTACCCCAGCAGCCATCACAAGCCAGAGACCATCATCGGGCTCGTGAATGAGACCTTCCCTGATCCGTGTCGCCAGGGCCCTCTCGTTCTGTCGCGAGAGGGCCTCTCGCTGACGACCTCGTTTCCTGCTTCCTCCTCGTCATCCGGAGAACGACCCATGAATCGAGCTTCATCCCACCGGATTCGACCCGGATTCACCTTGATCGAGCTTCTGGTCGTGATCGCCATCATCGCGGTCTTGATCGCGTTGTTACTCCCCGCCGTGCAGGCCGCGCGAGAAGCGGCACGCCGGGCGCAATGCACCAACAATTTGAAGCAGATCGGCCTGGCGATGCACAATTACCACGAGTCGCGCGGAACCCTGCCGGGCGCCGACATGGTCTTTAACGTCACCGAGATCTCCGCCCTGGCACAGGCACTGCCCTACCTGGAGCAGTCGCCGATCTACAATTCGATCAATTTTGACTTCTACTATGATACACCGCCCAATGCGACGGCGATGATGGCGTCGATCAGCGGGTTCATTTGCCCGTCGGACCAGCCCGACTCGATGCCGTCGATGGGGGGTCAGACGAATTACATGGCCAGCATGGGGAGCGGGATCGTCTGGCAGATGGCGATTGGCGGGAATGCGAGCCTGCCGCAGCCAAACGGGGTCTTCTACGGCAACAGCTCCACGAGCTTCGCCGCGATTACCGACGGACTCTCGAACACGGCGTTCTTCAGCGAGCGGCGGCTCGCCGATGGCAACAACGGAATCATCAACCCAGTCTCCGACGTCTTTTTCTCGCCGGCGTTCCCGACCACACAGGCGCAGGCGATCCAGGCGTGTCAGGCGGTGAATATTTACGATCCAAGTAGCCAGTTTCCGCTCTTCATGGGCGCGCCCTGGCTCTGCGGGCAGCATGTCTTCACCGAGGTGATGCCGCCCAACGGCCGGTCGTGCGGGTTCTTCATCGCCCTGCGCGCTGTGATGCCGCCGAGCAGCTATCATCCGGGCGGCGTCAACCTGCTGCTGGGCGACGGCTCCGTCCGGCTCGTCAAGGATTCGATCAACCTCGTGAACTGGCAGGCGATCGGCACCCGCGCTGGTGGCGAGATCCTTAGCTCAGACAGCTATTGAGGCGAGAAAGGAAGAATGACGATGTCGGAATCTCGATCGCGGCGGTGGGCGACGGCCGCCGCTCTCCTTGTGGTGATCCTGCCGATGGCCGGTTGTCTGGGCGGTGCCTCCGCGCACGCCGTGGACCCGCCCCGCGCCCGTGAGGCGCTCAAGATCGCGCTCGATGGCTGGAAGGCCGGACAGGAGGTCCGGTCGTTCCGTGACGCGTCGCCGCCGATGACCGTGCAGGACCTCGAATGGTCGGGTGGTGCCCGACTGGTCGACTACCAGATCCTCGATGACGGCGAGGCTCGCGACGCCAATCTTCGGGTACGCGTGAAGCTGATCGTTGATACGCCCTCGCAGCGGGGGACCAGGCGGGTCGAAAAGACCGTCTGGTATCTGGTGGGGACAAGCCCCTCCGTCACGGTCTTTCGCGACTCTCTCCATCGCTGAACCACGTCTCGATTTTGGAGTAATATGGAAAATGCCGGCTCCTCGAAAGACATCGCTCGGTTTCACCTTGATCGAATTGCTGGTCGTGATCGCCATCATCGCGGTTTTGATCGCGTTGTTACTCCCCGCCGTGCAGGCCGCGCGTGAGGCCGCTCGGCGGTTGCAATGCACGAATAACCTGAAGCAGATCGGCCTGGCCTTGCACAATTACGACGACGCGATGCAATGCCTTCCCTTCGGCAAGGGGAACAATTACCAGGCCGTGATCCCCATGGCGCCCGTCTATGCCCGGTGGTCGACCCACAGCCAGTTCCTCGGCTTTTTCGAGCAGGGGCCGCTGTTCAGCGCGATCAACTTCAACCTCCCGCCCGAACTTCCGTCGCTGGATTCCTACAATCAGGGGTTTTATCCGGCGTTTCAGGACCCGAACCGGGCGAACGCGACGGTCTGTCGCGTGGCGATCTCGGCGTTTTTGTGTCCGTCGGACCCAGCCGGCGCCGGCGGGCCGTCGGGCTGGGACGGCGGCAACAATTACTACGGCAACGAAGGCTCGTGGCTCTGCGACTGCTGCCAGCAGACACCCAGCACCGTGGCCCCCGGCTACCTGCCCCAGGGGCCACTGTACAATCGAGGCTGCATCAACCTGGCGAGCATGACCGACGGGACCAGTAACACCGCCTTCTTCAGTGAGCGATCCCGCGGCCAGGGCGTTCCCAGTATTCCCAACGATATGTACATGATGAGCAACGCCACGTCCATCAATCAGGCGTGGCAGATGTGCAATAACCTCAACATGAGCATGGCCATGCCACTGACGAGCTGGATGGGCGCCACCTGGGCCGTCGGCGACATGACCTGCTCGACCTACAATCACGTCTCGACCTCCAACACACGCACCTGCGCCGGCATGTCCGGTGGTATGATGATGATGCCGGGCTCGTCGATGGCCAACATGGCCGTGCAATTGCCGCCTTCGAGCAACCATCCTGGAGGCGTCAACGTACTGCTTGGCGACGGCTCGGTTCGCTTCGTGAAAAACTCGGTGCGGCTGGATATCTGGCGGGCGCTCAGCACCCGAAACGGCGGTGAGATCGTCGATGCGTCGGGGTACTGAGAGGGAGGCAACGAGAATGCGATTCGGATCGATGCGACGACCCTGGGCAGTGGTGCTGGTCGGTATCGGGCTGAGTGGGATTCCTGGGTCGACGGCCTCGGCGCAGGCGACGGCGGGAGGTCGGGAGACCGCGCCGGCCGGTCGGGCTTCGGCTCTTGCTCCTGCTCCGGCGCCGTCGATTTCGTCCTCGGTTTCCGCTTCTTTGTCATACTTGCGAGAGCGATGGAGGCCGGTCGACCGGGTCTGGCGCGGGGTGGAGACCTGGGCGAACGAGATGCAGGCGATCTGGCCGGATCCGCCCGAGGCGGTGGCGATGTTTCTGGATATCCTTCGGGGGAGTCGGCTTGGACCGGGCGAGGGGTGGTTCAAGAAAGGTGTCGCGCAGACCCGATACAACTGGCAGAACACGCGTGACCGCCTGGATCGCAACCGAGATGGGCGGATTGATCGCGGCGAGTTCGGCGGGTCGGATGCGGACTTCGCCCGGCTTGATCGCGATCGCGACCGAATTCTCAGCGCCTCGGATTTTGACTTCACTCCCCATGCCCTGACCTTCACGCCCGGCATGGCGGCGTTTTTCGCCGCCGACCGCGACGGCGACGGCAAGCTCACCCGTCAGGAATGGGAGGCGCTCTTCCGCGCCGCGGATCACGCGGGCGATGGGTTCGTCTCCCTGGATGAGGTTCGCGCGACGATCGACGGACCGCCCGGCGGGCGGCGGTCGACCTCGCGCGGGCCGAGCCGGCTCACACTGATCCAGGGACTTTTTCGCCAGGAGATCGGCTCGTTACAGCCCGGTCCGGCCGTCGGCGATCGAGCGCCCGACTTCACCCTTCGGACACTCGACGGCGCGAAGGAGGTCACGCTCTCGAAGCTTGTCGGGCCGAGGCCCGTGGTTCTGATCTTTGGCAACTTCACCTGCGGACCGTTTCGGATGCAGGCCGGGAACGTCGAGAAACTGTATCGCCACTACAAGGACCGGGCCAATTTTGTGATGGTGTACGTTCGCGAGGCCCATCCGATCGACGGCTGGCGCATGGAGAGCAACGACCGCGAGGATGTCGCGATCGCCCAGCCCCGGACCTTCGCCGAGCGGGTCGCGGTCGCCCGAACCTGTGGCAAACGTCTCGAACTGGGGATGCCGATGCTGGTCGACACGATGGACGACACCGTCGGCGCCCGGTACAGCGGGATGCCGAGCCGGCTCTATCTGATCGACCATCAGGGCCGGGTCGCGTACAAGAGCGGACGCGGACCGTTTGGGTTCAAACCGGCCGAGCTGGAGCACTCACTCCTGCTCCTCCTCCAGGACGAGTTCCCCGGGCCCGCGCCGGCGGAGAGCGACGGCCCCGCGGCCGGGACGACCGGATCGGGACGGCTCGGATTGAAAATGAAAAATTGAACATACGATATGTGAGATACGGGAGTTGGTAAATCCTCCACGAAGCGGAGCGACCGTATGCACGACCCGGCTGAGCCGGATGGAACGACCCCCGGCGCGGGGCTCCCGCGTCGGCTGGGTCTGGCGACGGCCGCGGCGATGGTCGTTGCCGAGGTGATCGGAGTTGGGATCTTCCTGACGCCGGCCGGGATGGCGCGGTCGCTGGGCTCGCCGGCCGGGTTGATTGGTGTCTGGCTGGTGATGGGCCTCAGCGCGATAGGCGGGGCGCTCACCTTCGGCGGTCTTGCGGCGCGATATCCCGAGGCGGGCGGGATTTATGTCTACCTGCGCGAGGCTTTCGGCCCCCGCGTCGGATTCCTCTACGGATGGATGTCGATGCTGGTCACCGACCCGGGCCTGACGGCCTTCCTGGCGGTCGGGCTCTCGACGTACGCCGGACACCTGGTCTCGCTTTCGAACGTGGGTCTTCGGGCGGTCGCGATCGGGTCGATCGCGGCGATGGCCGCGGTGAACATGATCGGCCGGTCGATCGCACCCGGGGCGCTTCGGCTCCTCGCGGGATTGAAGATCGGATTACTCGTCTTCCTGGCGACGTGGGGCCTGGCCTCGGGACGTGGCGACTGGTCGCACTTGCAGCCGTTCTGGTCGGCACGGCCGGGCTCGCCGCCGATGATCCAGGCGATGGCCGGCGGATTGATTGGCGCCTTCGTGGCGCTCGCCGGATGGTGGGACGCCAGCCGGATCGCCGGCGAGGTTCGCGATCCCGGCCGGACCATGCCCCGCGCCCTGGGACTGGGGATCGCGATCGTCACGGTGCTTTATGTCGGCGTCAGCCTCGCGTTCCTCTACCTGGTCGGCGTCGACGGCTCCTCCTCCTCGGCGGTCAACGACGAGGCATTCGCGGCGATGGCGGGTCGGGCGCTTTTCGGCCGGTCGGGCGAGGTGGCGCTGGCCGTCGCGGTGGTGGTCTCGGTCGCGGGGAGCCTGGCCGCCGTCTTGATGGCGATGCCTCGCGCCTACTACGCGATGGCCCGCGACGGCCTGTTTTTCCCGAGCTTTGCCCGGATCGATCCGGCTCGCGGCACACCCGCCCGCGCCGTGGCCCTCCAGGCGGCGATCGCCTCGGTGCTGGTCGTCGCGATCGATCCCCGGTTGATCCTGGGCTACTTCATGGTCCCCACACTCGCCTTTCTGGCGATGGCCGTCGCCGGAGCGTTCCGATTGCGGAAGACCGCGGGCGTGGTGATTCCAGGGTTCCCGGTCGCCCCACTCGCGTTTCTTGTCCCAGTGCTGATCGTCACCGCGATGGCCGCCGCGGCCGATCTCAAAAACACCGCCATCGGCCTGGCCGTCGTCGCGGTGGGCCTGCCGGCCTCGTTCCTGGTCGTCCCCGCCGGCCGAGGCGCCGGCGCCCCAGACGACTCGCCCTGAATCCATGTCCCGTCTTCCCCGGCCCATTGAATATCGAAAAGATCAAGAAATGGAGGTGTCCATGCCCTGGATTCGAACGACGCCCCTGGAAGGCGAAGAAGCGACGGTCGCCGATGCGATGGGTCGACAGCGGGCGCTTTATCCGCGTGAGTATGCCGAGCCGGTGCAAGAACTGGATCAGGGCGTGCCGGGGATCGTCGCCTCGCACTTTTTGATCCCGCAGGCGATGTATCACGCGTTCTCGACGTTCGGGGCGCTGATGTCGCCGGATTTGCCACTCTCGCGTCGGCAACATGAAATGATTGCCACGATGGTCTCGCTCACCAATAGCTGCCACTACTGAATTGTCTCACACGCAGAGTTTCTGCGTCGGGTCACCCTGGACGATGGGCTCGTCCAGGCGCTTCGCGAAGACTACACAACGGCCCCGATCACCGAGGCGGAACGGGTCATGATCGATTACGTGGTGAAGCTCACGCGAGACGCCACGAAGGTCTCGCCTGTCGACCATGAGCGACTCCGCGCCGCGGGATTCGACGATCGTGGCATTCTCCAGATCACCCTGATTGCCTCGTGGTTTAACTACATTAACCGCGTCGCCGATGCGCTGGGGATCGGGAGAGGATAGGAAAGCCTGGCCACCTGGACCACGGACGAAAGGACAAAAAGAATGTGGCACACGGCGCTGGGCTTTGCTCATGAGAAGGTTGCCTGCCCGATAGGGAAGTCGGGCGGCATCCTGATGTCTCGCTTCAGGAAGGAGCGAACGATCATGGTCATCCTGCGATGGGCACTTGCCGCGGGCCTTCTGGCCTCGTGGGGGTTCTGCCTGATGGGGTTCTGGACGACGTTTGGCGCGGCGTCGGACCCGTTCATCCCGACGGTGTATAGTCTGCTGATTGTGTGCTACGGGATTGGGACGGCGCGCGTGGTCCGACGGGTTCCGGGGCGGGTCTGATTGGAGGGGGATTTGGCCCCATCGGCCGCCGGACCGGCCGGTCGGAGGTTGCGGACCGCCCGGCGAGGCGGCAAACTTGGTCGCGTGGCCGTCGATGCGCGATGGCCGCTGTCTCCCGCCCTCGCCTTGCTCTGGAGCGCCCACCATGAGCCGTGCGTCACGCGTTGCTGCCCTGATCCTGATGATCGCGGGTCCGCTGCCTCTCGCGGCGGCCCAGTCGTCCCCGCCGTCCGACCAGGAGATCCCCGCGTTCGCCCGAGAGGTGCCGGCCGTGCGCACGGGCGAGCCGATCTTCCAGTTCAACGGCAAGGACCTCGAAGGCTTCTACCCGTTCGTCCGCGGCCGGGGCCTGAGCGACCCACGCGGGGTCTTCTCGGTGCGAGACGGGATGATTCGCTCGTCGGGCGAGGAGTTCGGCGGACTGGCGACCGTCAACGAGTACCGGGATTATCTGCTGGTCGTCGAGTGGAAGTGGGGCGAGCAAACCTGGGTTCCGCGGAAGTCGGCCGCGCGTGATTCGGGGGTTTTGCTCCACTGTGTCGGCAAGGACGGCGCCGCCGGCGGCAACTGGCTGGAGAGCCAGGAATGCCAGATCATCGAGGGCGGGACCGGCGATTTGCTGATGGTCGCCGGCAAGGGGAAACCGAGCCTCACGTGCGAGGTGCGCATGGGATCCGACGGCCAGCCCTATTACCAGAAGGGCGGCCCGTCCATCACCCGGAACGGCGGTCGATACAACTGGTGGGGCCGCGACCCGAAGTGGAAAGATACCCTCGGCTTCCGGGGCGCCCGCGATATCGAGAAGCCCACCGGCGAGTGGAACCGGATGGAAGTGATTTGCGACGGCGACACGATCACCGTCGTCCTCAACGGCTATGTGGTCAACGTCGGCACGAAGTCGAGCCACACGAAAGGGAAGATCCAGTTCCAGTCGGAGGGCGCTGAGATCTTCTTCCGGAAGATCGAGGTCCGGCCGCTGATTCGATGAGTTTTCAGTTTTCGGTTTTCAGTTTTCAGTTTTCAGTTTTCGGTTTTCAGTTTTCAGTTTTCGGTTTTCAGTTTTCGGTGCTCTGCGTTCCATGCACCTCGAGTGATCCGGCATGATCGGTGGCGCAAACACGCGTCGTCCCTCGCCTACTCCGACAATAGCATCCCCAGGCTGAACACCGACCATCGCGGCCCAACGGAAAACCGAAACCGAGACTCCTCGCTCACAGCCCTCTGGAAGAGCGTCGCGAGGTCCACTAACCCGAAGCGCCAGCGAGGGTTCCGGAGAGCGTGAGCGTTCCCTCGCTGGCGCTTCGGGTTGGTGCGCGGCCTGAGGGCCAAACCAGTGCGCGGGGGCACCGGCCGTCGCTCGGGGTGGTGTTGAGCAAGGAGTCTCCTGAAAACTGAAAACTGAAAACTGAAAACTGACGTTGCCGACAGAAGTGCGGCGAGGCCAACATTCGGCGCAAGCCTTTGAAAAATCACGGCTTGCATCTGTTTTTTTCTTGAATTCCCCTGACGCAGCTTTATACTTAATCATAGACCAGCAGA
>DAIDKV010000247.1 GCA_027449865.1 Planctomycetales bacterium
TCTGCTGGTCTATGATTAAGTATAAAGCTGCGTCAGGGGAATTCAAGAAAAAAACAGATGCAAGCCGTGATTTTTCAAAGGCTTGCGCCGAATGTTGGCCTCGCCGCACTTCTGTCGGCAACGTCAGTTTTCAGTTTTCAGCGTTCCGTGCACCTCGACTGATCCGGCATGTCGATAGCGCAAACACGCGTCGTCCCTCGCCTACTCCGACAAAGGCATCCCCAGGCTGAACACAGACCATCGCGCCCCAACTGAAAACTGAAAACCGAAAACTGAAAACCGAAAACTGAAAACCGAAACCTGAAAACCGAAAACTCAATCCACAAACGCAAATTCGTTCGCGGCGAGGAGTGCCTGGGCGTAGCGATCCCATCGGCTGAGGTCGGGGCGGGTTGTGTCGGTGGGGTCGCCGGCCTGGAGGTAGGCCAGGCCGATTCGGATCTCGCGTTCGCTTGGTTCTCGGGCGTAGAGCCATTGGTAGGCGCGTCGGATTCGAGAGGAGTCGTCGGGCGTGTTTTCACCGGGTTGGTGGAGCCGGGCCGCGACCGCCCGCGCCGAGGTCGCCATCATCTCGCTGTTGAGGACAAAGAGTTGCTGCAAGGGGACGGTCGTATCGATCCGGCCACCGCTGGTGATGTTCGGGTCGGGGAAATCGAAGAGGCGGAGCATTCCGGCGAGGTCGTGCCGGCTGATCTTCGCGTAGGCGGTTCGTCGAGCGTTGTCCGGCCGCTCCAGGTCGATCGAGGGCCCGCCGATCGATTCGTCGAGCCGGCCGGCAACTGCGAGCATGGCGTCGCGCCACGATTCGATGTCGAGCCGCCGCCGGTTCATCCGGCCGAGCAAGACGTTCCCCGGGTCGCGGTCGGCCGAGGGAGAAGACGCCCGGCTCGATTGTCGGTACGCTGCCGACGTGACGATCTCGCGATGGAGCGCCTTGAGCGACCAACCCGACTCGATGAACCGTCGGGCGAGCCAGTCGAGCAGTTCCGGATGGCTGGGCCGCTCGCCGAGCGATCCGAAGTTGCTCGCGGTGGCGACGAGTCCCCGGCCGAAGTGGTGCTGCCAGACCCGGTTGACCATCACCCTCGCTGTCAGAGGGTTGTCGGGGCTGGCGATCGCCCGGGCCAGTTCGAGCCGGCCGCTTCCCTTGCGAAAAGTCGAGCCGCCGAGGGCTCCGAGGAAGTGTCGCGGCACCTTCGCGCCAGGCGCCTTGGGGTTCCCACGCGCCAGGATCGGCATGTCGACGGGCTTTGAGGCATCCGCAAGCGCGTGGATCACCGGGTACTTCGCCGGCGCCTTCTTCTTCATCTGGTCCAGCTCGGCTCGCATCGCCTGGATCGAGCGCTTCGCCTCGCCGGTGAGCATCCGCTCGAACGCCTTGAGCTGACCGCCCGCGACCGTCTTTCCCTGCTTCTTCGCCTCGGCTCGAACGGCCGCCGTGATCGCCTTCTCCTTCTCGGCGATCGCGGCCATGGCCCGGTCGTGGGCCTCCACCTGCTCGCGAGGCGCCGCGGGCACCTCGACATATTCGGTGCTGGCGAAGACGCCTTGCAGCGCGTAGTAATCGGAGGTCGGGATCGGGTCGTACTTGTGATCGTGGCACCGGGCGCAGGCGACGGTCAGCCCGAGGAAGCCACGGCACATCGTGTCGATCCGGTCGTCGTACTGGTCGAGCTTCTTCGCGTCGCCGTAGTAGACCGGCCCGCAGGCGAAGAACCCCAGGGCCTCCAGCCGCTCGATCCGCGAGGACTCGGGTCCGTCGAGCAGGTCGCCAGCGATCTGCTCGACGAGGAACCGATCGTACGGCAGATCCCGATTGATCGCCCGGAAGACCCAGTCGCGATATCGGTAGCCGAAGGGATAGAGCCTCGGCTGGAACGAGTGCGCCTGGTCCTCGCCGTACCGGGCGATATCGAGCCAGATCCGGCCCCAGCGCTCGCCGTAATGGGGCGAGGCCAGCAGGCGCTCGACGAGGCGTTCGTAGGCGTCGGGAGCGGAATCCTTCGCGAACGCCTCAACCTCTTCGGGCGAGGGCGGCAGGCCGACCAGGTCGTACGAGAGCCGGCGGATCAGCGTGGCGCGATCCGCTTCGGACGATGGCGAGAGCCCCTCGCCTTCGAGCCGGGCCAGGATGAACCGGTCGATCGGCGACCTCGGCCAGTCTCGACCGCGGACATCCGGCGGCGCGGGATCCTCGATCGGCCGGAACGCCCAGAACGACCGCGCCCTCGCCTCGACATCGACAGACACCGAGACGGGCGCCGCGGTCGATACCGGAACGGCGCCCGGCCGGGACGCGGGCCACCGCGCACCCCGGCGAACCCACTCACTCAGCGCGGCAATCTCTGTTTCCTTCAACTTGCCGCTGGGTGGCATCTGTACGTCGCCGTCGTACCGGATCGCGGAGACCAGCGAGCTTTCCTCCGGCTTTCCCGGGACAACCGCCGGTCCGCCATCACCACCGCGGAGCATCGCCTCGCGCGCGTCGAGCCGCAGACCAGCCTTCGACTTCTCAGCGCCGTGGCATTCCAGGCAATGCTCGACCAGCACCGGCCGGACCTTCGCCTCGAAGAATTCCTCCTCGGAACGGCCGGCATCCGCGGCCCGCGCCGTCGGGCCCATCACCAGGGTCGCCAGCCAGAGACCGAAGATCACCGGTCGCCCGGAGATCGATCGCAAACGGATGCCCATGCCGCCGCCCTCCGCCGAGAAGTTTGATCGATATTGAACATCGGCCATAACGGCGTCGATGTCAAGGGCCTTCGGCGCTCGTGCCCGCGGCGACCGCGAAGCCGCCCGCCTCGACGAAGCGACGTCCGGCGTCGGCAACGACTCCCCCGACCAGCACGGCGACCAGTGCGACCCGAAGGATCGCGCGGGGCTTCGCGGAAATCGCTCGCAAACCAGGCGCCTCGGGCACCCAGGCGAGCATGGGGGCGGCGGCGAGGATCGCCGCGTGATCGGCGCGGAGCTCGCCGAAGAAGTGGCCGGTCGTCAGCAACGAGGCCAGTCCGACAACCGCGATGCCGACCGATCGTGACCGCGCGACCGCCCCGCCCAGCACCGAGGCCGAAAGCACCATACCCACCTCACCGGCGCCGAGGTAGCCGGACAAGGCGTTGGCGACCGAAGCCGCGACCAGGGTCGCCGCCATCGCGATCGAAAGCGAAAGGTCCGTCCCCCGATGCGCGAGCTTCGCCAGCAGGCCCCACTCCATGGCCTCAACGGCCGCGATCCCAACGGAAACCCGAACAGCAACCATTGGAGTCCACAACGTGGACAGATAGACGGAGCCCCACAAAAGGACGGGCGTCCCGAGTCCAGCGACGACCAGTCGGCCCGTCCAGACGAGCCATAGAGGCGCCCTCGGCAGCGTCCCCACGATCTCGACCATCCAAACGGCCGGTATCACCAGGATGAGGAGCCGATCCCTGTCCTCACGGATCGACCATCGCGGGACAATCCCAAGCCAGCCACAACCGAGGTAGAATCCCGCACCGATCGCGACGACCCGCCCGAGATCTGCCGCTAGAGTCCCCACTCGTCGAGCGATCCCCGCAAGCACCCCCGAGACCAGCAGCGCCAGGACGATCGCCTCCACACTCACAATCGGATCAGGCATCCAAAGAGTCTCATTTTGTCTTCAGTTTTCAGTTTTCAGTTTTCAGTTTTGACGTCACCGACAGAAATCCGCGTGTGAGGGGACTCGGTTTTTGGCTCAAGCGGCGAATGAGGCTGTCCCGCGATGAAATCCGCCCCAAGAGCTCCGGAATGGCCTCGCCAAG
>DAIDKV010000248.1 GCA_027449865.1 Planctomycetales bacterium
CGTTGACGCGCGTCGCCCGGTATGCTCTGCTGACCATGGGGATGACCTCCAAAAACGAGCGGCTGCGAAGGTTCCACACTTTCGCTTGTACCGCCTGTCGAGGCATCCCCACCACTTCTTCTATAGCCAACTACATGGGCGTTTGGCCCGGTCCCTCGCCATTGGACGATCGTTTGACTTCCGAGGGCTTTCGCCGGCGATTTTCGCGAGATCTTTGGCTACGTCCGGGTCGCCAGCTGGAGCTGGCTCCTCCATGGGCGATTGGCCCGGTCCTTCGTGATCGGCCGATCGTTCGAGCTGGCTCCGGCTGGCGACCAGGTCACGACCCGGTGCTCCCTCCGACAAAAGATCGGCTACCTCAGCCATTACAAACCGGACGGGATCATCGGGCTCGTGAATCAGAGGCGGGGGGTTGGAGGCTGGATGGGTGCCTCGTAGGCGTTGGCGCCCTTCACCTTGACCTTCCGGCGATAGACGCGGTCGCCGCAGGTCGCATACAGGATGTCGAAATTCGGGCCGCCGAAGCCGAGGTTCGCCACGCGTCCGTTCGGGGTCGGGATGATCGCGTTGACCCGCCCCGGCTGGTCGCAAACCTGAATACCCATTCGTGTCGCCACATAGAGACGACCCTGTCGGTCGACCTTCATCCCATCGGCTCCGGCGTCGTCGGCGTTGTCGGGGACGTGGAGGTGGAAGAACTTCTGCCGGTACTTCAGCGAGCCGTCGGGCTGGACCTGGTAGGCATAAACCCAGTGGCTGGCGAAATCGGCGACGTAGAGCTGAGTCTGATCCGGCGAGAGCGCGATCCCGTTCGGAAACTTCACCTGGGTGTCGACGACGGTCTTTTCCCCCTTCGGGCTGATGTACCAGACCTTGCTCGGCTCGGGCCGGTTGCGGACCGGGTTGGTCACGTAGATCCCGCCGTCGTGGCGGACGATCAGATCGTTCCCGTGGAAGCCCTCGGCGATGGTCGTTTTCTTGCCGGATTCGTCGTAGGCGACAACCGAGTTGGCGGCGGCGGCGTAGAGCCGGCCGTCGGGCCCGAACGCCTGGCCGTTCGCCTGGTCGGTCTTCTCGGCCCAGGGCGAAACCTGACCGTCGAGGCCGATCCTGTAGGCGCGGTTATTGGGGATATCGTTGAAGAAAACTTCACCCTTCGCGTTGGCGGCCGGCCCCTCGGTGAACCGGTATCCCTGCCCGACGAGCTTCCACCCCTCGCCCGGAATCAGAATCTGCCGGAGCGGCTCCGAACCCTCGCCCGACTTCACCGGCTCGGGCCAGCCCTTCCAGAGCCACCGCATGGCGTCGGGGAAGACCTGCGTGGCATCCCGGCCGTTGTGCCCGCCGGTCCCCCACCTGTGGTTGACCTCGTAACCGGCGAAGACAAGCGCCCGCTCCATCTCCTGGTTCGCCATCCACCAGTCGCCACCATAAATGTTCAGGTCGGAACTTCCGTCCTGAAGAAAGACGCGAATCGGCTTCGGCTCGAATTTGCGGATCAGCGTCGGATAGACGTTCCCGCCCCGCAGTCCGACGTACGTGCCGATGGCGCTGAAGACCCGGCGAAACGAGTCGGGCCGCTCCCAGGCCGCCGTGAACGCGCAGATCGCTCCGCTGCTGGCGCCGGCGATGCATCGGTCGTTTCCGTCGCGAGAGAGTCGGATCGGCCGTCCGTCGGTCGTTTTCCGGGTCTCGACCTCGGGCAGCAGTTCCTCGAGCAGGAACCGAACGTAGTTGTCGCCGAGGCCATCATATTCATAGCTGCGATTAAAGCGATTCATCGCACCGGGTCCTGACGCCCTGACCTGGCCCGGTGTGATGAAGACGCCGATCGTGACGGGCATCTCCTTCTTGTGGATCAATTCGTCGAACACCGCCGGCGCGTTGTACTGCCGGCCGTCCTGGCCGACGTAGAGGCAAGCCGGCTTCGCGGGGTCGTACTGCCTGGGGACATAGACCCAGTAGTCGCGGGTCGTCCCTGGGAAGATTTTGCTGTGGTCGAAGGTGTATTTCGACACCTCGCCCTTCGGCGGTTTCGCGTCGTCGTCGGCCTGGGCACTCCCGGCCATCAGCGCCGGGATGAGGAGGAAAACTCGGAGTCGAACGGTCGGCATGGCGGGGTCCTGGCGATTCGTCGGGGAGGGTCCATCAAACCCGTCCCGGGCGATTTTAGCCGAGCCGAATGGCCAGCAACAGGAGGAACTTCCCGCCGTGACAGGACATTTTATCAAAAAAGATGCGATGATTTACGTGTAATGTTCGGACGATAGTACGAGAGGTTTCGCCTGTGGAGTGGGGTTGGGGGATGGCGGGAGGAGGTGCGGGTCAGCGGGGTGGACCGCGGAATTCCCGGGGGAAAAGGGCCACGGAATGCCCTGCGGGCATTGATGGAGGAGGATAGATCCTTGCATCCGTGGCCCTTGACGATGTCAGCGAGAGTCTCGTGGGGTCTCGCTGGGTCCAAACATGGGGTCGTTGCGGTCGCCGCGTGAGAGGAGGTAGGCGACGAGATCGAGGACCTCGTTGGGCTTGAGGGTATCGAGCAGTCCCTCGGGCATTTGAGAGACGGTCGAGGGTTTCATCTCATCGATCTGATCGCGACCGACGTTGACCATTCGGCCTGGATCGAGCATGTCGGGGCAGATCGAGAGGACATTGCCGTGGAGGTTGACGATTCGTCCGGTGACGATTCGGCCGTCGTTCGTCGCGATGACGACGGCCTGATACTGGTCGCTGATCGTCTTGCTGGGCAGGACGATCGACTCGATCAGGTCGCGGACGCTGAACCGTCCGCTGACGCCGGTCAGCTCGGGTCCGGAGCCGCCGCCCTCGTTGTTGAAGCGATGGCAGGCGAAGCACTTGGCGGCGGCGAAGAGGTCGCGACCTCGATCGTAGTCGCGGCCCTTGAGGCCGGATTCGACGATCGGAACCAGCTCATCGAGCGTCCACTTCTTGACGAACTTCCGCTCGGGAACGGCCGCGACGGTCTTCGGCGAGGCGCGGTGGGCGTCGAGCATTTTCGTGAGGCGCTCGCGGTCGGCCTGGCTGAGGTTGGCCTCGGAGTCGCGGCGGATGGTCTTTATGAAGCCAGGGAAGCTGTTGCCGCCGTGATAACCCTCGGCCTTGAGGAACCACGAGAAATACCTCTCCTGAAGCTCGCTCGTCCATCCCGACTTGATGACCCGGAGGGCGCGCGCCAGCTCGATCTGCTCTTCCTGGGTCGGAGCGCGATCGAGCAGGGCGACGGTCTTCGAGGCTGCAGAGGGGGCCTGCAAATAGGCGAGTACCTGGATCAGCTCGGTATTCAGCGCGGTGCTTCGGGCCGGGTAATGGGGGTCGAGCTTCGCGACGATCCGGGCGGCGGTGGCGTCGTCGGGCCGGCCGAACCGGTTCAGGACGACCTGATAGACGCGGAGCAGATCGAGCCGAAGGGCGTGGTCGAGCCGGTCCCATTCGATCCGTTCGAGAGCGGCGAGGATGCGGTCGCGGAGCTTCGCGTCGGGGGCGGGCTCGCCAGGCTTCCGATGCGCCGGGTCGGCGGCCGAGGCGTGCGTCAGGGCGAGCAGGGCGTTGAGGGTCGCCAGCGGGCTTGACGACTCGGCCAGCGCCCGATCGCGCCAGGCGGTTGCGTCCTGCTGCTCGATCGCCGCTCGGGCCGCGAACCGGATGAAGCGGTCGGGATGGCCGAGGTAGGGCCAGGCGGCGGCGACGGCCTTCGGCTCTCGACGACCGTGGAACCGCTCCAGCTCATTTCGGATGGCACGAGCCTGGAAGGTCTCGCGCTTCTCGACCGGGATGGCCGGGGCGGTTGACTCGCGGCCCTCGTAGACGACGCGATAGAGGCCCGACTGCGTGTTGCGCCCGCCGACCGCGAAATACATCGCGCCGTCAATTGGACTGACGACGACGTCGGTCAGTGCCAACGGGGTTCCGGCGATGAACTCCTCGAGCTCGCCCTTGTAGGTTGAGCCGGTGGGAGTGAGGTGGACGGCGTAGAGCTTGCCGTAGCTCCAGTCGCAAATGTAGAGGGCCTCTCGGTATTTCTGCGGGAACCTGGCGTCATATCCGAAGACGATGCCGGTGGGCGAGCCGGGCCCGACCTCGACGGCTGGCGGCAGGCTGTCGATCGTGTGGGGGGGCCACTTGCCGGCGCCGTTGCGATAGCCGAATTCCGATCCGCTGGTGGCGTGCAGGACGCGGGTGGGGCGATACCAGGGGGTCTTGACGTCCCACTCCATGTCGGAGTCATAGGTGAAGAGTTCGCCGTCTCGGTTGAAGGCGATGTCGAACGGGTTGCGATAACCCATCGAGACGAGGTCCCAGGTCTGGCCGTCGGGGGTGACACGGGCGATGTAGCCGCCGGGGGCCTTTTCGTTGGCCATGAAGCCGCTGCCGTCGACCATTCGAGGGAGCAGGTTGTCCTCGCCCCAGATTCTGGGGACGAGCGAGCCGGAGAGCTCGGTCAGCGCAGTGGCGTTGCCGGCGACGATGTAGAGCGACCGGCCGTCCGGCGCGAGAACCACGCCGTGCGGGCCGTGCTCGCCGCCGCCGTTGAGCTTGCGGAGCAGCTCGACCTTGTCGAGCCGATCGTCGCCGTCGGTGTCGCGGACGCGGTAGAGGCCGCTCTCATACTTGTGCCCGCGGTTGACGACCACATAGAGGCTGTCAAAGGCCCAGAGCAGGCCCTGAGCCTCGCCGATCGGTGCGTCGATGGGCTCGATTTTCGGCTCCTCGACCTTCGACGTCGCCGGCAGGGCGACGCGGTACAGCTTGCCGTACTGGTCGGAGACGATCAGGCGTCCCTTCGGGTCGAAGGTCATGTTGACCCACGAGCCCTGAGTCTCGCGCGGAACCTTGTAGATCATCTCGACTCGAAATCCGCGAGGGGCGCGGATGCGGGCGGCGGGGACGACCGGCGTCTTCGGCGGTTCGACCCTGGGTGGCCCGGACCTCCTCGGCCGATTTGGCCGGTCGGCCTTGGCCTTCTTTGACGCCTCTGGCTTTGCCGACGGTGCCTGGACCTGGACCTTCGCCTCGTCGCTTGCGGGGCTCTGGAGGGTGAGCAAAATCGAGACGATCAGCGGACCGGAGAGCATGATGGTTCCCTCTGGCAGGGCGGAGACGCGGGCAGGTTCGACAACAGATCGTCGGCTCGCCCGCTATTCGGTCGTCATCTGAGCCATTCTGACCGATCGCGCGCGGGGCGATCAACCCTTGGCCGCGGGTCATTCCATACGATAAAGTGATTGGACACACAGGCTCGTCCCCGTCCGGCGGCCGTGTGTCCATCCGCGAGATTCGATCCGTGCGTCCATCGTTCTTCTTGACCACCCGACCTCGATTCGGCTGGTCGGTCATCCTCGTTCTGATCGTGGCCGCTCTTGCGATGGCGGCCGTCGTCGTCCCGCCCTGGCTGGAGGTCTGGTTCCCGCCAATCGCTCGCCAGAATGCGATGGTCGTGACCCTGCGAGGAGCGCGTCGGACCTATATCATTCTCGCGATGGTGGTGCCGGTCGTGAGCCTGGCCCTGATGGTCGCGGCAATCGCGAGACGACGGCGTCGGCCCCGGCCCCGATGGCTCCTGGGAGCGATGGCCGCGACCTTCGCCCTGATGCTCGGGTTCGCCGGTGCCGAGGGGGTCTCGGCCGCTCGACTCGCCGCGATGCGTGTTCCGTTCCCTCGGCTCGCGGCTCGGTTCCCCGATCCGCCTGGCGATCGGACGATCGACCTGCTCATCCTCGGCGCCTCGAGCGCCCGAGGAGTACCCTACAACGACTGGTTTTCCGTTGGTGAGATGGTCGCCTGGCGGCTTCGCGAGGCCTTGCCGGATCGGCCCGTCATCGTGACGGACCTCTCTCGCCCCGGCCAGAAGCTCGACCAGCTCCACATTCTTCTTGGAAGCCTCGAGCGACGGCCCGACCTGGTGATCCTCTACTCGGGGCACAACGAATTCTCGATGCGCCACGACTGGGCCCATGGCGTGCCCCACTACCTTGACGAGATTCCACCGACCCGGGTCACGCCCGAGGGATGGATCCGCGCTCACTCGTGGGTCTGTGGTGTCATCGACGAGACCGTTGACCTGATCCGGCAAGCCGCGCCGCCGACGCGAACCGTCGCCCGTCGATTGGTGGACGTCCCGGTCTACACACCGGAAGAGTATGTCGAGCGCCTCCGCGACTTCCGCCTTCGTGTCGAGGCGATCACAGCGTATTGCGAGGGTGTTGGCGCGACCGTCGTTCTGGTGATCCCGCCGGGGAATGATGCCGATTTCGAGCCGAACCGGTCGGTGCTTCCCGCCTCGACGCCGCGATCGGAACGTGAGGCGTTCGCCAGGGAGTTCGAGGCGGTGCGGCGGCTCGAGGAGGCGGATCCGGAATCCGCCGCCGCGAATTACCGGGTGCTGCTCCATCGACAGCCCGGATTCGCCGAGGTGCATTACCGGCTCGGCCGGCTGGAGGAACGCGCGGGCCATTCGGATGAGGCCGACCGCCACTATATCGCGGCACGCGATTGCGATGGCCTACCGATGCGATGTCTTTCTGACTTCCAGGAGGTCTATCGCGAGGTCGCCGAACGTCACCCGCGCGCTATCCTGGTCGATGGTCCGGCCATCCTCCGTGCTGCCAGCCCGAGTCGGCGATCAGGCGATGAGTCGTTCACCGATGGCTTTCATCCCTCGCTCATCGGATACGCGGCGATCGGCGAGGCGATCCTTCGAGCGATGCACACGCGAGGTGCCCTCGGCTGGGGTTCCTCGTCGCCCACTCCGAGCCTGAGCTCCGAGGAACTCGGGCGTCATTTCGGGATGGATGCCGCGCGATGGCAGTCTGTCTGCGCGTATGGTGCCTGGTTCTACCGGCACACCGCCGACGTTCGTTTCGACCCGAGCGATCGGCTTGCGAAGGCGGATCGCTTCCAGAAAGCCGGCGAGGAGATCGCCGCCGGAAGGCCGCCCGAGGAACTGGGACTGCCGGGCCTCGGGGTTCGTCGGATCGGTGCACGGCCTCGGCCCTGATCCGTGATCACTCCCGGTCTCCTCGTTGCGAGCCGATAACGCGCTGTTGCGTTGCGGCGACATCCTCCGAAGTCCCCGATCCGACGGCCTAGGGTTCGATTGAGGGCGACGAGCGGAAGCCGCCGTCACCTTCACCTTTCTCAGCGATCGAACGGGCAAACCCGTCGTAAGGCGGGGACGCAAAGCCATGGGGCCGGCGGCCATTCGAGGCCAAACCGGCTTGCCAGGTTGCCGAAAAGCAGGGCAGGGCGAGGGACGTCCGAGACGGCCTCGATCGTGAGGCGCGCCGGCCGCCCCAGTTCGGTTGACCCTGGATCGAAGGCTTTGCTCATGGCGCCCGTATCCGGCCGACCCCAGATCGATCGTTCGTCGAGGGATCAGGGCATCCACGCCCGAGATTCCCACGTCGGTCGCGGCCTCTCCAGGCGACGCGAGGCGTTCGTTCCAGGGCCTTTCCGCGGCCAGGTGGGGGCAGAATTCGCCGGCAAGCCTCAGCGGTCTGCCGTCGCGAACATCACGGCCCTCGGCACCCAACCTCATCACATCGGGAGCATGCCGTGAAATCTCTTCGACGATGGTTCAGCGGACGGAGTGAGGCCCGATCGTCACGGCGCCCCGGTTCACGGAGGCATCGGCCCGGCCTCGAGAGCCTGGAGTCGCGCGTGGTCCTCTATTCAGCGACCGGCAACGCCTGGATGAATCCCCAGGCCATCACGCTGAGCTTCATGCCCGACGGTACCAGCATGGCGGGCCATTCGAGCAACCTGATCTCCACGTTCAATAACGACCCGTACCTCGCCGGGCGCTGGGAACAGGCGATCCTTCAGGCCGCGCAAACCTGGGCCGAGCAGACCAACATCAACTTCGTCGTCGTCTCCGACAACGGGACGCCGATGGGAGGCGGCAACAACCAGGAGGGCGATCCCGGCTTCGGCGACATCCGGATCGGCGGTTACAACTTCGGCACCTCGACCATCGCCTGGAGCTATCAGCCCCCGCCGGTCAACAACTACTCTCTCGCCGGAGATATCGAAATCAATACCGGCGTGCCGTTCAATATCGGCTCGACCTACGACATGTTCACCGTCGCCGCCCACGAGATTGGTCACGCCCTCGGCCTGGGCGAGAGCAGCGGGCCCAGCTCCTCGATCATGTACCCGGTCTACACCGGCACGAAGTACCGGCTCTCGCCCGACGACATCGCCGGCATTCAGAGCATCTACGGCGGTCCCAGGGCCTATGACGTCTACGGTGGAACCAACAATTCGATGTCTACCGCCGCGAACATCGATAGCCTGATCAACCCGACCTCGCTCACTGGCCTGGCAAACAATCTCGACATCGCCAAACCTGGGCAGTCCGAGTACTTCGCGGTCGACGTCCCGGCCGGTGTGAGCGGTCCGATGGCGGTCCAGGTTCAGAGCCAGGGCCTCAGCCTCCTCTCGCCGAAAGTCTCGGTCTATCAGGCCGGCTTGCTCTCCGCCCTCGGACTTCCCCTGTCCCTGGCCACCGCCAGTAATCCTACTCAGGATGGGACCACCCTTGACGTGACCATCCCGAATGCTGTCGCTGGGCAGACCTACTACATTCAGGTTCAGGGCGTGAACACCACGGCGATCGGGACCGGCAACTATGCCCTGGGTGTTTCGTTCAACCCTTCGGTGGCCCCTCCGGTCGAGGCTTCCCCGATCATCACCTATCCGAACGGAACAACGCTCCACTCGGGCGGTGGTTCGGCTCAGCAGGGGAATGCCTTCAGCGGCCAGGTCGGCGCCCCGCCGAACATCCTGGGCATCAGCCCTGATACTGGCTTTAGCTCGACCGACGGCATCACCAACGTCAATCGAATCAAGATCTCGGGCCTCGCTCCGGCAGGTGAGACGATTGCGATCTATGGTAATAATACGGAGTTTGGAACCACGACGGCTGACGCCAACGGCAACTGGACTTTTGACAACACGGGGGTGGCCCTGCCCGATGAAACCTATAATATCACCGCGACCGCGACCGATTCGGCCGGCAACATCAGCGCGTTCTCGCTGCCGTTCGGCGTGACGATCGACACAAGGGCGATGTCCACGCCAGCGATCAACGGGGTTGTCGGCGAAGGCCAGAACGGCCTGGATGGTTCCACCGGCTGGGGACCGAACCTGGTCGGGACCAGCACCCCAATCCTCTATGGAAACGCGACTCCCTTCAGCCAGGTGACGATTGATCAGGGCTGGATGACGCTGGGCACCGCGACCGCCGATCCGAGCGGCCACTGGAACTTTACCCTGCCCGCCGGAGTCCTTCCGACTTACTTCATTACCGACTTCACCGCGACCGCTACCGACGCGGCCGGCAACACGAGCGGGGCCTCGTCGCCGCTGGAGGTCCAGTACCTGCCTGGGTTCGGGGGGAATGCGAGCCAGACAATCGGCAACTTGCATCTCCTGGACGACAGCGTGCTCGGGACGAACGCCGACGGCTCGATTATGGTCACACCCACGGCCAAGTTTCGTGGAACCACGACAGCGTTTTCGGAGGTCGCGATCCTTGAGGATGGCGTCGTGATCGGTGTGGCGGCGGCGAACTGGGCCGGACAGTGGTCCTTCAATACTCCGTCGCTGACCCAGGGGCGACATCTTCTGACCATCGCCGCCGTCGGCTCACTCGGGCAGCTTGGCGCCACGGTTGGGACACTGAACCTCGTGGTCGGAAGCCAGGCGGATAACGGAGACTGACCCAGCCCCGATGAGCGGCGAGAACCCTTCTCAGTCCACCGAAGATGGGACTTTCCACCGTGATTGCCAGCGATCGAAAGGCGGGCGGCCCGCGCCGGTCGCGGCGGATGCTCAGGCGGCGTGCCGCTGGTCGCGACGCCGTCCGTCCCGGGCTCGAGTGGCTCGAGTGGCGGGGGCTGATGACCTCGTCTCCGTCCGCCTCGATATGGCCCGCCGCGATCCCGCACGAGACCCTCGACCAGGCCGCTGAGCTCGGCCAGCTCGCCCCAGGATCGAGTCTTCAGGAAGCCGGCTCCATCGGCGGCGGTCCTCAGGGCGCCGCCGATGTCGTCTGGTATCGATTTACTCTCCAGTCGGCGGGCATCGTCCACTTCGCGATCTCGCGACAGGATCCCAATTCATCCTTCAACGGCGTTCTCAGCCTCTTTAATAACGACACCTTCGATTATTTCGATCCCTACAATGTCGACGGCTACCATCTGATCGATCAGATCGACGCGAAGTCCAGCGGCGGGGTCGCCTCGTTCAACGAGACGCTGGGGCAGGGGACGTACTACCTGGCCGTCAGCGGCGACGGCAACCTGTACTTCCACCCGCTACTCGCTGGTAGCGGTCTTCCGGGATCGACGGGCGCCTATGACCTTCAGATGAGCATCGCCTTCGATCCCGCGCTCGCCACGGCGACCGGCCCGCAGGTGCTCACCAGCGACCCGGCATCTGGCGCCTCGATCGCCGCCTCGCCGCTGGCCATTCGCATCAATCTGAGCGGGGCGATCAACGCTTCCACGATCAACGCCAACGATGTGGTCCTGTATTCGGCCGATTACGGAATGATCTCGCTGGCCTCCGTCAACTTCTCGCCCGTCGTGATGGCACCGACGCCTCCCGGCGGCGACGGGCCGACCTATCGTGGCCTCGATCAGTTGCAACTCTTCCCTTCCTCGCCGCTCCTCCCCGGCTCCTACGAAGTCATTCTCGACGGTCAGGGGGGCGCCTCCGCCTCCGCCCTTGCCGATTATCAAGGAAATCCCCTGGGCGCGAACGCCGCGAATCCCGGGGGTCAGATCGTGCAGATCCCGTTCACGGTCACCGGGATCGAGGGCCAGGCGTCAGGCGTCACGACCGAGGCCGATACCGCGCAGACGGCCCTCCCGCTCGGAAACCTGAGCACCGCCGGCCTTGTCCAGGTCACCGGCGCCATTGGCAACGATCCGGGGCCTGACACTGCTGGCAACCCAGCCAACCAGGTCAATCTCTACCATTTCACGGTGGTCGGGCCCGGCCAGAGTTCGTTCATCGCTCAGATCTTCGCCGGACGGATCGGCTCGCCGCTCCAGGCCGGGCTGAGCCTCTTCAAGCTCGACCCCAGCACGGGCGCCCTGGTTTTTGTCGCGGGCGACCTGAACAGTTACGATCCGGCCACGACGACCGACGGCTTCTCCAGGCCACTCTACAGCGACCCGCTCCTCGAGGTCGGCCTGACGGCCGGCGACTATTACATCGCCGTCGCCGATGCTGCCAACACGCCTTCCCCGCTCGAAGGACAGTTCTACGACCCGACCCAGGATCCGTCGGTAATCCCCGCGAATCCTCCCTCGGTCCCCTATCCCACCTACGGACTCTACGATCCCAATATTCCCGGCAGCGCACAGAACGGATACCCGGGCGTCACCAACACGGGAGCTTATGTGCTGAACCTGCTCGTCCAGCCGGCTCCTTCGCCACCGCACGTCGTCTCGACCAGCATCTCCCCAGGATCGACCCTCAGCGCCCCACCTGAGCAGTTTACGGTCCGTTTCGACCAGCCGATGAATCTGGCACAGATCGCCTTCCAGTCGTTCCAGGCCACGACGTTGAACAGCACGCTGACCGCCTACGCCACGGTTCCGGCTGTCTACATCGCCGGGTCGGGAGGGATCGATTATGTCCCCCGCTTCGTCTCGTACGATGCCGCGACAAACGAGGCGACGTTCCAGATGCTCAACGCCCTGCCGGACGGCTCGTTCCAGCTCCATCTCTCGGGCCCGAGTGGGCTGACCGATCTCGGCGGCAACCCTCTCGTTGCCAACGACCCAAGCGGCGACTACGTCGTTCCGTTCACCGTCAATGCTCCCCCTCGCGGTGTCGGCGGGAATCCGCTCCTCTACAACGACCTGGAGCCAAACGACACCATCTCCCAGGCACAGAACCTCGGACCACTTTTTCCAGACGAACTGGTCTCCGGTGTGACCCTCACCCGCAACTTCAGTCAGTCGCCCGCCTCGGCCCCGCACGACACGGCCGATGTCTACGCATTCCAGATTCTCCTCGATCGGACGTATAACTTCACGATCGTAGGTTCAGGCTCGTCCGGCGGTTTCACCCTCTCGCTCGAGGACGCCTCCGGCAAAACTGTCCTCTCCCAGAGCACGGGTGGCGTGCTCGCTTCTGAGCTGGCTCCGGGCACTTATTTTCTGGTGGTTGGGGGATGGACCGCGGCCCAGGCGCCAGGGATCTCGTATCAGGTCGCGATTTCCATGGCGACGCAGAACGACAACGCGCCGCCGCTGGTTGCGGGCCCGGCGCCGGCGATGGCGATCGAGCTGGCGGTCTCTCCATCGCCGACGTCGCCGACACCGACGTCGACTCCAACGTCACCCACGCCGACCCCGCCTCCGATCGTTCCGCCTCCCCCGACGGTGGAACCGCCCTATGGGCCTGAGCCTACAGCGACGACCGAACCGAGCGGGCTCCTGGTCGCGGGGCCTTCGCCGTCCGGATCGATGTCCGAGAGCGTGACAAGCTCGTCGGAAGCGACCTCGGCGGGACTATCGCTGGCGATTCCCTCGGCTACGTCGGGGCTCTCGGGATACTACGGGCCGGTTTCCACATCGGTCTCGGCGCTGGGGGCCAGCCCGGTTGGGGGAGCGACGGCCCCCGAGGGAGCAGGTCCATCGGCAACAATGCTCGCCCAGTTCGGTACGTTGGGTGGTTCGCCCGCGATGGCGACGAGTATGATCGTGCTGGGTACCTCGCTCCAGGTGATCGCGACGGGCGACGACCCGCCTCCGCCCGGAGGGGACATCGAGGCTGCGTCGACGGGCCTGCCGGCCGACGCACCCGCCGTGGTCGCCGAATGGAGCACTCTGATCGCGACGACCAGCGACGACCATCCCTGGATCTCGACGCCGCCCTTCGCCGAGGCAATTATCCCCGACATGCCCGCGCCGATGCCGCCGCTCCGGGTCGGCATGACCTCAGCCTCGCCGGTCTCCGCCTCGGTCGCATCGACTGTCGATGGGGCCGTCGCACTCGCTTCGGGGCCCGCGCTGGACGAGAAGGAGCCGGGATCGAAGTCAATCGATCGGGTCCGGGTCGCTCTGATGACCTTCGCCGCGATCGCGGCGGGGGCGTATGCCCGGTGCCGAGGGATCGTCCGCCGCGATACCGGGCACGGGTCGATGCGCGGACCAGCTCGTCAGGCTCCCGCGTCCAGGAGGGACGACGGATGACCCAGACTGGCAGCGGCGAATCCAGTACGTTTCGGACGGTGAGGTGCCGCCCCTCCACGCCCGCTTCGCCGCCGGGATCCAGGTGTGAAGAACCCGCGGTCGATCGGGATGACCAGGCTGCGGCTCCCCCTGCCGATGATGCCACGGTCGTTCGTGGTCGTCCGCTCGGACCGGCCTGGGTCGACGCCGGCCAAATCGACGAGGATCCCGAGGATGCTCAGGCGATGAGCACGGTCTTGCGGCACCGTCCCGCGTCTCGGACGATGAATGTCCGGCGACGTGACCGCGATCGCCTGCTCCCCTCGTTCGCCGATGGGGACGAGTTGTTCGGCTTCCGGCTCCGCCGCCCGCTCGGCCGCGGAGCATTCGCCTGCGTCTTCCTGGCCGAGCAATGCGACCTCGCCGGCCGCGCCGTTGTCCTGAAAATCTCCGCCGCCGAGGGGACCGAGCCCCAGACTCTCGCCCGTCTTCAGCACACCAACATCGTCCCGATTTTCTCGGTTCATGAGGATGCCGGCGCCGGCCTTCGCGCCGTCTGTATGCCCTATTTCGGCGGCGTGACACTCGCCAGTCTCCTGGAATGGCTCTGGGAGGACAAGCCCCGACCTGTCCTCGGCGCTTCGGTGGCAGAGGCTGTCGCGGCCATCGGCGCCCCGATCAACGAGCGGACCGAGGGTACCACGATCACTCCGCTGGACCTCTGGCGCGGGATCTCCTACGAGAAGGCCGTCGCCTGGATCATCGCCCAGCTTGCCGACGGTCTGCACCACGCGCACCAGCGGGGCGTTCTTCATCGCGACATCAAGCCCTCGAACATCCTCATCAGTGCTGAAGGACAGCCGCTGTTGCTGGATTTTAACGTGGCCCAGGAGGCCGCCGGAGAGGAAGGCTCGGCGATCCTTGGTGGAACCGTTGCTTATGCGGCGCCCGAGCATCTCGCCGCGCTACTGCACCGAACACCTGCCGCGATCCGTGCCGTCGATCGGCGTTCCGACCTTTACTCGCTCGGGCTGGTTCTGGCCGAGATGACCACTGGGGATCGACTTTTCGAGCAGGGCGGGAGTTATTCGGCCCAGGCCACGCAACTGGAAACGATGGCGATCGAGCGGAGCAAGCAGGCCCCCTCGCTACGCGGGATCCGACGGGACGTTCCCTGGAGCCTGGAGTCGATCGCGCGCAAATGTCTCGATCCCGATCCCACCCGTCGATATCAGCAGGGAGACCATCTGGCCGAGGATCTCCGCCGGTTCCTCGACGATCGCCCTCTGAAGTATGCCCCCGAACTGAGCCGGATCGACCGAGCGAGGAAGTTCTTCCGGAGGCACCCGCGGCTCCTGACCACCGGGCCGGTCTTCGCCGGCGTGACGGCAGCCCTGCTGCTGGTGATTGCGGCCCTTCTTTCGACCCGGACGCACCTGGCGGAGACCGGCGATCGACTGGCGTCGGCCCAGGCCCTTGAGCGCAAGCGAGCCCACGACACCGGCGCCGTGGAGGCCCTCTGCCTGGTGAACACCGTGCTCGGTCGTCAGGATCACCTGGGCCAGGGGATTGCCGTCTGCGAGCGAACACTTGACCTCTACCGGATGCCTGAGGGCAGGGGGCTCGCCGCCCATCCGGACTGGGCTCGACTCTCGCCCGACGATCGCCGGCAGCTTGCCGAGGACCGTCGTGAATTGTTGCTCCTTCTGGCCGGGGCACGCGTCCGCCAATCGCCCAGCGACCGACGGACGCTCGAATCGGCCCTGGAGCTTCTCAACGAGGCTGAGGCGAGCCCTGGTCTGCCTCCCTCTCGCGCTCTCTGGCTCGATCGAGCCGACTATCTCAGCCGTTTGGGCGACCATGCCGGCGCGGCGGAGGCGCTCCATCGGGCCGAGATGATCCCGGCGGCGGGCGCTCGAGATCATTATCTGCTGGCGATTTCGATCGCGAGGCAGGGCGCTTCTGACGCCTACCGGCGCTCAGTGGCAGAACTGGACCAGGCTTTGGCGATCCAGCCCCGGCATTACTGGTCAGCACTCCAGCGCGGAATTTGCCGGATGCAACTGGGGGAGATGCCCCAGGCCGTGGCCGACTTCAGTGTCTGTATTGGACTATGGCCTGAACATTCATGGGGTTATTTTAACCGCGGATGCGTTCTCGATCGCATGGGGCTGAAGGACGAGGCGATTCGCGATTACACCGCCGCTCTGTCGCGTGATCCAGACTTCGCCGCGGCGATGGCGAACCGCGGGCTCACCCGGGTTGAGCTGCGGCGATATACCGAGGCGCTGGAGGATTTCGATCACGCTCTGACCCTCGCCAGCGGACCCGACGCGGCGATTGTCGCGGGCCGGGGGCTGGCTCTGGAGGGACTGGGCCGGCACGAGGAGGCCGACAAGGTTTTTTCGCTTGCCCTGGATATGGTGCCCTCTTCGGACCCGTCGCGGAATCGGCTCGCCTGGACCTACGGCTTTGCGGTCGCGGCGCGGCGTCCCGATCGAGCAAGGGCGGCATTCGATGAGATTCTGAGCCGCGAGCCGGGACATCCCCAGGCTCTCTACGGACGTGCCATGCTGGCAATGAGCGGGGATGATCTGCAAATGGCTCTCCGCTACTTCGACCAGGCGCTGGCAATGAGTCCAGGCTTCGCCGAGGCCCGTCGCTATCGCGCGGTGGTTCTGGCCCGCCTTGGACAATGGGATCGGTCGACCCGCGACATCAACGCCTGCCTCGAGCGCGAACCCGGCTCGGGGCCGACCCTCTACGCGGCGGCCTGTGTTGCGGCTCGGGCCGCCGCAGCCAACCGTACGCCACAGGCGATCGACCAGGCCCTCCTACTACTTGGGCGAGCCTGGGACCTCGGCGAGGGGCATCAGGCCGACCGTGACCCCGATCTGGCCGTCCTTCGCACGGATCCTCGATTCGCACGCCGGATGGCCGAACTGCGCGTGAGGACCGGCCAGACCGCGGCGCCATGACCTAGGATTGGATGGACAATACTGTCCCGGTCGAACGGCCGTCGGGTGCGGCTGGACCGATCGGATTCCCGGAGGCTCGTTCCGTGCGCATCCAGCCCGTCACCCAGCAGGTGGAATTAAAGCGTCCCCTTTCGCGGACATGCCGGAATGCCTGTCTTGTGCATATTTATCCAACCGGTCTCGCCATGGGGACACGGCACCAGCTTGATCGAGAGATGATCACTCTGGGCCGTGGCGATGACTGTGACATCACCGTTGCCGACAGCTCGGTCTCCCGCCGCCACGCTCGAATTGACCTCGATATCGACGGCTACGTCGTGACCGATCTGGAGAGTACAAACGGGACCTTCGTCAACGATACTCCAGCCAGACAAACACCGCTCTCCGATGGCGACTACCTCCGTGTCGGCAACATCCTCTATCGCTTTCTCGCAGGTGGCAACGTCGAGGCTGAGTATCATGAGGAACTCTATCGCCTGGCGATCCACGACGCGCTGACAGGATTATTTAATAAGCGATCGCTTATGGACTATCTCCAGCGAGAGATCGACCGCTCGACGCGATACGGTAGGCCGCTCGCCCTGATCCTTTTCGACATCGACCACTTCAAGGCGATCAACGACACTCTCGGGCACCTCGCTGGTGACTTCATCCTTCGCGAGCTGGCGGAGCGGCTTCGGCCCAGGGTCTGCAAGGACGACATGCTCGCCCGATACGGCGGCGAGGAATTCGCGGTGGTGCTCACCGAGACCGACCGCGCCGTCGCCGCCGAGCTCGCCGAGGAGCTCCGAAAGACCATTGAAGAACGGCCGTTCCTGTTCGAAGGGCGGCCCCAGCGGGTGACCATCAGTTTGGGGGTCGCCTCGGTTCACGGCGAGCCCATCGTGATTCCCCAGGAGCTGATTCGCCGCGCCGACGAGTGCCTCTATCGGGCCAAGCGCGAGGGACGCAATCGCGTCGTCTCCTGACGAGGCCAGGCGCTTCTTTCCCTTCCGAGCTTTCCTCGCCGCACTTGACCCAGATTCCCTCGGCGGCGAGTGGGAGTACGCGGCGAACCCAGGCCCGCCCCCATCGCGAGTCAAGGCGCCCGGATCGGGGTACGGGGATTGCACGCCAGGGGCGTTCGCGACCGGCCATCGATCAATGATCGCAAAAAAGTGGATGGATCGATGTTGGCGGCCGGTCGTCGGGACGGATACACCCACGAGGAGGCGCGCATCGTGATCGCGACGAACACCATCGACGGGACCCGCAGCAGGATGGACGGCGAGGCCGACCCGATCGAACGGCTCCGGGAGGAGCATTCCTGGCCGGACGAGAGGCCGACCATTCCCGACTCGATCGCCAATCCCGGGTGGTTTGGCGAGGGGACCGATGAGACGCTGGCCGACGTTCTGACCGACCAGACGCAGGTGGTCGTCGAGCTAGGGGCGTGGCTGGGGATGTCGAGCCGGTTCATCCTCGGCCGGGCCCCGAATGCCACGTTGATCAGTGTCGACCACTGGGAAGGGAGCCCCGAGCACAAGGCGCGAGACGACTACCGGGGGATGCTCCCGACGCTCTACGAGACCTTCCTGGGCCTTTGCTGGGATGATCGTGACCGGCTGATCCCGCTCCGGATGTCGACGCTCGACGGGCTCCGTGCCATCGCCCGGGCCGGGATCGAGCCCGACGTCATCTTCGTCGACGCCGAACACAGTTACCGGGCAGTCACGGCCGAGCTGGAACTGGCCGCCGACCTGTTTCCCCGGGCGCAACTCGTCGGCGACGACTACGACTGGACCGGGGTTCGCGAGGCCGTGCAGGGATTTGCCCGACGTAACGGCCTGGGAATCCATCGGCACGGAGCGCGCGGGTGGTCGCTCATTGACCGAAGGGCCTCCAGGGATCGCCGGACAACCTCGCGGTCGAGGGCGAGATCGGTCGTTCTGGTCCCGCACCTGGGCGGAATCGAGACTCCTTGCGAGGAGGGCCTGCGCGAGCTGGAGCTGGCCGGTGTCCGCGTGATTCGCCGTCAGGGGAGCTCACAGATTGACCTGGCCCGAAGCGAGATGGTTTCCACCGCGCTGCACGACGGTTGCGAGTCGATCCTCTTTATTGACGCCGATCTTGGTTTCGACCCGGCGGATGCGCTCCGGCTGCTCGACCGCCCGGACCCGCCGATCATCTCCGGAGTTTACGCCAAGAAGGGCCCGCGCGAGGTGGCCAGCACGTTTCACGACGGGATCAAGACGATCCTCTTCGGCCCCGAGGCGCCCGGACTCTACCCGCTGAAATACGCCGCGACCGGTTTTCTCCGGATTCGCGCGGAGGTCCTCCGGACGATGATCGAGCGGCTGAAGCTGCCGAAGTGCAATACCCAGTGGGGCTCCGGGGTCTGGCCGTTCTTCCTCTCGACGATCGTGCAGCACCCGGACGGCCAGTATCACTACCTCGGCGAGGACTGGTCGTTTAGCCACCGATTGGCCCAGATTGGGGTCGTCCCGATGGCCGACACATCGATCCGCCTGTATCACTACGGCCCGTATGGCTATAGCTGGGAAGAGGTCGGCACCGATCGCCCGCGTTTCCGAACGTACAATCTCACCCTCGGCTGATCGCCGGCCCCCGCCTGTCGCCGTCGACCGGCCCCGGCCGGCGGCGAATCCAGACAAATTGAGCCGCCGCGGCCCGCCCCCGACCCGATCCGAGCCGGGGCGAGGCCCGGCGTCTCCGCGCGCGCTGGGCCCGTCTTCGGCGATTGCGGCCCGCCTTCCCACGCATGGGCGGCCATCTTCCGAGCGACTGGCGCCTGCTCCTGGGATGATGGACGGAAAGTGTGTAAAAGCCAGAAACAACGCGAAGTCTTCATTGTCTTCGATGTGTTTCGGCGGGCGATCGTGATGGACTTTTCCCTGGGAGCCGGCGCTAGCCGGTTTTCCGAGGTGGGGCCATCACGTCCGCCCGCGGGTCCAGCCCTGTAGGAGCCGGCTCCAGCCGGCG
>DAIDKV010000249.1 GCA_027449865.1 Planctomycetales bacterium
AGTCCCCAGAACTCCCCGGGGCCGCACTCTACCACAAGAATCTGACGTTCTTCTATTGACGATTCTGGGTGTCCGGCAGAAGAGACAGAAGCCGACGTGCACCCGCCGGCCGGCCGGCGCGTATTTTGCTCTTCCCTTGCCCCGGTTTCCGCATACGCTGGAGCCAGGCTGGAAGGGGACGCGTTGTGAACGGTCGCCGGCCGCTTCTTAATTCCTCGATGCTTCCGGACATGTCCAGAGTGATTGTTGGAGGTCGATCGTTCTATTTCGAGGAGATTGGGACCGAGGGTCCGCCGCTGGTCTTTCTCAGCGGGATGGGGGGCGATCACCGGGCGTTCACCCGGACACAGCGGCACTTCGCCTCTCACTTCCGAACGCTGGGTTTCGACTCGCGCGACGCTGGACGGAGCGACCGGGTCGATGCACCCTACTCGACCGCTGATATGGCCGACGATGTCGCTGGCTGGCTCGATGCCCTCGCCGCGACGCCGGCCATTGTGGTTGGGCAGTCACTCGGCGGCCTGGTGGCCCAGGAACTGGCGATCCGGCATCCTGGGATGGTCCGAAGCCTTGTCCTGGTCTCGACTCACCTCGGCGGTGATGATTGGCGGCGGGCCGTTCTCGATTCGTGGGTCATCCTCCGCCGGACGCTCAAGCCAGGGCCGTTCACACGGGCGGTTCTTCCCTGGCTCGTCTCTCCCGCTTTCTACCAGGATCCAGGGCAGGTTGAGGGGATGATCCAGTTCGCCGAACGCAATCCCTGGCCGCAGGACGCTGAGGCGTTTGCTCGCCAGGGGGCGGCCGCCTGCAGTCACGACGCCCGTGGCCGGATTGGAGCCCTTCGAATTCCTTGTCTGGTGATGGTCGGCGAACGCGATCTGGTCAACCCCCCGATCGTCGCCGCTGCGCTCGCAGAGGCGATCCCACGAGCGAGACTGGTCATCCTGCCTGGCGTGGGTCATATTCCGCATGTTGAGGACCAAATCGCTTTCCGACGAGAGCTGGAAACCTTTCTCAATAGTGCGGGAGAGTAGAGGATTCTCGGGGCTCGGATTTCTCCGAAAGAAGGACCGGGCAGGAGATCGCGTACATGGATTTGCCGCGTGCCAGCGGAGTATTGCTCCATCCAACCTCGCTGCCGGGTCGCCACGGGATCGGCGATCTGGGCGACGAGGCCCATGCCTTTGTCGATTTTCTTGCCCGAACGGGTCAGACCTGGTGGCAAATGCTACCACTAGGGCCGGTCGGCTACGGCGGATCACCGTATCAGTCGCCTTCGTCATTCGCGGGCAATCCGCTGCTCATCAGTCTTGATCGACTGGCCGATCGCGGCTGGCTCGATGCCCGGGAACTGTCCCGCGTGCCTAACTTTCCGGCAAATCGCGTCGACTTCGACGCGGTCGCGACACTGAAGTGGGAGTGGCTCCGCCGCGCCTTCCGGAGCTTTGCGACCAGCGGCGGAGGCCCCGACTTCGAGGTGTTCCGCCGCAACCATGATGACTGGCTCGGCGATTATGCGCTGTACCAGGCCCTTCGCGACGCTCATGACGGACGTCCCTGGTACGAGTGGGAACCCGATATTCGATCCAGACAGCCGGACGCTCTCAAGCGGTGGCGAGACCGGGTCGCCGAGGGCGTCCGATTCCATGAATTCGTCCAGTACGCTTTCGATCTCCAATGGCGTGAGTTACGCGAGACCTGCCAGGCACGAGGCATCCGGCTGATCGGTGATATCCCCATCTTCGTCGCGCATGACAGCGCCGACGTCTGGGCACATCCCGACCTCTATTTCCTTGACGGCGAGGGAATGCCCGAGTTTATGGCCGGCGTTCCGCCCGACTTCTTCAGCGAGGACGGCCAGCTCTGGGGGAATCCCCTCTATCGGTGGGATGCCCACGCCAGGGACGGATACGGCTGGTGGTTGTTCCGAATTCGAGCGCTGCTCGATCGCGTCGATGTGATCCGGATGGACCACTTCCGGGGCTTCGAGGCTTTCTGGGCGGTTCCCGCCGGGTCGAAAACCGCCGCAATCGGCGAGTGGATTCATGCGCCCGGGCATGAGTTGTTTCGGGCCGTCCGCAAGGAACTTGGCTCGGTTCCACTCATTGCAGAGGATCTTGGTGTCATCACGCCGGAAGTCGAAGCCTTGCGCGATGCCTACGACATGCCTGGGATGCGGATTTTGCAGTTTGCCTTCGACGCGGATCCGGCGATGGAAAAATACCTGCCACACCAGTATGTCAGGAATTGCATCGCGTACACAGGCACCCACGACAACGATACGACCCATGGCTGGTTCCATTCGGACGAGGTGACGACGACTCAACCGCGTGAGGAGGTACAGGCGGCGCGGAGGTTCGTTCGGGCGTACGCAAATTCCGATGGCAGCGAGATCCACTGGGATTTGATCAGAATCCTCTTCGCCTCGGTGGCCGACACGGTGATCGTGCCGATGCAGGATATCCTTGGCCTGGACAGCCGGGCCCGGATGAACTTCCCCGGCCGCGCCATCGGGAACTGGTCGTGGCGTTACCGGGCCCAGGATCTCAACCCTCGACATGAGGACCAGGTCTCGAAGATGACCGCGCTCTACGGACGGTGGAACGGACCGATCCCCGCCGACCGCGATCCACGCCCACGCCCTCCGGCCGGATAGCAGAGACACGCGGAAGCAGGTTTCGAATTAAATCACGTAATTATTTTGCATTAATTCTATGTGTTTACTGGAGATCGGATCTCGGCTCATGGCTTCGCGGGTTGGGTGCCTGGCGAAGGACTCGCCTCGATCATGGGAGGCGTCGGTTTGAAACGACAACACTTCTCGCTTTCGAGGGGAGTGCCTGGGATTTCCGGATGATCGTGGCACGATCAGGCCGCATTGGCGATTCGTCCTCGGACGTCGGCAAACGTCGGACGGCGAGCCGAGGGCACGGAGGGGGCTGGCGGAGGTTCCAGGGATGGGCTTATCGAGGAAGGTTGAAAGGAACGTGCTGCTGGTGGGCGTGCTGGTTGCCACGTTCGCGGTGCGGGTCATTGAGCTCGGGCAGCCGATCGTCGAGAACTACGTTGGGCGGCAAGTGCCGACAGCGATGGTGGCGAGGAACCTTGACCGAGGTTCGGGGCCACTGTATCCCGTGCTCGACACCGCGCCTGGGCCGAATTACTTCCTCGTTGAGCCGCCGCTGTACCAGCTAGGCGTGGTCGCGATTCGGCGGGCGACGGGCCTGGGACTGGAGCCCTCGGGGAGGCTGCTCTCGGCGCTGGCGACTGTCGCCACCGCCTGGGGGATTTTTGTGCTGGCGGCCCGAACCGCTGGCCGGCGTGCTGGGCTGATGGCGGCCGGGGCATTTGCCACGTTCCCGCTCACGATCCGATATGGACGCGCCTTCCAGCCAGACGCCGCAATGCTCGGCGCCGTTGTTGCGGGTCTTGCATGCTGGGAGCATCGACGGCATGCCGGAGGGTGGTTCTTGCTGGCGATCGGACTTGCGATGAAGATTCTGATGGCGCCTCTCGTGCTGATGCTAGCCTTGACGGCGCCTCGAGGTCGGCGGCGATCGTTGATGGTCGCGACCGCGACGGCGATCCTCCCAGCGATGCTGTGGTACGCCTGGGCGACGTACCTCCTGGCAACCGGATCCGGCTCTCGGGCGTCGGCCGATAACCGAGCGATCTGGATTGGATTGCTTGCGCCCGAGTCGTGGTTGCGGGCCGATTCGTGGGGGCTGGCCGTCCGATTCGCGGCGGTCCGCTCGTTCACGCCGATCGGGACGGTGCTGGGGGCCGTGGGGCTGATCGTCCAGCGTCGAAGGGCGCGGATCTGGCGAACGTGGGGGCTTGCCGGATCCTTTTTGCTCGTCATGATGATTTCAAAAATTCATCACGAATATTATTTTTTGATTCTTGCGCCGGCCGTTGCGGTGGGGATTGGTTTGGTGCTGGACCGGATGGCTCGGTTGCCTGGAGGTCGAATGCTGGCCTCTCTGGCGGTGGTGGGGATGGTGGCGATGGCTGTCTGGCAGTCGCGCGCGACCTGGCGGACGCCGCCGGAGTGGTCGGGGCTGGCGGAGGCAGGGAGGGCGGTTGAGGCGACGACCGGGCCTGGGGCATGGGTTGTCGCGCCTGAGGCCTTACTGTTCGCTGCGGATCGACGTGGATGCCGATTGGAGTGGACGGAACCCGCGGCTCGTCGGGCCGCCGGCGAGTGGGGCATGGTCGGGTTGAGAGCCAATGTGCGGGGTCCGATCGAGCTGTTGGATTTCTATCGATCGAGGGGAGCCCGGTACTTTGCCGACCTTGGCGACCGTCGAGACGACCATCGGCGACTGGCCTTGCACGAGGCGGTTCGGCAGAGATACAAGGTCATTATCGATCGGCCCGAGGTTCTCATCGCCGACCTGGAGCCGGTCGCCCTCGCCCAGGTACACCCTCATGCCAACTGATGTCCGGCCGATCACGATCCCCGATTTCGCTGCCTGGAAGACCCAGAGGCGTCGAATTTCGGTCCTGACGGCCTACGACTTTCCCACCGCCCGGCTGCTCGATGAGGCTGGGGTGGATTGCTTGCTCGTTGGCGATTCACTTGGCACGACCGTTCAGGGGTGGGGCACGACCTTGAAGGTCACTCTTGATCAGATGATCTATCATGCCGAAATGGTGGTGCGAGCGGCGCGTCGGGCACTGGTGGTGGTCGACCTGCCGTTCCTCAGCTACCAGGTTTCGCCGAGGCAGGCGATTCGGGCGGCGGGCCGACTGCTGAAGGAGACAGACTGCCAGGCGGTGAAGCTGGAGGGTGGGAAAGCGATGGCGTTGACGATTCGGAAGCTGGTTGACGCCGGCATCCCGGTGATGGGACACGTTGGACTCCAGCCGCAATCGGTCCGCCAACTTGGGGGCTACAAGGTTCAACGTTCAGAGGACCGTATCCTCGAGGACGCTCACGCGGTTGCTGAGGCTGGGGCGTTCGCGGTTGTTCTCGAGTGCATCCCTGCGCGTCTCGGCGGTCAGATCACCGAGGCGCTGGCCGTTCCAACGATTGGGATCGGCGCTGGTCCTGATTGTGACGGGCAGGTTCTGGTCACGCCCGACCTTCTCGGTCTGATCGAGCAATTCCACCCGAAGTTTGTCCGCCAGTATGCCGAGCTTGGCGCCACGATCCGAGCGGCTGCGGCGGCGTATATCGCCGATGTCGCCGCGGGTCGATTCCCGAACGAGGCGGAGAGTTTTCGGTAGTCGTTGCTGGACTTCCAAGCAGGGGAGCTTGGAGGGGCTTCATTGCCACACGGGAGTTCCGTTCGCTGGGTGGGATGTTCCAGGCTCGAGGCTGGAGATGGCGTTGGTGGAATGATGCGAGACTACACCCAGACGCTTCGATCGAGCGATCGATAGCCGACGGCCTCGGCGATGTGTTGCGGACGGATCTCATCGTCGCCTTCGAGGTCGGCGATGGTTCTCGCGACGCGAAGGACCTTGTCGTGCGCCCGGGCGGAGAGGCCCATGTCCTCCATCGCCGCCTTGAGGATGGTGGCGGCCTCGGGACGGAGGGTGCAAAACTTCCGGACCTGTCGCGGGGTCATCCGGCCGTTGACCTGGGGACCGCGTGGGCCAAACCGCTTCGCCTGCCTTGCCCGCGCGGCGAGCACCTGTTGGCGGTATTCGGCGGACGTCGGTCCCGGCGGCATCTCGGCCAATTGGGTGAACGGGACGGCTGGTACCTCGACGTGCAGGTCGATCCGGTCGAGCAGGGGGCCGGAGATTCTGCCGAGATACTTCTCCACCTGCGGTGGCGAGCAGCTACACGCGCGTCTTGGATCGGATCGATAACCGCACGGACATGGATTCATCGCGGCGACCAGAATGAACTCGGCTGGGAACGTGGTGCTGCGCAGCGCCCGGCTGATCGTCACCGAGCCTTCTTCGAGTGGTTGACGCAAGACCTCGAGTGTTTTCCGGTTGAATTCGGGCATTTCATCGAGAAATAAAACACCCTTGTGTGCCAGCGAAATCTCGCCGGGCTGTGGGGTCGAGCCCCCGCCGACCAGTCCTGCGTCGCTCACCGAGTGGTGCGGCGGCCGGAACGGGCGAACCGCCATCAGCGGTTGGCCCGGCTTGAGTAACCCCATCGCGCTGTAGATCCGGGTGGTTTCCAGGCTCTCAGCGGGCGAGAGGGGCGGAAGGATCGTTGGCAGTCGCTTGGCGAGCAGGGTTTTGCCGGTCCCGGGCGGACCGATCATCAGGACATTGTGCGAACCGGCCGCGGAGATCAGCAAGGCGCGCTTGGCGTAGTCCTGCCCCTTGACATCAACAAAGTCTTCCTCTGTCTGTGAGTGCTGACGAAAGACGTCGTCCACATCCACTGACTGGGGAGTGATCTCGAGAGTGCCGGCGAGATATCCGACCGCTTCGGTGAGGCTCCCGATCGGGAGGACGGCGATCCCCTCGACGACAGCGGCCTCGGCGGCGTTGGCGGCAGGGACGAGCAGGGCATCGCGATTCTCGGCGGCGGCCTGGAGGGCCATTGCCAGGGCCCCCTTGATCGGCCGGGTCTCGCCGGTGAGGGCCAGTTCGCCGACGATCGCGAACGATCCCGGACGATCGATCATGACCTGACCACTCCCGATCAGCATCCCCAGCGCGATCGGAAGGTCGAACCCCCCAGCGTCCTTCTTGAGATCCGCAGGGGCCAGATTGATCACAATCCGGTCACTCGGACGCCGGTATCCCGAGTTCACGATTGCTCGCTCAACTCGATGGGTACTCTCCCGAACCGCTGCCTCGGCCAGGCCGACCAGAATCGTCTTGGAAGAGGACGACATCGAGACATCCACTTCGACTTCCACAGAGGTCGCGTCGATCCCGACGAGGGTGTACGAGGAAAGTTTCGCAAGCATGACTGCAATCCGCGCCGGAACTCGCTGCGTTCGAGGCGATCCGCCAGAATCACCCGCGGCCGCGCGGGTATACGAATTCTACCATGAATCGATGCCCCTTCCATCCCCATCCCTGTCGTTCTCCATCGACGGCCGTACCGTTGGCTCGGCGGCGTGGGGCTGAGTATACAAGCGATCTCATGTGATGTTGACGAAACCCAACATCCAGACGATTGTGCGGGCTCCGTTTTTCGCATTCCTTGACAGAAGAGCCGGCTCAGATCAACATGATCTTCATGAAGCCTCCGCGGGCTCGGAGGATCCTGATGCAACAACCGCGATGAGGCGGCCTGAAGAAGCAGGAACGACGCACGCATGGGACCCACGAAAGTTCTTCATCGAATCGATAATCTGATTGACGAGCTACTCAATGACGGGGATCTGTCTTCCTCGTCGTTGGCTTCGATGTTGATGGCGGCGCGTGATTCCGTGCGCGACGGCTATCATGTGGCGCTGGCGCGGCGGATCTGGGATGCGAGCAATGATCTCAAAGGCCGGTCGCGGGGCGGCCCACGGTATCGGCTGGACCAGCCGGGGCTGGACCGTCCCGAACCCCTCCCGATCCGGAGCGGCGAACGCTGAGCCGGGTGTTGGTCGGGGCACGGGGCCCATCCGATGCGACCGATTTCGGCCCCGTTGGGTAATGGTTGCAATTGTGGCCCGACTCCTCATTGTCCGGGGATGGCAACGTGTGTCGGCGGCCTTTGCCCTTTTCCTCAAGATCGTCGGCCTTCGGCGATCGAGTGAGGGCGCGATCTCGGGCGAGACCGTCCAGCAGTTGATGCGCGAGGGCACCCGCGCTGGAGTCTTCGACCCGGCTGAGCAGGAAATGGTCAAACGGGTTCTTCGCTTTGGCCGGCGACGAGCCCGGGAGCTGATGACTCCTCGCGATGAGATCGTCTGGATCGACACCACCGACTCGCCCGAGGAGATCCGCCGTAAGGTGATTGGCTCGCCTCATTCGCGGTTTCCGGTCTGTGACGAGGTCCTGGATCATTTGGTGGGAATCGTCCATGTCAAGGACCTGTTCGGCCATGCTCCCAGCGATCAGCCCTTTCGGATTCAGGGATGCCTCACTCTCCCCGCCTTGCTGTATGAGGGAACACGCGGTCTGAAAATCCTGGAGATCCTCCGGGCATCGGGAACGCACACCGCCATCGTACTTGACGAATTCGGGACTGTTCGGGGCCTTCTTACACTCACCGATCTTCTTCAAGCGATACTGGGCGACCTTCCCGACCGCCCAGACGACGAGCCCACACGTGCGGCCAGGCAGCCTGATGGTTCCTGGCTGCTCGACGGCCGACTCCCGATAGACGAAGCTTGCGACCTCCTCGGTCGGCCCGACCTGCCTCAAGGTGACTTTCACACGATTGCTGGCCTTGTGGTTGTCCATTTCGGCCGCATCCCAGCCCAGGGAGAAACGTTCGAGGCGTGGGGTCTGCGCTTCGAGGTGACTGAGCGTGTCGGTAACCGGATTGATCGGCTTCGGATCGCGGGCATCGATCGCCCCGGTGCGCCTTCCGATCGTCGTCCGGAAGACGCACCGGCCGGCTCCGATCAATAGCTGTCCGCGCTGATGACTTCACCGCCAGCCTTGGTGCCGAGGGCCCACCAGGTCTTTTGATTGATCGAATTCTTGATGAACTGGACGTGTCCATCGGCCATCGTGCAGTTCACTCCGCCTGGGTGATAGCTGTCGGCATTGCTCAGCACGGCTCTCGCGGAGTAATCGAGGCCGCAATCGGCCCATGTGTCGTTGTAGGCGTTCGGTACCACGATCGTGTTGAATAGCGACATTCCTGTGCAGCCGTGCGCCCAGTTCTGGCCTCGTTGCATGTCGACGTTGTAACTTCCCGAGGCATAAGCCTGGTTGCATAACTGGATCACCGATAGGGTCAGCGTTGGGTTTGACTGCCCGTCGTAGAGCATGGAGGAGGTCGGAATCTGGACGTTGTACATCCCGACCAGTTTCTGTCCCTTGACCTCACTCTGACTTCCCACGCAGGCCTCGGAGAACGCGATTGTGTTCGAAGAGCCATCGGTGCAGCTTCGAAGGCCGTATGACTGCTGGAACGTGAACAAGCCGGTGCTCGGCATGTTGATCGTGGGGATGTAGCCCTGAATGTTCTGGTAGGGCGCCTGGCGGCCTAACAGCCCCCAACTCATTGTCGTGCCAACGCACCCGTAGTAATTGGTGGTGTTGGTCGTGTTGTTGTGATCGGGCATGCCGCCGTTTGGGTCGGAGGGGCAGACCAGCGCTTTGATCTGGGTATTGGTGGCCGTGGAGTTGATCCTGTAGCAAAGGACCGAGGTATTATCCTCGCACCCCCAGTTAAAATTCATGGCGTTGTACACCTGTGTCTGCTCCATGTCCGGCAACATCAGGGAGAACAGGCTCAGGTTCTGCTTCACGTTATACACTCCAACAGCGTTGTACATCCCGCTGGTCACTCCCAGTGGGAAGACGTTGGTCGTCGAGTGATAATTGTGAATGGCCAGGCCGATCTGTTTCATGTTGTTCACGCACTGGGTTCGGCGTGCCGCCTCGCGCGCCGCCTGAACGGCGGGGAGGAGCAGAGCAATCAACACCGCGATGATGGCGATCACGACCAGCAACTCGATCAATGTGAAGCCGCGACGACGCATAACAGACACCTCCGAGACGGGAAACCCTTGGATGTGAGACGCGCGACGAACCCGATCGAAGAGACCGGCCGAACAGACGCTGAGCGATCCTTCGGCGATCCGATTGTCGCTCCAGGAATCGCAAGAGTGCCTGTTTCGACCCCGGAGCCAGAGTGAACCCTCTCGCGATTGAGAAGGATCTGGCTCCGGAATCCAAGTCTAATGTGCCCTTTCAGGTTGCTCAACGAAAAAAATCGCGAAAATCAACCTTATTTTCCGCAACGAAAGCCGAATTTCTTAAAAGCATTCGCCGGCTGGTAGCCAGATCGGGCGTCTTGCCCTTGGCTGTGGAGAGCCGGGGATTGTTCCGTTCCGGTGATGCGAGGAACGAGTGGGGAGTTTGGCTGGGGACATCAGAGACCCAGTCTCGGCTTCCCTGCGCCAGGGTTGACCAAGACGGGATTCTCCCTGGGCTTTGAAACGCGGGCTCCCTCCGAGATGTTCCGGGCGCGGGGTTGCAAGACGGATTCTTCGGAGACTCTTTAAAGACGTTCGACCCATTCCTCGGCCTCGATCGTCGCGGCCTGCATCCGGCGCTCGACTTCGCGTCGGCAGTCCTCAATGGTGTTGCGATCGGCGTCGGGAGGGACGACGACCGGCGGCGGGACCACGCAGGCGGCCGGGCTGAACGGCCGGGGGACGCAGAATCGATCCCAACTCTTCGCACGCCAGGGGCGCTGAAACGCCATCCCAGCCCCCACGATCGGAAATCCAGTCCGGCTGGAGAGATAGGCGACGCCCTGATGAACCGACCGGCGCGGTCCTCGGGGTCCGTCGGGCGTGACGCAGAGGTGCCCGCGATCGACGCGCAGAGTCATCTCGCGGAGGGCCCGCGTCCCGCCCCGGGTCGTCGAGCCCCGGACCACGCTGAAACCCAGCCGGCCGACCACCTGCGTGATCATCTCGCCGTCGTGGTGTTCGCTGATGAGGATGTGCATCTCCGGCCAGGGCCAGTAATAGGCCGGGAAGAGCATCACCTCGTGGAAGAAGGCGTAGATGTACCGTTGCCCGGTCTGGCGGGCGACCTCGGGTGCAACGGAGGGGTCCTGATAGCGGAAGTGATAGCGAAGCGTCCGCCCGAGCTGGCGGATCACCCCCGCACCCGTCACCCCGACGGCCCGGGTCAGCATCGGATGCCGGATCTTCATGCGACGCGACGTCCTTCCGTGGAACGATCAGACCCCGTCCCCGCTAGACGCGGGACGGGGTGGAAAGTTACGCGAAAAGGCGATCGGGGACCAGATCAGTCTGAGGGCCTGGCCTCGATCCGCGACCGACGATCAGGCTGGATGCGGGGCGTCGCCTTCTTGCCCGCCGGTCGGCGTGGCTCGGGCGTCCGCCGGGGAGGCCGGGCAAACAGCAGGGGAACCACGTCGTCGAGCGTATCGACGAGCTGGAAGGTCAGGTCGGCCTTTACCTCGGCGGGAAGCTCGATCAGGTCTTTCTCGTTGTGCCGGGGGATCAACACGCTCTTGATCCCGGCGCGTCGTGCGGCGAGCACCTTCTCGCGGACACCGCCGACCGGCAGGACCCGGCCGGTGAGAGTCACCTCGCCGGTCATCGCCAGGTCAGGCTGAACGGGCTGGCCACGGAACAGGCTGATCAGTGCAGCCGCGATCGCAACGCCCGCTGACGGCCCGTCCTTCGGCACGGCGCCCGCCGGGACGTGGATGTGCAGGTCGGTCCGATGGAATCGTGAGGTGTCGACGTCCAGCTCTTTCGAATGGCTCCGCAAGTAGCTCAAGGCTGCCTGGGCGCTCTCTCGCATCGACTCGCCTAGCAGGCCGGTGAGGGTAAGCTGACCCTTGCCAGTCATCCCGGTCGCCTCAATGAAGAGGATCTCACCGCCGGTCGGCGTCCAGGCGAGACCGGTGGCGACGCCCGCCACGCCAGTTCGGTCGGCCAGCTCGCGGAAGAAGCGAGAGGGGCCGAGGAGGTCGCTCACTCGTTTGGGGTCGATCGTCGTCGCCGATCGGAGGCCCTCGGCTCGTCGGCGGGCAACCTTCCGGCAGATCGCGGCGATCTCGCGCTCCAGGTTCCGCAGGCCGGCCTCGCGGGTGTAGTCGGAGATGATCCGGCGGAGGGCCACGTCGGTAATCTTCAGGTCGGCGTCGGTCAGCCCGTGCTGCTCCAACTGCTTCGGGATGATGTACTTCTGGGCAATGAGCGTCTTTTCTTCCTCGCTGTAGCCCGGAAGCTGGAGCACCTCCAGCCGGTCGAGTAGTGGCGAGGGAATCGTCTCAAGCATGTTTGCGGTTGCGATGAACATCACTTTCGAGAGGTCGAAGTCGACGTCGAGGTAGTGGTCGCGGAACGTCGAATTCTGCTCAGGATCGAGCACTTCCAGGAGCGCCGCCGATGGATCACCCCGGAAGTCGGAGCCCAGCTTATCAACCTCGTCAAGCATGAAGACAGGGTTGTTTGTCCCGGCCTTGCGGATGCCCTGGATGATCCGACCCGGGAGCGCGGCGACGTAGGTCCGGCGATGACCTCGAATCTCCGCCTCGTCGTGAACGCCGCCCAGGCTCACGCGAATGAACTCGCGGCCGAGGGCCTTGGCGATGCTCTTGCCGAGAGAGGTTTTGCCGGTCCCTGGTGGGCCCGCGAAGCAGAGGATCGGGCCCTTCATGTCTTTTTTGAGCTTGCGAACGGCCAGGTACTCGAGAATGCGGTCCTTGATCTTCTCAAGGTCGTAGTGGTCGGTGTCGAGAACCTTCCGGGCCCTTCGGATATCCAGTCGGTCGCGGCTTGCCTTGTTCCATGGAAGAATCGCGAGCCAGTCGAGATAGGTCCGAACGATCGAGTATTCAGCCGAGCTCGGATGCATTCCGGAGAGCCGTTCCAGCTCGCGTTCGGCCTCGCCGAGCACCTCTTGCGGTGGCTCGGCCTTCCGGATGCGCTCCCAGAGTTCGGCGACCTCGGGGTTATCCGGCTCGCCTTCGCCCAGCTCCTCCTGAATCGCCTTGAGCTGCTGTCGAAGAAAATGGTCTCTTTGTGCCTTGGAAAGCTCGCTGCCGACCTGCTCCTGAATCTTGGTCGAAAGTTCCAGAACGGCAAGCTGGCGAGAAAGATACTGCCCGAGCCGCTCCAGGCGGGCGCGGACGTTGATCTCGCCGAGGAGCGTCTGTTTTTCCTCAATCGTGAACGGCAGGCTCGAGGCGAGCAGGTCGGCCAGCCGGCCGGGCTCCCGGGTGTTAATCGCGGCGACCTGCAATTCCTCGGGGATCTGCTGGCTCTGGTCGACCATCCGCTGGAAGAAGCGGTTAACGTGGTGGACCAGCGCGTCCAGCTCGACACCTTCCTCGACGACCTCCTCAAAGGGCTCGACCTCGCCGATCAGGTACGGCTCGGTCTGGACGACGTTGAGGAGGCGTGCCCGATACTGTCCCTGGCAGACGATCCGGGTTGAGCCATCAGGGAACTTGAGCATCTTCAGAACGAGGCCGACGCAGACCATTGGATAGAAATCGTCCATCCCGGGCGCATCGTTCTCAGGATGCAACTGACTCACCAGGGCGACCATTCGCTCGCCGACCATCGCGTCGTCAATCAACCGGATCCCGTTCGGCCGGTTGATCACCAGCGGGACCACCGTCTGCGGGAAGACGACGTCGGAGCGCAATGGGAGCAGGGGAATCTGGATAATTCCCATCGGCGGCCCGCTCGTGTGGTCGTCGAGGACAAGAACGGAGCCGCCTTCCGGGGCGTGACGGCCCTTCTCGGTTCGCTTGGACTCCGTTCCTTGTCCCGATTTTGTCTTCTTTGTTCGACTTCGTCTTGCATTCATGAGAGACTTTTCCGAGATGTCTCGGTGTACCCGAGGGGGCTCCGTCCCTGATCAGGGTGGGAAGCCGTTCCAGAACTGTACATAATCGAGGATACCGACCTCGAAAGGAAGAGGGCTCTCCGACGATCACTGACGTTTTGACCGACCCCCACTGGCGCACGGCCCTTCGGGCGGCTCCACTCCCCGGCCCCTGGTCCTGGGGCCTTTCGGCCGGAGTGCGGCGAGTCACGCAACGATCGCGCCGAATGGACCTAGCGGCCCACGTCATCATCATAGAGACCGAGTGACTGGGAACGGTGGATGGAGTCGAGGATCTGGTAATTGATGATCGCGAAATACGCGAAAAAGAGGGCGTTATAAAGACTCTGCGATTGGGTGAAAATATACAGGGCGCAGCACGCGGCGACCAGGAGGGAGATCACATGCGACCATCGACGCCCCTGGTAGGGGTTGAACTGCGTAAGGACCGTCTGCGAGACCTGCCCACCGTCGAGCGGCCAGATCGGCAGAAGATTGAGGATGCCCCACATGATGTTGATCTCCAGCAGGTATACGTAGATCAACTGCATGGGGCGGAACGCGTCTGGTTGGAAGTTCTCCGGATCGATAGGTCCGAGGAGTTTCAAGAAGGCACCGCGCCAGGCCTGGTCATCCGGGTTCATCCCCGGGATTTTTTGGAGGAATGGGAAGTACGTCGTCAGCAATTGCTGGACGAAGGCGAGGTGCTCGGCGGGGGTGATCCCGTAGAGGAGACTAAAGAAGGTCATGGTGGCCAGGCAGAGGACGAATCCGGCTCCCGGGCCCCAGAAAAGAACCGCCAACCGCTGTCCGGGCGTCTGCCGCTCGGCCGAATACGAGCAGAGCCCGCCGAACGAGAGCAAAATCGATGGCGAGGCCCCGAAGTGCCTCGCCATCAGCCCGTGGCCGTACTCGTGGACCAGGATCGAGAGGAAGACACAGGCGATCCAGATGAGGATGCGGAAGAGATTATCCTCAGTCCAGCCGCAGAGCATCGCGGCGACCACCCAGAACATCGGGTGGACGCGTACCGGGATGCCGAGCGCCCGGAATCGGAGGTCATACGGGGTCTCGGTCGCACCAAACATTCGGGGCCTCGTCGGGCGTGGGGGCGTTGCCTCTCTCGATATTCCACAATGATTCTAGGGCGAGTGGCCCTCCCCCGTAAACCGGCGTCCGCGATTCTCGCCGGATCGCTTGTCGGCCGTCGTCGCGACGTGATAGTTTTGTCGCGATCGTTGGCAGGGTTGATGAATTCATCGAGGTAGAATGGGCGGCGTGGCATGCGATTCACAAAGATGCATGGGATCGGGAATGATTACGTTTACGTCAGCGCGTTCGACCAGCCGGCGCCGGCGGACCCGTCGGAGATGGCCAAGGTGGTGAGTGACCGCCACTTCGGGATCGGGGGCGACGGCCTGATCCTCATCCAGCCCTCCGACCGAGCCGACGCCCGGATGCGAATGTTCAACGCCGACGGATCCGAGGGAGAGATGTGCGGCAACGGCGTCCGCTGTGTCGCGAAGTACATCCGCGACCACGGGATCGTCGCCCGCGACCGCGTCCGGATCGAGACCGGCCGGGGCATCCTGACGCTCGACCTCGAAATGTCGGGCGGGAAGGTGGCTCGGGTTCGCGTCGACATGGGGACGCCGATCCTCGACCCGCCCGCGATTCCGACGACGCTGCCGGGTCATCCGCCGATCCATGCTCGGCTCTCGGTCGACGGTCAGACCTTCGCCGTAACGGCCGTCTCGATGGGTAACCCGCACGCCGTGATTTATGTGGACGACATCGCCAGCTTCCCCCTGGAAGCGATCGGCCCGAAGATCGAGCACCACGCGGCGTTTCCAAGGCGGGTAAACGTTCACATCGTCGAGGTGATCGGGCCCGAGGAGGTCCGGATGCGAACCTGGGAGCGTGGATCGGGGATCACGCTGGCGTGCGGGACGGGGGCCTGCGCGGTCTGCGTTGCCGGTGTGCTGACCGGCCGATCGTCGCGCCGAATCCTCGCCCACCTTCCCGGCGGCGACCTCGAGCTGGAATGGCCCGACAACGCCTCGCCCGTCTTCATGACCGGCCCCGCCGCAGAGGTCTTCTCGGGCGAATGGCCGGATTGATCGGTGATCGACGGCGACCTCGCTCCTTCTTACAATGGTCGGACGGCCAGGCGTCATCCGAAGGAGCCGCGAGACCATGCCCGATCTCGAGACGTCGGGAACCCGCCGGACGTTCCGACTGGTGGCCGCGACCGTCGCCGCCACCTTGCTCGCGCTCGGGCTCGCCGCGGCCGGCTGGCGGCTCTCCGCGCCCTGGCGGCTCGGCCGGGTGGTCCTGACCAACGAGGGCCCGCCGATGACCGTCCGGGTCCTCGGCGCGTCCGACGACGCGACGATCCTCGGCCCGATCGAGCTGGTCCGCCGGGCGACGCTGGAGCTCCCGCCCGGCGATTACCGACTGCATGCCACCGGAGAGGCCCAGCTCGGCCGGACGCTCCGCTTCGCGGTGAACCGGGGCGAGACGTTCGAGCAGTCCCTCACGCTCGACGACAACCGTCTGCTCGGCGAGTCGACCCCTCAAATCCAGGCCAACAGCGATCCGCCGCGCCGTGAGGCCATCCCGTTCGCCATCAACACGACGGCCATCGAGCTGACGCCGGGCCGGTCCGACCTCGTCGAGTTCTCCTTCGCCCCGCAGAGGCTCCGCCGGCTCAACGGCGCGACGGGCGAACCGATCTGGGAGCTCCCGCCCCGGCCGAAGGACGGCGAGCCGACGAAGCGGCCCCATCCCTGGCTCTCCTGGTTCCTCAAGTATCACTCCGTACTTCGGAAGCCGATCGGTCCGCCGACGGACCTGAACGGCGACGGCACCCGCGACCTGATCTGGGGCGAGGGACCCGCCTTCCTGGCGATCTCGGGGAAGGATGGATCGCTGCTCTGGACCCGCCTGGCGTCGGTCGACGGCGCCGGAGAGACGGATCCTGAGGCCAGGGGCCTGCCGATCGCGAACCGAGAGGGGGCGCGGTGGGCCTACCTGCTCGAAAGCCCCGCGACGGCCGATCTCGACCGCGACGGCGCGCCCGACATCGTCGCCACGCTGGCCTTCCTCGAGACCGCCGACGAAATCCTCGCCCGCCATCCCGGGAGGCCCAGGGAGCAGATGCGGACCATCCAGGACAGGCAATATCGTCGGGTGGTCGTGGCGATCTCGGGCAAGACGGGGCACTGGATCTGGAGCCGGCCCCTCGACCGCGGGTTCGTGAAGATCGTCGGAGACTGGGGACAACCGGCCGGCGTCGCGATCGGGCGGGGCGGCCCGATTGTGGGGATTCTCGTCGGCCCGAAGTGGACGGGCCTCGACGGGGCGACCGGCCGACCGAGATCCGATCCGATCGACCTCGGCTTCGAGCCGGTCCGCCCGTTGCAGTATGCCGACCTCGACGGCGACGGCGAGCCCGAGATCCTGGCGCTCGGGCCCGGGACGACCGGGTCGAGCCAGTCCCTCGACGCGATCGCGATCGCGACCGGCCGGAAGCTCTGGGGCGTGACCGTCGGCGCTCGATATCAGAATCCCGTCGACGAGATGAGCCAGCCCTCCTGGCCACTGGTCGCGGACCTCGACGGCGACGGCCACCCCGAGATCGCCGTGCCCGATGCCGGAATGCTCGACCCGAAGAACAGCTTCCGGGGCGTCCGGCTGATCGATGGCTCGACCGGCCGCGATCGGTGGACCCGGCCGATGCGCCCGCAGACGAGGGGCTCGGATGGACTGATCGGGATCGTGGACGCTCCCGACCTCGACCGCGACGGCGTCCGCGACCTGGTGACCACCTCGTTCTTCCTCGGCCGGAACCCGTCGAAGCCGAACCTCCACGGGCCGGGCGAGACCGAACGCCTCTACGTCGACGCCCTCTCGGGGAAGGACGGGCATCCGCTCTGGTGGTGGCACACGGACCGGCCGTCGGACCGGTTCACGTACGTGGGCCGCCCGCTCTGGTGGGGCCGAGGGCCCGACGGCTGGCCGTTCCTGGCCGTCCCCGTCGACATCGAGAACCCACGATTCTCCTTTCAGAGCGACCCGCCCTCCAGCACCGACCCGGCGAAGGTGTTCATCCTGCGGGCCTCGACCGGCCGCGAGGTGGAATCGATCCGCCACTTCCGGAAGGTGCATGCCGACGACCTCGACGGCGACGGCCTGAACGACCTCTGGGGCGAGTCGCACGTCCAGTACCGGAGCGACCTCCGCGCCTTCCGGGGCGAGGCCCCCGAAGCCTGGCGGTCGCTGGGCTTGTTCCGCCCGGCCTCGTCGTGGTCGGACGAGTTCCGACCGGCCGCCGACCTCGACGGCGACGGGATCGGCGACGTCCTCATGAGCATCGTGAGGGCCCCCGGCCCGACGCCCGGCCAGGCCCAGGGCACCCGGATCGCGATGGCCCGATCGGGCGCCGACGGCCGGTTGCTCTGGAAGTCGGACCTCGGCCTCCGCCGCGGCTGGTTCGATCCCGACATCGGCGAGTCTTACACGCTCGAGGCCTTCCCGATGCCCGAGGGCGACCTCGACGGCGACGGGACGCCCGAGGTCCTCGTCCGCGAGCAGGCGCAGGAGCCGCCGGCCCGGGTGCTCCGCTACCCGGCCACGTTCCCGCTCACCGTCCTCTCCGGGCGGACCGGCCGGCCGTTCTGGCTCGCGGGGCCGCTGCCGACCGGCTTCGAGGCCCACGGTTACACCCTGGTCCACTGGGCGGCGCTGAAGTCGGTCGAGCCCGGCGCGCCGGCCGATCTCTTCGTGCGCCACGACAGTCCGTTCCGGGCCGCCAGCTCGAGCCCCCCGCCCTGGAACGCGCCTCGACAGGAGCGGCTGGCGCGGCTCTCCGGGCGCGATGGCCACGTCGTCTGGGACGTCTCGCTGGGCGACCAGCCGGTCCCGACGGGCTTCGCCGGGAGCGTCTCTCCGCCGATTTTCGAAGACCTCGACGGCGACGGAGCCCTCGACCTCCTGCTGGGCACCCGCTCGACCTCCGGGGCGCCGGGGCTCGGCCGAGACCTGAAGCACGTCTCGCTCCGCGAAGGCCGGTTGAGCTGGTCGCAAACGTTCTCCGTCATGAACGTGACCTCGTCACCGGGGGTGAAGCTCTTCGACGTCGAGGGGCGAGACCATCCGGCGGTGGCGGTCCTCACCACGGCCAGCGAGGGGACAGGCGGCCGGATCCTCGCGCAAGGCTTCGACGGCCGCAACGGGAAGCCCCTCTGGTCCTGGAGCCAGTCCACGCCGAGCGTCTGGGACGGCTCCCTCCTCGGCTTCCGGGATGTCGACGGGAAACGGCGGATCGCGATCGGCTACGTCGGCTCCCTCAAGAAGTGGCGTATGGTCTTCCCCGATGCCCAGGGCCGCGAGGGCGGGCACCGCGATTTCGTCCTCGACGCGCAGGGCGGCGGCCTCCCGCAGCCGATCGACCTCGACGGCGACGGCCGCGACGAATGGTACGTGACGAGGGACGGCCGATACCGCGCCCTGGCCGCCGACTTCACCGAGAAATGGTCGTGGCCGGTCTCCATGGGCTGGAACCCGACGATAATCCCAGCCTCGGGCGGGCGACCTTCGCTCTTCCTCCTTGCCTCGGGTCTCGCCCTCGACGGTAGGTCCGGACGCCCGATCTGGCTGGCCCCGCGCGAGCTCGGTTGGTCGAACACGCCCAGCCTGCCCCTCGACCTCGGCGACGCGACTCGACGGCCGCTGATGATCGACAACCCGACAACCCTGACCGTCGCCCGATCGGCGATGCCGGTGACGCCCGAGGGCCGCCCCGCGCCCGAGGTCGGCGACCCGGTCCCGCCCGGCTCGGCCGCGGGCGATCCCCGATGGACCCGATCCCTCCCCTGGACGATCCCGATCCTCCACACGATCGGCCCGAGGCGGTTCCTCGACTTCGTCGCGCTGGCGCTCCTCAACGTCGCGGCCCCATTCACGTTCCTCTGGCTGGCGGCCCGGCGTCGACCGTGGACGATCCGCCTCCTGATGGCGATCCCGCTCGCCGCCGCGCTGCCGTTGTGGGTCTTCCAGATGGTCGAGCCGATGATCCCGCCGCAGATCGGAGGCGTGCCCGCCTCGCCCCGGCTCGTCTTCGTCGCGGCGACGTTGGCCGGCGTCCCGATCGCCGTTCTGGCCGCGGCGGTCGGCTGGGCCCTGATCCGTCGGCGATGGAAGGCGCTCGCCGGCGTGATCAGCCTCGCGATCGCTCTCTCGGCGATCGTCGGGGCCGGCTGGCTCTGGTTCGACATCCGGAACATGGCCGCGATTGAGCAATACGACTGGAACGAATGGCCGTTCGCGATCGTCCCCGGCGCCTATGCGGCCGGGATCCTCCTTTTGATCGGCTGGCTGATGTTCCAGTCGGCCCGAGGTATCCGGAGATTCGGCCGACGACGGCCCAATCGGACGATGGACACCGTCCCGGCCGCGCCTACGATGTAGGCGAACTGAGCCGTTGACCCGCCACGCGAGGCCCCGATGGAAATTGTCCCCGACGCTCAAAAACCCGCCCGAACGGCCATCCTGCTGATCGCTCACGGGAGCCGGGCTCCGTCAGCCAACGACGACCTCCGCGACCTCGCCCAACGTCTGGCCGCGACGGGCGAGCATCCGATCGTCGTCGCAAGCTTCCTCGAACTGGCCGAGCCCGAGATCGCCACTGGTGGCGATCTCTGCGTCGCCGAGGGTGCGACGACTGTTCTGATGGTCCCGTACTTCCTCTCGGCGGGCGTTCACCTGCAACGCGACCTCACCGCCGCTCGCGACGAGTTGCAGTCACGACACTCCGGCGTCACCTTCCGCCTGGGCCCGCCGCTCGGTCCCCATCCTCTGCTCGATGAACTGGTTGCGGCGAGGATCGTCGAGCTGGACCGGCAAGCTTCCTTTCCCTGAACCCGATCAACAGAATCGCTATAAAATCCTGGAGGGTTCGCCAGGTCTCGAAACGTTCAACGGAAAAGACAGCAATGACCATCACGATCGAGGCAACCTACCAAAACGGGGTTTTCGTGCCTGATACGCGTGTGGATCTCGCCGACCACGCGCGAGTCAGGCTCATCGTCGAGCGGCCGACAGCAGGCGATGCCCTGGACATCGTGCGGCGCCGGTGCTCCCATCGCATCCAGATTCGTCCGGACGATGCCCGAGCGATCGCCGACTCCCCGGAATTCCTCCCCGAAGAATCTTGAGATGCTAATATTTTGTATTGCAATTTTGTTGAAGTCGATACTCTTTCCGAGCCCAGCACGGCCTTCCTGGAGAGGGTAGCAACGGGAAAACTGGAGGCCCACACGTCGATCCATGTCCTGTCCGAAGCCATACATAAGATCATGCTGGCCGAGGCCGCGCGGAGGTTCGCCCGAGAGCGGGCCGGGCTCGTGAACTGGCTGCATCGGCATCCGGAACGCATCGCCGAACTCTCGGAGTTCCGTCAGGCCGCCTCCGAACTTGTCGAAGTCGGCCTGAAACTCTTGACGGCCGACTCAACCGATCTGATTGCCGCAAGCCTTCTCTCTTCCGAGATGGGTCTCCTCACCAATGATGCGATCATCATTGCTCTTATGCGGCGATACTCGCTCCGCCATCTCATTACCAATGACGATGATTTCGATGGCGTGCCGGGGATCACTGTCTGGAAGCCCCGATGAAACGATCGTCCTGAGATACCGGTGCGTTGGTCTCCTGGCGAGGCTTCGACCGCCTCCTAACCGCCATTGACACAAACCGGGCGAATTAATAGCGTGCGACATCCGCCGGCTCCAGGGAAGGAGGCTCGGTGGAGACCTCTCCGGTTAAAGACCTTGGCATCCGCCAGAGGCGTCAAAGGAGTGATCGCCGATGAGCGTCGCGCCGAATTCCGTCGCAGTTCCGGCCCTCGATCTGAAGTCGCAATACCAGTCGATCCGCGACGAGATCGATCCGGTGGTCCTCCGAGTGATCGAGAGTCAGATGTTCGTTCAGGGCCCCGAGGTCTCTCAGCTCGAGGCCGAGGTCGCCGAGTATTGTGGCGCCTCGTTTGGGATCGGTTGCGCCTCGGGCACCGACGCCCTGCTCCTCCCACTCATGGCGATGGAGATTGGGCCTGGCGATGAGGTGATTACGACCCCGTATACCTTCTTCGCCACCGCGGGATCGATCTGGCGCACAGGGGCCCGGCCGGTCTTCGTCGATATCGAGCCCGAGACTTACAACATCGATCCAAGACAGATCGAGGCCGTCATCACCGATCGGACCAAGGCGATCATTCCGGTTCATCTCTACGGCCAGGCGGCCGACATGGACGCCATCGACGCGATCGCCGATCATTATGGTCTCTTCGTTCTCGAAGATGCCGCCCAGGCCATTGGCGCCGGCTATCAGGGACGGCGGGCTGGTGTGCTCGGTCAAGTCGCCGCGTTCAGCTTCTATCCGTCGAAGAACCTCGGCGGATTTGGCGACGGCGGGATGATGACCACCGACGACCCGGCCCTCGCCCGCAAGCTGGCCCGACTCCGCGTCCACGGGATGGAGCCGAAGTATCACCACCAGGAGGTGGGGATCAACTCGCGGCTCGACGCCCTCCAGGCGGCGATCCTTCGAGTCAAGCTCCGGCACCTCGACGCCTGGACCGAGGCCCGACGCGCTGTCGCCAGCCGATATGATCGCCTTTTCGGCGAGATGGGCCTCGATAGCTTTGCCACGCTGCCGATCGAGCGTTCGGGATATCATCACGTCTACAATCAGTACGTGATCCGGGTCCCCGCTGAGACTCGCGACGGGCTCCGCGAGCACCTCTCGGCCCGGCAGGTCGGGACCGAGATTTACTATCCGATCCCGCTCCACTTGCAGAACTGCTTCGCGGCGATGGGCCACCAGCCTGGCGACTTCCCCGTCGCCGAGGCCTCCGCCCGCGAGACGATCGCCTTGCCCATGTACCCCGAGCTAACCGAGGAGCAGCAGGCGCACGTCGTCGGCTCGATCCGGGAGTTCGTCGAGTCCCTCGGCGCCGACCGCTCGACCGCCGAGAAGGCTGCCTGATTTTCTATCCGCCGAGGCGCGGGCCGCTCATCATTGGGGGGCCGGCGCCCGCGTCGGTCCCACGAAATCACCCCGCCAACGCCTGGCGATAATCGCGGCGGATGCGCTCCAGCGCTCCATGGTGCAGGCGGGAGAGATGCCCGCGCGAGCAGCCGATCTCCCGCGCCGTCTCCTCGGCCGACTTTCCCTCTACGTAGAGGGCCCGGCAGGCCATCGCCTCGGACCGGGGCAGCCGTCGGAGGATGTCCTCGACCGAATCGCGCCGCTCGATCTCGCTGTCCGGCGGAGACTCGGGCTGGACGCCGACGAAGCACCCGTGGATCTCGTCGGTGATCGGAAGACCCTGGAAGATCGGCGACTCCAAGCGGCTGCCCCGGTATCCGGCGTGGAAGAGGAACCGCTTGTAATCGCGGAGCGCGCCCATGATCCGGGGTCGGGCGTGGACCGAGAAATTCACACCACGATCGGGGTCGAACGTCCGGGCGGCGTCCACAAGCGCCGCGTACGCTTCGGCCTCCATGTCCTCCTGCCAGGCCGCGCCCCCGCCGAACTGTCGAGCCATCGCCCGGGCCATCGGCATGTACTGCTCGGCCAGCTCGCGGCGGTCCTCGGTGAGCGGAGTCCGGGAATGCTGCGGATCGGTGCGGTCGGCGAATGGCGACGCCTCGCCCCTCGACTGTGGGGCCGGCCCGACCGGGATGACCGTTGGCCGATTGGGGTTCGTCTTCCGCGAGAACTCCATCCGAGACGCCTCGACGCGCCCCCGAGAATCGAACGTCTTCGTCTGAATGTTCACAACGCACCTCACATGGGGCTAGACGATTCCGCTACAGGACGACCTGTGCGAGGGCCCAAATCACCGGACCCGTCAATCGACGTCGAAACCGAGCTTGTTCGAGCGGCCGGGCCGCTCCATCGTGGAAGCAGACGAGGCCGAGGTCGATCGGCCGATCATCAAGGGAAAGGAGAGTCGGACGAGTCCCACTGCCGGGAGGCAAGATCAGTCGCCCTTCGTCGCGAGAGGTTTTGCCATCTTTTCCCAGCCTCTTCAGTTTGCCCTCCTCGTCTTCTCGCACAGAGTATAGGAAATCCTTTTACGGGGGCTGGGGAGTTTTTTGGGAATTGGGAAGTTTTTTCGGGAAGTTGTTCTGAGGGGTTGAGGTGAGCGGATGGGGCACAGGAAAGACGAGGATAGCGAGGATCACGCCAGAGAGGAGCCCGACGACGATCCGAGATGGATCGAGGGTGTCCGGCTGAGCCTGCTCGACTGGTACGACGAGGCTGGGCGAAAGCTCCCCTGGAGGGCCGATCGCGATGCCTACCGAATCCTCGTCTCGGAATTCATGCTCGTGCAGACGACAGTGGCCGCGGTCATCCCGTATTTCGAGCGGTTCCTGCGGCAGTTCCCGGACGCCCGGGCGCTCGCTGGGGCCGATGAGGCCGATGTCCTCAAAGCGTGGGAAGGGCTCGGCTATTACCGACGCGCCCGACAGCTTCAGGCGGCGGCTCGTCAGGTTGTCGAGGGACACGGCGGGATGATCCCCAACGACCCGGGGGCCGTCCGCGCGCTACCTGGGGTGGGGCCGTACATTGCCGGCGCGGTGTTATCCTTTGCCTTCGACCGCCCCGAGCCGATTGTCGAGGCGAACAGCCAGCGGGTGCTCGCCCGTCTGATCGCGATGGGCGACGATCTGAAAACGACGCCTGCCCGCCATCGGATCTGGGAGGCGGCTGGCCGGTTGGTTCCTCCGGTCCGCGCCGGCGACTTCAACCAGGCGATGATGGACCTCGGCGCGACAATCTGCACGCCGCGCGAACCGTCTTGCCTGTTCTGCCCGGTCGCGGGATCGTGCCAGGCGAGGCGGCTTGGCCTCCAGGGCATGATCCCGCACGCGACTCCTCGGCGAGCGCCCGAACAGGTGGGCGAGGCGTGCGCGGTCGTCCGCGATCGTGGCCGGGTGCTGGTCGTCCGGCGCGGGCCTGGCCGGCTCTGGGCCGATTTCTGGGAATTCCCGACGATTCACGTTTCTGGCCCCGACCCCGCCGGCCGATCGTTCGGGAGGCCTGTGGACCTGGTCGAGGGGGTGCGTTGCCTCGCCGGGGTGAGCGCCCTGATCGGCCCGGCCTCAACCACGATCCGGTTCGGTGTGACCCGATACCGGGTGACGCTTGACGCGAGCCCAGGCGAGGCAACGCCCGATTCACCCGCGCCAACGCCGGGATCCAGACTGATCGAGGCCCGATGGATCGAGCCTGAGAAGCTGACGTCGCTCACGTTCAGCTCGGCGAGCCGTCGACTGATTGCGAAGCTTGGGTTGGTGTAAGATGGATCGGGAGGGTCGGTGTATCCTTGTGGGGCGGGTCGCGTTCGCTTCTATTGAGGGGAACGGGCGGTTATCCTGGGTGGTCAGCGGATCGAATCCTGCCGCTCGGCGATTCTTTCCATGGACCGCTCGCCGCCCAGGCGTCATGTCGGCACTCAAGGCGCTCTCTTGATCCCTCGGACGCACAAGGAATTGGGTCCCGGCGTCCGCCACCCTCCCCAAGCAAGGCGGCGGTGCAGGCGACTGCTTGACGAACCAAGCATTCAACGGTTCAGGCGGCGAGCTTGGGCGGCCTCGCGGTGGCCCGCCTGGCGACCCTCCTCGAAGCCGTTCTCGTACCACTGTTCGCGAAGCTCCTCTTCCCAGACTTCCATTCGGGCCTCGTGCTCCTCAGGAGTTGTGGCGCCGGTCCATCGGACGAGCTGGCCGAGTCGTTCGAGTTGACGCGAGAGGAAGTCGCCAGCCGGCGTCCCCCAGGCATGATAGGACCTCGCCTCGTGATCGATCACCTCCGCCAGGCTGGCCGGTTGGCCGTTCTCGGCCGGACCCGGGATCGGAAGATCCCATCTCGCCGCTACGGGAAACGGCTCTGAAGCGCCCGGCAAGGACTCGGATGTCGGAGGCAAGGGGAGGATTGTCCAGGTCATTCTATATTCCTTTCCGTCGAGCCTTCCAAAAAGCGACCATCTTCCCTAGTCGAGGAATCTCTCAGCCCGTCCTCCAGGCGGATCAGTGTACTGAGGTATATTATATGGGCCTTCAGGAGCGTGGATCAACCGGTTGATCGTCGAAATTGATCAGGTCAGCCGGTGGAAGGGAGTCGAGATTTCGGCGAAGAAAAAAGAAGAACGAGGGAACTTTGGGTTGGTCCGTTGCGTATACTTGAACAGCCCACCGTTCCGCGGGTCGTGCGAGATGATCCGCCCCGAAAAATGCCGCGCGCCAGGAGGAGCCCTCCGTCATGCCAGCGACGATCGCGGTTGGCGACTGGATTGGGAACCGCTTCCAGGTTTTCGATATTCACCAGGGCGGCATGAGTCTGGTCTACGTCGTGAACGACCACCTGGGGGAACCAGGTCGGCGGATCATCGCGTTGAAGACCTTGCGGGGCGAGCTATTACGGAGCCGAATTCGAGTGAGCCGGTTTGCGGCGGAATGCCGGATCTGGGCGCAGCTCGGCGAACATCCGAACATTGTCCGAGCGTATTCGGTGGAGATCATCGACGGCCGGCCTTTTGTGTCGCTGGAACTGATCCAGGGGGGGGATTTGTACCGCTGGATCGGCTCGCCGAAGCTCGATCTCCCACAGGCTCTCCGGTTCAGCTACCAGTTCTGCCGGGGAATGGAACACGCACTTCGCCAGGGACTGCACTGCCACCGCGACATCAAGCCGGGAAATTTGCTGGTGACCGAGCAGGGAACGCTGAAAATCACGGACTTCGGTCTCGCGAGGGCCTGCGAAGAGATGGTCGCGGTCCGGCCCGCGCTTCCTGATGGCTCGATCCCGCTGGAAGAGGCCGCGAAGCCGCAACGGATCATCTTCACCGATCCCCGCGACCGCCCCGAGGTGGCGAAGGGAATGGAGTCTCTCGACACGTCGGCTCCCGCGGCGCGGTCGTCGCAAAAGGCCGGGGGTTCGTCACTCTCGGAATACCGGATGCCAGCGGAGGAGGTCGAGAGCAGGGACCACGGCCCTGCTCCTGGTGTCGATCCGTCCCGGCTTACTCGCTCCGGCGCCCGTCTCGGCACCGGTCCCTACATGGCACCGGAGCAGTTCCGCGATCCGCGATCGGTCGATGTTCGTGCCGACATCTACTCATTCGGAATCGTCCTCTACGAGATGATCGCCGGCAAGCTCCCTTTCAAGGCACGGTCCATCGACGCCTGGGATGATTTCCACACCGTCGGCCGGGTTGGGTCAGTCGCCAGGTTTATCCCCTACCGATATTCTCGGCTGGCGGGTCCTGTAGACCTAGTCATCCAGCGATGTCTTGCGAAGGATCCGGACGACCGCTACCAGTCGATGGCCGATCTACGCAAGGCGATCAAGCAAGTCGCCGCTCCGTTCACGAAGCGGTGAAAGAAGGACACAAGGGACGAGGCAGGGAGGATTGATCACTTTTCGAAGCCCTGGGATCACGGACGAGCCTGTCTCGCTCAAGGCTCAGGCTGACTCCTCCGGCCGCCTGGGATGGACCCATCGGACGACTGCGGAGACAAGGATGACCGCGACGCAGGCGACCACCATCACGGTCAGTCCGATGTTGAGCCAGCCGCGGACCGGGTCGGGTGGGTCATTGTGAATCATTCGCCAGAACCGGCCGGTAATCTCGCGATAGGCGGTCGTGCTGGTGGTGGAGGCGACGAAGAGCATTGGCAGGAGAGTCGCCCAGGCATACTGGCGGCGGCCTGAGTTAATCACCCATGTCGTCGCCACGGCAAGCGCGATTACCGCCAGAAGCTGGTTCGCCATTCCGAACATCGGCCAGATCGTGTCGACGCTCCCGGTGTGGATGAAGTAGCCCCAGCCGAAGACGACCAGGCCCGTCGCCAGTATGGCCGCCGGCGGCCAGTTCAGATCGCCGAGCGGTTTCCAGAACTTGCCAAGGAACTCCTGGACCAGGAACCGGGCGATTCGCGTTCCGGCGTCGATGGTCGTCAGGATGAAGAGCGCCTCGAACATGATCGCGAAGTGGTACCAGTAGGCGATCAGTCCCTTCATACCCGGCATCGCCTCGGAGAAGATCCGGGCCATGCCGACGGCGAGGGTGACCGCGCCGCCGGTCCGGCCGTGGAGCGATTCCTGGACGTCCTGCTCCATTTGAACAAGGGGTCTCGGACCGCCTGGAGCGCCATGCTCATCGAGGTCGGAGACCTTCAGGAATTGCGCGAAGTCTGGGTGATCGGCGAGAAACCTCGGGCGGCGGGCGAGGTCAATGTTGATGTCGTAATACATCGAGTTCGGCAGCGCCGCCGCCGCGATCAGGGCGACCACGCCGACCAGGCCCTCCATCAACATCGCGCCGTAACCGATCATCCGAACGTCGCTCTCCCGATTCACCATTTTCGGCGTTGTCCCGGAGGAGACCAGGGCATGGAAGCCCGAGATCGCGCCGCACATGATGCAGATGAAGACGTACGGGAAGATCGGCCCGTCGAGGTTGGGGCCGCCGCCGGCGGCGAAGTGCTGGTTGAGCGCGGGGGCTTCGAGCTTTGGGTTCACCGCGATCACGCCGACGACGAGCAGGACGACGGTCCCGATCTTCAGGAAGGTCGAAAGGTAGTCACGAGGCAGGAGCAGCAGCCAGACCGGCAGGATGGCGGCGACGAACCCATAAGCCGCGAGCGCGAAGACAGTCGCCTCGCGCGAGAGCGAGAAGATGGGCTCGAGCGACGACCCTCGGATGAAGGCACCGCCCCAGGTCGCCGCGAGGACGGCGACCGCACCGATGAGTGAAGCTTCCAGGATCTTTCCGGGGCGGAGCCTGTACATGTACCAGCCGACAAACAATGCGATCGGGATCGTCGCCGCGATGGTGAACGTTCCCCAGGCGCTGCCGGGGACCGTTCGGAACGACTTCGGCGGGATCGCCAGGCCGGGCCCGTCGGGAGCCGATTTTAGAAAGGCATCGCCTGGGACGGTGAGGGTAAAGCCCTCGTGGAAGACCATGCTCTGGTCAAGGCCGAATCGGTAGGTTGTCCCGGGGGGAATCGTGTAGAGCGCCGACCCTCCGGGTTCGCGTTTTGATTGGATCCCACTCTCCTTCGGGACCACAAGCGCGGCCCCGGCCATCATCGGGATACGTTCGCCGCCGAGAGCCTTGACGA
>DAIDKV010000250.1 GCA_027449865.1 Planctomycetales bacterium
CCGGGGCATTCCCCAGGAATCCCTGCCGCTCTATCTCGCGTTCTTCCAGTTCGTCCACAATGTCCGAGCCCGCGGTCGGGCTCTCCTGGGTGCTCTCATCGCCCAACTGCTCGCACCACCCTGGAATCCGTCTTGAGCCTCAAACGATTGGCCAATCGCGGAGGACCGGACCAGTAACCCCTGTAGGAGCCAGCTCCAGCTGGCGACTCGGTCGAACCAAGACGTCACGCGTCGATCGCCGACGGGAGCCGGCTCCTAATACAGGGGAACCGATCGGACACCATCAGCACGCATGTAAATCAGTGTTTCTCGGTCGGGCCGCCGGTTGGGGCGGGCACGCCCCTGTCGGTCGCAGGGCCGCCGCCGGCCCCGCCGTGAGTGACTCCACCGGCCGCCGTCCCCGAGGTCGCGCCCGTGCCGGCGCCCGGCGTTCCCTCCGGCGCGCCGGTGCCACTTCGCGGATTTGAGCTCGTGATCCCAGTGCCCGTGCCACCGGCTCCGCCGCCGCTGCCTGTCCCCTCATGGTCGGAATCGCAACCAATCATCGGCACGATCAGCCCCACCAGACCCGCGCCGATCGCCGCCCGGAATGTGTGTCTTTTCAACATGATCTCGCCTCCTGATTCCGTGTTTCGCTCCGTTCGATCGACCCCCGACCGGGAAGAACTCCTCTCGAAGGCCAATACCCAGGGTCGCAATCCGCGCGCCTGATCATGAGCTGGGATTTTCGAGCTTTCATCCATGCCCTGAGTCGCTCAACCAGACTTGCCTGGCGAGTACGACGGCGGATCGCTTGCCGGGAACGATTCCTCGGACGCTTCCTGCACGAGATCCTCGGTCTCGTTGATGTCGAGGCTTCCTCCACGACCGGCGGAAGCTCGCGAATGCTCGGGCTTTTCCTCGGCCGGAGTCGTTTCCGCCCGGGCTCCCGCCTCGCTGGGGGTGGTTCGCTTTTCCTCTCGCGGTGTCGCCATTTTTGAAAGTCCTCCTGGGTTGCTCCTCCAACGGATGGTCAGAAGATGCCGCAACTTCGGTGCCCGGTTCACCGCGGGCGTCCTTCGCAGGCTTGAGCGACCCTTGGCGTCGATTTCGAAGTCGGACTTCGAGAATCGATCCCACCCCCTGGCATCGCCATCCCCGTCCGCGCAGAATGGCGCCCGGTATTCCGGAGTAGGCGATACCGAACCGATCGGGCTGTCCGACATAAGGAGTGATCTCATGAGACTTCGAGATGCAGTCGCCTTGTCGCTGGTGATGCTGGCGCTCGGCGGTCGGTCGGCAAAGGCCGGGGAAGCCGTCCCGGTGGGTGTGGCGGTGGTCGACATCACGCCGGATTACCCGGTCCGGATGACGGGCTACTCCAGCCGGCAGCAGGAGTCGGAGGGGGTCGAGAGCCGGCTGAAGGCCCGGGCGATCGCGATCGGCGGAGATGAGAACGAGGGGCCGGCGGTTCTGGTCGCGATCGATAACTGCGTGATCCGATCGGTGATCACCGACGCGGTGGCCAGCCGGCTGAAGACCCGAGTGAAGGTGAGGCCCGAACGGCTCGCGATCTGCGCGACACACACGCACTGCGGCCCCGCGCTGGCGGTCGGATTGCCGTTTATCTTTGGGCGTCCGCTCCCGGCCGACCAGGCCGATCGGATCGCCCGCTACACCCGAGAGTTGACCGACGGGATTGAGAAGGCCGCCCTTCAGGCGCTGGCCCATCGCAAGCCGGCGACGCTCGCCTGGGGCCGCGGCTCGGCCGGCTTTGCCGCCAACCGCCGGGTTTTGAAGGATGGCAAGTGGGTCGGCTTCGGCGTCAACCCGAACGGGCCGGTGGATCGGAGCCTTCCCGTGCTGACGGCCGTGGACAGCGAGGGCAAGGTCCGCGCCGCGCTCTTTGGATACGCCTGCCACTGCACGACGCTCGGCGGCGACTTCAACAAGATCTGCGCCGAGTGGGCCGGCTATGCCTGCGACGACGTCGAGCGATCTCATCCGGGAGCCGTCGCGATCGCGATCGTCGGCTGTGGGGCCGACGCCAATCCCGAGCCGCGCGGGAAGCTGGATCAGGCCAGGGCTTACGGCGAGGCGGCGGGAGCCGAGGTGCGCCGGCTACTCGCCGCGCGAACGGGGCTCACCCCCCTGCCCGGCCGGATCGCCTGCCGGGTCCGGCGATTCGAATTGCCGCTGGAGCCGACACCCAGTCGCGAGGATTTCGTCCGACTCGCCAGCAAGCCAGCCTCCGAGGGGATGCTGGCGCGGAATTGCCTCGAACGGCTCGACCGCGGCGAGGCGATCCCGACCACGGTTCCGTACGTCGTTCAAACGTGGTGCTTCGGCGACGAGATGGCGATGGTCTTCCTCGCGGGGGAGGTGGTTGTCGATTACGCGATCCGGATCGGCTGGGAGACCGACGCGCCCCGGATCTGGACGGTCGGCTACGCCAACGACGTTCCGTGCTACATCCCCTCGCGACGAGTTTTGACCGAAGGCGGTTACGAGGCCGATAGCTCGCTGATCTACTACGGTCACGCCTCGCGGTTCCGGCCGGAGATCGAGGACCGGATCCTTGGCGCCGTCCATGATCTGCTCCCCCCGGTCTTCGATGGTCCCCGGCGCTGACCGCCGAGGGAGCGGAGCTTCGCGGGGTCGGTCAATCGCAGGGTTCGAGCGGTCGGTAGGCGGGCAGAATCGGGGCGTCGGCGGCGCGCTCGACGGCCATGTAGACCGATCGCCCCAGCCCGCGCTGGCAGACCTCGTAGAGGTCGTGGCGGCAGGTGAAGAAGCATCGGATGATCTCGGGGTCCCACTGCTTGCCGGCGCCCTCCCGGAAAATGGCCTCGATCCGGGCCGGCGGCAGAGCGGGACGGTATCGGCGGGCCGCCATCATCGCATCGCACGAGTCGGCCACGGCGACGATGCGAGCGATCGGCGGGATGGCTTCACCGGCCAGTCCATCGGGATAGCCGCCGCCGTCGAACCGTTCATGATGTCCGCGGATGCCGGGGCGAAGGTAGGCCAGCCGCGAGACGTTCATGATGATCCGCTCACCGATGATCGGGTGTTCGCGGATGTGCTCCTCTTCCTCGGGTGTGAGCGGGCCAGGCTTGCAGAGGACCTCGTCGCGAATGCCAATCTTGCCGACGTCGTGCAGCAGGCCGGCCAGGTAGAGGTCGCTGGTCTCTCCGCGGGAGAGGCCCATCGCCTCGCCCAGCCGAACCGCGATCCGGGCGACCCGTTCGCTGTGGCCGCAGGTGTAGGCGTCCTTGGCGTCGATGGCCGTCGAGAGGCACTGGACAATCCCGAAGAGGGTTTCCTTGAGATTCTCGTAGAGCGCGATGTGGCGCTCATGGCCGAGCTGGAGCCGCCAAACCACTCGAATGATCCGCAGGTCGGATTCGTCCATCGGGGCGTCGGGGTCGAGCCCAACGGCGACCAACCAGGTCTTGCTGGTGGACTCCAGTGGGAGGATCACGGCGGAGGAGGGTTCCGGGCCTGGCGGCAGTTCGATTGAGCCAACAGCGCCGTCGGGCCGCCACTCGCCGCCCCAGGGAAGGCGCGCGGCGAGCTCCATCGCCACGGCGCGGCACCAGCTCGGCGAGGGATTCGGCGACGCGCCCACCATCTCCAGGACGCTTCCGACCGACTCCCCGTAGACAAACGCCAGCGCGGCGTGTGTGGAGTCGCAGATGGTGGCCAGGGCCGAGTTCAGGCGACGAGCGGTCGCCTGGCCCGCTTCCAGGGCGCGGATGAACCGGTCGAGCGCGAGCCAGGGAGCCTCGCGATCGTCCACGGTCTCGGCGCCGGTTCGGCCATCGCCTCGGCCGGTGGAGTCTCCCGTCCCCATGGCAGATTCCTTCACAAGTCCAGGGAGCGACGGCGCCGTCGGACTCATCTCGTTGTTGACTGACTCCGTCGTCGACCCGCGGCGCCATCGCCGCAAGCTCCGACGGTCGCTGATGCTTCGACAATTTCGCATGGGATTTTCAGCGTTCGGTGTTTCGTATTCCGTTTAGAGCCATGCCCCTCTCGCGGGCGTCTACTCGAATGTTGGATAACCTCCCGCTCCAATCATCGAAACGCCAGTAGGACGACATGCCGACCACCCCACGGAAAACGGAAAACCGAGTGTAACCCCAAGAACTGTAGCTCCGTTTTTGCCGGCTGACCGGCGAATCTCGGTAGTTGGGTCGAAGATGGGTCTCGATGTCCACATTTGGCCGTGGAATGGCCTAGGCTTGCATGGCGAGGGTGGGCACCTCCAGGCCCTTGCGACGGACCGACCCGCTTTCGGTCAGGGTGCGGGTGCAAACCGGAGGTGTCGAAGCCGGACCGATCGGGAACCTCCTGATGAGCGACGATTCCCCCAGATTGGACGGCCCGGCCGAGACGAAGGGCCCGCACGCCACTCACGAGGGCGTGCCGGCCCGAGGACTCGAGTCGACGGGCTACGCCGCTCGACTGGCGACCGGCGCGCCCGGGCCACTCCCGCCGACCCTCCTCGACCCCGGCCCGCGCGACTATTCGGGGTTTGAGGCCCCGGTGTACGAGCCGAGCGGCGATGCGGTGGTTCGAGGCTGGAATCCACCGGGGCTGAACCGGGCAACCATCGACTGGAACCCGGGTTCGGAGATCGGCGACGGAAACGGCGATGAGGATCTCCGGCCCGGATCGATCCATGCGCGGGGAGGCCGGCCGACCGTTCCCGGTTACGAAATCCTTGATGAGCTTGGTCGGGGCGGAATGGGGGTCGTCTACAAGGCGCGGCAGCTCCGGCTCAACCGGATGGTCGCCCTGAAGATGATCCTGGCGGGCGACTACGCCGGGGCCGAGGCCGTCGAACGGTTCCAGGCCGAGGCGCAGATTGTCGCCCGGCTTCGCCACCCGAACGTGGTGCAGATCCACGCGATCGGCGACATCGACGGCCACCCGTTCGTCGAGCTGGAGTACGTCGAGCGAGGGAGCCTGGCCGAGCACCTCGATGGCACTCCGTGGCCGCCCAGGGCAGCTGCGAGCATGATCAAGCGGCTCGCGCAGGCGATGGAGGAAGCCCATCGGCTGGGGATCGTCCACCGCGACCTCAAACCGGCGAACATATTAATTGGCGACGACGGATCACCGAAGATCACCGATTTCGGCCTGGCGAAGATTGGCGACCGGGACAACCATCTGACACGGACCGACTCGATCATCGGCTCACCCAGCTACATGGCCCCCGAGCAGGCCGAGGGGCGAGCGCGCGAGGTCGGTCCGGCGGCCGACATCCACGCGCTGGGAGCGAACCTGTATGAGCTTCTGACGGGTCGGCCGCCGTTTGTCGGGCCGACGATTCTGGCGACGCTCGAACTGGTCAAGGACGCCGAGCCGGTCCCGCCGCGGCAGCTTCAGCCGGGTGTCTCGCCCGACCTGGAGACGATTTGCCTGAAGTGTCTGCGAAAGGAGCCGGGTCGTCGGTACGAGTCGGCCGGCGCCCTGGCGGCCGATCTGAGGCGTTACATGAATGGCGAGCCCATCCTGGCCCGTCCGACGCCACGGTGGGAGCGGGCCTGGAAATGGGTCCGGCGTCGTCCGGCGATGGCAGCCCTGGCGGCGGTCTCCACCGCCTCGATCGTGGCGGTGATCGTCGGCGGAGCCTGGTATCGGGCCGAGCGGAACCGCCGCGACCGTGACGCCCTCCGCCGGATTGAGACCGTCCAGAACCGCGCCGGCCGGTTTCTCCTGCTCGGCGAGGAGGCCATCCGCCGCCACGACTGGGACGGCGCCAAGGCCCAGATGAGCAGCGCCATGGCCCCCCTGGTTGCACGCCCGCAACGTGACCGGATAACCGTTCGTCGGATTCGAGAGCCGCCGCAAAAAGAGCGCGGCCTTTTCGGCAAATCGCTTTTCA
>DAIDKV010000251.1 GCA_027449865.1 Planctomycetales bacterium
ATCCTGGCACGAGGGCACGGGTTCGCGGCTCACCCTGCGGAGCACCGACTCGCGAACGCCGTGAAGTGCCAAGATATAACATGACACCATCGATCGCGCTAGACCGCGTAGACTGCCTATCTATGCGCGCTGGCCCTGCGCCAGACGCCGCTTACCGGGGGAATTCTGGATGCCGCGCTGGAGAGCCGGTTCCGCAACCATCAACGGATCGAGACGCCCGGCCTGCGACGATTGACTACCGCGCGCCGGCCGATTCGGGCTTCATCCGGACCCCCTTGACGGACCCGGCGCCGAACCGCCTTTGACCGCCGGACCGCCGGTTTTCGCCAGCAAGTCGTCGACGTCTTTCCAAAGTGCGCGGCAGGCGGCGCGCTCATCCTCGGGGAGTTTCTCGATCGCGGCCGGATCGCGAATGCCGGCGAGGTTTGGGTTGGACTTCCAGTGTCGGTGGGTCTCCGCGATGAATTTGCGCCTTTGCGGAGATCCGGTTTCGAGGTCCCTCGACCACGCCGCCAGGTCGGCCTTCAGCCATTCGACCGCCTGCTGTCGCCATCGGGCTCTGGCCGCCTCGTCGAGCGGCGGGACGTCCTTTCCCTGTCCGCAGCCGGCCATCGCCGCGGCGCATGCGGCATTGTATCGGTGTTGTGGGAGCAGGGTTTCGGCGAGCTTCGGGTCGGATCGGAAGGCCTCGTACCAGAATCGCGACGAGGCGGCGTAGAGCTTCCGACGGTAGGACAACTGGGCCACCGCCAGGGATTCGTCGGCGTCAGCGGTCGGCCGCTTCCCATCGAGGATCGCCGGGAGTTGCTCCTCGATCTCCACGAACCGCTGGGCCCTGCGGACCAACTCGGCCGAGGGATAAGACCAATCCCGCTTCGTCTTCTTCGAGCCGCGCTCGTGGCCTCGAGACAGTTCGGCCAGTGCTTCCGCGTACTGCCCCCGCGCCAGGAGGACACTCCCGAGCTTGTAGTGGCTTTCGGCATGGTCCGGGTCCAGTCGCAGGGCCTCGCGATACTCCGCGATCTCGCCTTCCGGATCGCCCTGTATCCCCAGGACACGGCCGAGGTGGGAGTGCGGCCCAGCCGCGTCGGGATGCAGCCGCACGGCCTCGCGGAACTCGGCGGTCGCCTCCTTCCACTTGTTCTGCCGAAACCAGATCACGCCCAGTGTGTCGTGGGGCAAGGAATAAGACGGGTCCAGCCGAATGGCTTCGCGTGACTCGGCGATCGCCTCATCCATCCAGCCGTATTCATTCAAGGCGATACCGAGCAACGCGTGGGCCTGGGGATTGTGCCGCTCCGGTGGCGCGGACACGCCGAACGCGGCGATCGCATCCTCCCATTTCCCTAGCTGGAAGAGCACGTGTCCCAGCCTGGAACGAGCGGCGGTCGAGTCCGGATGCCGCGTGACCGCCTCGCGGAGTGCCACCTCGGCCCGGCCCAGGGCCTCCCGGGCCTCTCGGGTCCGGCCCCGCTTTTCCAGGGCCCGGGCCAGGCAGACGGCAATGGCCTCGGTGCTGTCCCTTGGCCACGATGGCTCCAGATCCTCGAAGACGGCAATCGCCTGGTCGTCCTCGCCCGCTCGCAGGAACGCGTGGCCCAGTTCATGCCCGAAGAGGGGATGGAGCGATCGTGCGGCCATGTAGTATCGAAACGCTTCCTCTGGCCGTCGACTCTCCAGGAGTCTCGCCAGCATATAATTGATCCTGGCGTTACCGGGGAACCGACGAACGGCTCTGCGGAGGACCGACTCGGCCTCCGGGGCTCCCGATAAGAACATGGCCGTGCCGAAGGACTCAACGCTCACAACGGGCCATTCGTCGAACCTCGCCGACCGGGCGAGATCGCTCAGCAGGATCCGCCTCTCGGCGGCGTCGGCCTTCGTCAGCACGGCTCGAAGCCCGCATCGCCAGGGATCGGGATCGGCGATTCGCGCGACCTCCTCGATCCGGGCCGCACCGGCCGGGTCGTGGCGCTGAATGCGAAGAATCCTCGCCCAGAAGTCGAGCGCGGCCGCCACATCGATCCTCACGGATGGGGGGCGGGAGGCGATCGCCGCACCCGCCTCGGCCGGCGACATGGTGGCCAGATCGATCCCGGCCTTCCGAAAGGCCTCCTCGTAGAGCGCGTGGTACACACGACCTTCGCGGTAGGCCCCACTATCGCGGATCTCCGCCAAGTGGGCGAGCCAGTCCCGGTCCAAATCGGCGGCGTCGGCGGCTCCGATCACTTTCTGGACGAGGGCGACCAGGCCGGCGCGCGTCGTCGCGTCGGGAGCATCGGCCCGCAAGCCGTCCAGCGAGCGGGCCGCCTCGCGGGCGGCGATCCATCGCGACGGGTCGACCTCGCCCCGCCTCGCCTCCTCGTAGAGGGACTCGACCCTGGCCATCGCCACCTCGATCCGAAGCAACCGCTCGGCCCGCTGCCGGGCCAGGTACGTCCAGCCGGCGCCGCCCAGCACGACGAGGGCCAGCACCGACGCCGCCAGCGCGACCGTCACCTTCCGCCGCTTCCGCTCCTCCTCGGCCCTCGTCTGCGCCTCGACCCGCGCCAGCTCGGCGGCGCGGAGCCGGTCCCGCACCCCGTCCTGATACGCCGACATCCGACGGGCCACCTCGCCCGCGTTCCGGGGTCGCTGCTCGTGGTCCGCCGCGAGGCAGTCCCGGGCCAGCGCGATCAGCTCGGCATCGGCGCCGCACCCCTCCAGCCGGGCCATCGCCGGGGCCAGATCGCCCCGCGTGGCCCGGGCGCGGATCACTTCGCGGCTGGTTCCTTCGTAGGGCGGCCGGCCCGTCAGGATCTCGCAGAGGATCGCCCCGAGACCGAACACATCCGCCCGTTCGTCGACCTGGTTGAGATCGCCCCTCGCCTGCTCGGGCGCCATGTACGACGGCGTTCCGAAGACGCTCCCCGGCTGCGATTCGACGTCGCTCCCCGACGGGCCGCCCCGGTCGGTCGAGACCCAGGTCTCTCGCTCCAGGGCCCTTGCCTCGTCGGCGATCCCTCCTTCGGCCAGCACCTTCGCCAGCCCCCAGTCGACAACCTGCACCTCGCCGAACGACCCGACCATCACGTTCGCCGGCTTGAGGTCGCGGTGGATCACCCGACGCGCATGGGCGTAGGCGACCGTCTGGCCGACCTGCTCGAAGATCGTCAGGAACCGCGACAGGTCGGAATCGGACGGCGAAGGACGCTCGGCCAGCAGAGCCGCCAGCGTCCGGCCCTTCACCAGCTTCATCGTGAAGTACGGCCGGTGGTCGGAGAGGGTCCCCAGCTCGTGGACCGGGACGATCCCCGGATGCTGTAACTGCCCGCCGATCCTCGCCTCCTCGACGAAGCGGCCCACGATCCCCGAATCGCCGCGGTGCCGCGATTGCAGGACCTTCACCGCCAGGTCGCGGCCGAGGCCGACGTCGTGGGCCCGGAGCACGATCCCCATCCCTCCCCGGGCGATCTCGCCGAGAATGTGATACCTCTCGGCGTCGAGCCCATTCGGCGCCTCGGGCGGATCGCCCAGGCCGACGCGGACGATCGGCGCATCCTCGCTCGGTGGATCGGGCAGGAGCAGCCGCGACGGCAGCTCGCTGCGCAGGCGGACCATCGTCGGGCCGCTCCGGTCTGTCGTGCCGTTTCTGTCGCACCCGGCCGACTCGCTCAGGCCGGCGGCCAGGTGCATGACCTTCAGGCAAGTCCGGAGCGGGCCGGCGAGGTCGGGATGGTCGGCGATCAGCCCCTCGGCATCAGCGGGACGACCCGCCTCCAGCCCGGCCAGGTACGATTCCAGGATCCGGCCCAGCGCCGATTCCTCGGTCGTCCCGGTCAGCTCGCCGTTCGTCGAGCCTTGCGCCTCGAGGGTCATGGCTGCTCCTCCAGCAGGGCGCCCATTCGACGGATCGCCCGGGTCCACAGCACGCGAACGGCGCCCGGGGTACGGCCCAGGTGGGCCGCAATCTCTTCGAAAGGAACACGCTCGATGCTACGAAGGATGAAAACCGTTCGGTAGTCTTCGGAGAGCTTTTCCAGCGCGTCGGCCAGCAGGACGGCACGCTCTCGGCGGATGATCATCGAGCTGGGCGACGGCAGCGAGTCGGCCAGCGCCCGCTGCGCGGCGCCCCCAGCGCGGTCGAACAGCTCCTCCAGGGCGACCAGTCGTCGGTGGTCGCGCACGCCGGCCCGATGGTACTTCGCCTGGTCGGCCGCCGTCCGGACGAGGATCTTCCGCAGCCAGGACGCGAGTTCGGGTTCGTCCGACCCGGCGAAGTCGGCGAACTGACGATGCGCCTTCAGGAACGTCTCCTGAACCAGGTCGGAGGCGTCGAGCTTCAGCTCCAGCGCCTGGCTCATGACCGATCGCGCAATCACGCGGAGGTAATTGCGGTAGTGCTCCAGCAACCGGCCCAGCGCGGCTGCGTCGCCAGCGCGGGCGCGGGCGAGGAGCATCTCGGGAAACTCATCGAGTCGCGGCATCGGCGGGTCCTCGCCAGTCGGACTGGGATTGCGCCCGTACCCCGGCCCTCATCTCTACCAGGAGCGATCGTTCCAATCCAGCCGCTGCGATGGGGCCCGGGCCCCTCGGGTCATCGACCAGAGGACTCCCGCAGACATTCGCCCACGTCCCAGAGCCGGAGGTCGCCGTCGCTCCCCGTCGCGGCCAGCAGTCGGCCGTCGGGCGAGAAGGTCACGGTGCGCAGGAACTCCGAGCGGCCGTCGAGCCGACGGACCAACCGGCCAGTCTCGACGTCCCACAGTCCGGCGGCTCCATCGTCGGCTGCGGTGGCCAGCAGCCCCCCATCGGGCGAGAACGCGACCGAACGACAGGGCCGGGAATGTCCCGCGATGACCCGCACCGGCTCGCCGGTCGCGGCGTCCCAGAGCCGGACTTGCCGCTCGATCGGGCTGGCGCCGGCGAGCCGGCGGCTATCGGGAGAATAGGCCAGGGCCCCGATCGCACCAACGCGTTGCCCGATCCGCCGCTCCAGCCGGCCGGTGGACAGATCCCAGACCCGTATCCCCAGGTCCTCCGCGGTCGACCCCGCGGCCGAGGCCAGCGACCGGCCGTCAGGGGCCAGGGCCATCGAGATCGAGGGCCTCGAATGCCCGCGGAGGGTCATCCGCACCCGGCCCGAATCGAGGTCCCAGAGGAGGATGTCCGTCGAGTCAGAGCCCGCGACGACCAGCATCCGCCCGTCCGTCGAGAACTTCAACTGGGTCGGATTCGGGATGGGAATCCCCAGCGGGCGGCCGCGAGGAGGTTCGCTCAGCTCCCAGAGCATGGCGTCCAGCCCGAGCCCGCCGACGGCCAGTCGGCCGTCGGGCGAGAAGGCCAGGTGCCGCGCATGGCCGCCGACCGCGAGGGGCGGTCCCGGGCTCCAGTCTGCTCCGACCCGCCAGAACAGGAGACGCCCCGCGTCGTCGGTCGTCGCCGCAAGCTGGCCGTCGGGATGGAAAACCAGGTTGACCATCGGTGTCGGCCAGGGCCCGGGAGCCCGGCGGGCCGGCACCGCGAGCGGTTCCCCCCGCCGCCACGGCAGACAGGGCAGGGCGATCGCCAGGACCAGCCCCATCGCGATCCGCCTCCGGCTCCAGGCCACCTCGCAGATTCGCGCGGCCTTCCCGCCCGACAGCTCACCGTCACGCGACCACCCGGCGGTCTCGTCCGTGGATCTGATCATGGGGATTCTCCTCGCGGGCCGACCCGCGGGTCGTCGGCGGTCTATCATCGTCCATCCTCTCCACCCTCCCCTGACGACGAAGCCAACGATCTGTTACACCAGCCGATCGGAATCCGCGAAAACCCACAAAACGATGACCCTGACCGAGATCCTCGCGGGATTCGTACGGAGTGGGTCTCATCCCCGACACGAGGACTCTGTAGCGAGGATGCCGGGGGAATGGAGAAGCGTCAGCGCCTTCGGAAACGCTCCGGGTTTGCGAGGGGTGCCCGGGGACGGCGTCCGCAGGACGTCGCCCCCGGCTGGGACCGCAGAGGCTTTGGAGGCGATCGCCTCCGATCCCAGGTTCGATCGCTGCGGCCTCGGGACTGCGCCGCCTCTGTCTCCAGCCACCCATCGCTGACGACCCTGCATCCTTGCTACAGAGTCGAAAAGGACCGCTGTTTCCGGGCATGAAACGGGGCTGTCTTGCTCCGTGAAGTTCATGAAACCGCCGGCTGGAGTGTTCGAAGAGCCTACATGTGTTCCAATGCCGAATCGCCTCCGATAGGACGACCTGAATCGACACCCGCTCGGGTATTGCCATCATCAGTCGAAGGCATACAACCGATCGGGATTGTTCTGGTCACGGTCTGGCCGGCGGATCGCAACAGGGACTTCGCGTTTCATTAGAATGCTTTCAGTGTTCTCGATGATGCGAGCCAGGGCCAGGGAACGGGGTAAGTCGTTGATGGCGTCGGGATCGACGGAGGAATACTCCGGACGCCCATGACGTCGGCGGCGTGCAGACCGTTCAGCCAGGCCTGTCACTCCGGAAAGTCTCTCAATCTGGTGCGACACGGTTCTCACCATCCTCTCTCAAGTTCAGGAAAGCGTTTTCGGGAACCTCGACAATCGGATCCCCGCGACAACCGCGATCGTCACCCTGACCGGGAGAGCCGTGACGCCGTTCGCGATGTCCTCGCTGCCGGGACCGTGGGGGGATCGCGATCGTCGACTATCCTTGTAGTGGCGTGATGCCGACCGGCGGCGCCTGATCACTCCGACCTGTGGGTCGGAGGCACTCAGCCCGACTGGTCCCAGATTGCTGACCGAATGAGAGACGCGGCGATGAGCCACATGACGTAGCCAATCACGGCGTCGAGGACTCGCCAGGCCGAGGGCCGGCGGACTGAAGGACCACCGGTTGGAAGCCGGTGGGTTCGACAGTCGGCTGAAAGTCCGACTGGTGTTCGAGCCAGAGAAGATCAGCGATCCCGGAAGCCTCGCCCCTTCAACATCCTCCGAGTTCGCCAGCCTCCGATACCAATCAGGCCCAGCCAAACGCACTGGAAGTAGTCGCCTGGAAGGCGAGGGTTTTTAGATCCCAGAATGAGACAATAATGCCGCATTATCGGCCAGAGAAAATGGTGTCAGTTCTTTTTACGGCCCTCGCCGTAAAAAGAACTGACACCATTTATCCCTCGACACCATTTATCCCTTCTGCCACTGGGGCGAGTAGTAGAGGTGGTCGGTCGAGCCGGTGCCGTAGGTCTCGGTGATCCGCCGCCCCAGCGCGTCATACGCATACGAGGCCACCGCGGTCGAGCCGCTCCGGACCGAGACGAGCTGGTCCCAGGCGTTGTAGACGAAGGTCAGGCCGGCATCGCTGGTGGTGTTGCCGTTGTGGTCGAAGGCCGGGGCGGTGCTGCCGGAGACCGAGGTGGCCTGGTTCTGGGCGTTGAAGGTCTGGGTGGTGGTCGAGCCGTTGGTGGTGACGCCGGACCAGTTGCCGACGGAGTCGAGCGACCACGACTGCGAGGCCGAGGGGCTCGCGATCGTGTCGAGCTGATTGCCGTTGATTCCGGAGGCGGAGAGGGTGCCGCGGGCCTCGGCGGAGTCGGACGTCACCAATTACCGGGTCCATCCCGGGCAAAAAACGAGGATCGGATGGGAAGGTCATTACGAGTCCCACCTCCGCGTCCGGATCGATCAGCGGGAGCGGGCGAGGCCCGGCAGGGACGGGGCGTTCCGGGAGGCGATCGCGAGCGTCTGCTCCCCGTATGCCGATAGCCTCAACGACCGGGAGCAGCCCCAGGCCGCGCGAGCCTACTGGCTGCGTTCTCTGACTGAGGGTGGCGTCCCGTCAGATCCCCGGATCCACCCGTTGGATCCTCAAGGGCTACGTCCCGACGACCGTCCGACGGTCGCTGCGAGGCACCCTCGCCTCCCCGCGCGGACGAAAGGCGGCCGTGCATCTCGGTTGATGCGTATGTCTATGCGAAGTGACTATTTTTGAGCCTTCTTCACATCGCGGTAGACCGTCAGCCAGGGCCGATCGGTCCGGGCCTCGACGCTCGCAATCGGTGCCGAGGCAGCGCGGGTGGTCCGAGGGCCCTTCGTCGTCCGCCCGATGATGCGGAACGGGCCCGATGTCGGGCTGTCGCCGCCCGAGAGTTCCAGCTCGACCGAGCTGGCCGACGCATCGCCCGACTTCGAGGTCATCGGCTTCGCCCGGACGCCGGTCGGGAGGCCCTCGGCGCCGATCTCGATCGGTTCGGAGAGGCGATTCTGACGTTTGATCGCCACCTTGATCTTCGTCGTTTTCCCCGGAGTCAGCTCGAAACGATCGGCGGCTAGCGTCAGCTCGAAGTCGGGGCGAGGCTCGCGGATCGTTAGCAGATAGGCGAACCGGGGACCGCCCCGGCCGTGGAGGTCGCGCACGAGAATCCGGTAGTCGCCATCCGCCGGCGCCGTGAAGGATCTTCCGGCATCCCGATCGTTGCCGTCGTCGTCCGACTCGGCGACGACCTTCCCCGCCGCGTCGAGGATGCGGAGGACCGGATCGAGCGGTCGACCCAGGGCACGCGACTCGACGCGGATCGATCGTGTTTCTCCTTTCTTCAGCGAAAGGCGGAAGGCGTCGCGATCTCCGGGTGGATCGATCCGGCCGCTGACCGCGATCGGGTCGGAGATCGCTTGCGGATGCGACGGGTCGTTCGGCTCGGCCTCGACCGTCGCGGGGCAGTGGAGATGCCGGACCTCGGCCTCCCCCGAGAGCGAGCCGGCGGCCACCGGGAGCACCTCGCGATCGTCCTGGTTTGGGACCGGCAGCGACCCGGCCCCTGGGATGTTCCAGCCGATGGCCTCGACCACCGCCGGCCCGTCCCGGCCGACCGCGAGAGGGAAGGCGTAGTCGAGGAAGCCGCCGGTCGTCAGGGTGAGTCGATAGATGTAGTCGCTCCCGCCGGCGAAACGGATGCTGCTGTCGGGCTTGCTCGGGAATGCGAAGAGCCGGACGACGTAGCGGCCGGAGGTCGGCGCCTCGAAGACGATCCGGGGGTCGGGGCCGACGTCGTCGTCGTTCTGGGCGAGCACCGAGCCTTCCGGCGTGGCGACCTGGAGCACGGCGTCCATCGGCGAGCCGAGTCGCCCCGCCGCCTCGACGCTGGCGATCATCGTCTGGCCGCGTTCGAGCTCGATGGCGAATCCGTCCACGTCCCCCGATTTTGAGAGTCGGCCGTTGACCGTCGTGGACGACCGCTCCAGGCGATGGGCCGCCTTCGGCTCGTCGTTCGGCTCGACCTCGATTGTCTCGGGCAGGACGCCGACGACGAACGGGCGCAGCTCGGTCGCGCCCTCGTCGTCGTGGAGCCGGATCCAGCGGAGGCCGGGCGCTGCGTCGGGCGCGACGACGGCCGAGAGCTTTCCCTTTGCCTTCTCGGCGCGGATCTCGACGCCCGGCCCGTCGACCCACGCCCCGAGAGGCCAGCGGTCGAAGCTCCCCGCGGCCTCGATTGCGACGGTCTGCCCGCGCGAGGCCCCCGGCGGGAAGAATCCGGTCAACGTCGGCGGCTTCGCGGGGCTGGAACCCGGGGCGAACAAAATCGCACCGACGATCGCCAGCGGCAGTTTCCAGGAGAGTCGCAAGGGAGGGCTCATCCCATGAGTTCCCGGATCGGGGTCGGGTTGCTCACGAGCTGGACCGGCCGGCCGTTGGGGGCGTGGAAGATTTTCGCCGGGTCGATGCCGAGCTTGGTGTAGATCGTCGCGGCGAAGTGCTCGGGCGAGAGCACGCGCTCGTTCGCGGCGTAGCCGTGGCGGTCGGTCGAGCCGACCACCTGGCCGCCAGGCGTCCCGCATCCGGCGAACAGCACCGACATCGCATTCGACCAGTGGTCGCGCCCGGCGTCCTTGTTGATTTTCGGCGTCCGGCCGAATTCGCCGAGCGCCACGACGAGCGTCGACTCCAGCAGCCCGCGACGGTCGAGGTCCTGGATCAGCGCGGCGATCGTCGATTCGAAGGCGGCCATCCGCTCGCGGTACGCCTTGAAGATGCCGATATGGTGGTCCCATCCGCCCTGGTTGAGGGTCACGAACGGGACGCCCGCCTCGACCAGCCGGCGAGCCAGCAGCGCCCGCTGGCCGAAGGGGTTCCGGCCGTAGGCGTCCCGGACCGGGTCGGGCTCGTCGCCGATCCGGAAGGCCCGCTGCGCGTCGCGCGACGACATCAGGTCGTAGCCCTGCTCGTAATACGTGTCGAGCGTCACGGCTGGGTCGGCGGCCGACTCGTCCTCGAACCGGCGGAAGCGGTCGACCCGCGCCCGGAGGCCCCGGCGCCGGTCGGCCCGGCGCTCGTCCAGACCCCTCGGCGGCGCGACGTCGCGGACGCGGAAGCCGTCGCGGCTCGGGTCGTCGGGAACCACGAAGGGCGCGTACTTCGCCCCCAGGAAGTTGGGCCCGCCCGACCTCGACATGCTCGGGATCGAGAAATAAGGCGGGAGCCCGCCGATCGCCCCTCGCTCGTGCGCCGCGACCGAGCCGAGGCTGGGGTGGAAGCTCACGAACGCCCCGCATCCGACGGGGATCCGGGTCGGCGCGCCGGTCATCATGTAATGATTCCCGGCGCCATGGTTCCCCTGGTTATGGCAGATCGACCGGACGATCGCGAGCTTGTCGGCGATCGCCGCCAGCCGCGGCATTGGCTCGGAGAAGTAGATGCCCGGCACCGACGTCTCGATCGGCGAGAACTCGCCGCGGATCTCGCGGGGCGCCTCGGGCTTCGGGTCGAAGGTCTCGTAGTGGCTCGGCCCTCCGTCCATCCAGATCAGGATGCAGCTCGTCGGCCGACGGCCGGGCAGAGCGGCCTCGCCCCGCAGTCGGAGGGCGTCCACCAGGCCGCCACCGATCAGGGCGCCCAGGCCCAGCCGGATGCAGTCGCGGCGGCTGACCGATTCGCAGTTCGTGTGCAGGCCCATGGCAAAACCCCCAACCGTCAGTCCTTGAAGACGAATTCCGCCGAGTTAATGAGTGCCCAGAGCAGGTCCTCGACCGCCGCGCGGCGGTCGGCCCCGGACTCCTCGAACAGCGCGAGTCCGACCGAGATCTCCTCGTCCGTCGGGGGCCGCGAATACGCGAGCAAGTAGGCTTCCTCGACGATCGCGCCCGGCGTCCGGTCGCTCTTCGCCAGCCCGGCCGCCCGGCTCTCGTCGCCTGAGAACTTCTGATGCAGGTCGGGAGCGTTCATCAGGTGGAGAGCCTGAACGACGGTCGTGTCGGTGGTGCGCTCGCAGGGCGGATCCTGGTTCGGGTCGGGCCGGCCGAACGTGTCCAGGAAGAGCGAAGGCACCCGATGCGTCCAGATCTCCGAGGCCCTCGAACCGGGCGGCGCCGCGGAAAAGCGGTCGGGGACGCCGGTGACGTCCGAGATCGCGTCCAGCAGCACCTCGGCCCGGAGTCGCTGCCGGTAGTGTCGCGAGAAGTTTCTCGTATCGGCAACATTCCGATCGTTCGGCTCGGAGGCCAGCCCATAGACCGACGACGACAGGATCGTCCGGATCAGATGCTTGAGGTCGTATCCGTGGCGGCGGAAGTCGTCGGCCAGGGCGACGAGCAGAGGGCCGTTGCTCGGCGGGTTCGTCGCGCGCAGGTCGTCGACCGGATCCACAATCCCCCGGCCCATGATCTCGGCCCAGACCCGATTGACGATCACCTGAGCGAAATAAGGATTCTTCGGCGAGGTCATCCAGTTCGCCAGCGCCTCGCGGGGGTCGGCGTCGGGATCATCGGGCACGGTCGCCGAGCCGAAGAGCGCCCGGGGCGCCAGCACCTCGCCCGTGAGCGGATGCTTCACCGAGCCCGACTTCCCGGCGAAGACGATCTCCTCGCTGCCCGAGATTGGCGGCGAGAGGCCGGTTCCCTTGCGGCCGATCCTCGCGAAGTAGGCGGCGAACTCGTAGAACTGCGACTGGTCCCACGACTCGAACGGATGGTGATGGCACTTGGCGCATTCGAGCCGGATGCCGAGAAAAAGCTGGCTGATCATCGGCGCGATCTCTTCCGGCTCGCGGCGGTCGCGGAAGAGGGTCGCCGGGCTCTGCTCGAACGTGCTCCCGCTTGCCGTCACGATCTCTCGGACGAACCGGTCGTACGGGATGTTTCGGCGGAAGGCGTCTCGGATCCAGCCATCGAGGTTCAGGACCGCCTTGATCCCGACGCGGTAGGGATTCGGCCGCAGCAGGTCCATCCACTTGTTCGCCCAGTGGTCGGCGTATTCGGGCCGATCGAGCAGGCGATCGACGAGACGCGCCCGCTTGTCGGGCGACCGATCGGCGAGAAACCGGCGCGTCTCCTCGGGAGTTGGGAGGCGGCCGATCACGTCGAGGTGCGCCCGGCGGAGGAACGTCGCGTCCCCCGCCGGTTTCGAGGGCAGCAGCCCGAGCTTGCGAAGCTTCGTCCAGACGTGCTCGTCGATGAAGTTCGACCGCGGCAGCTCGTCGTATCGAGCGGCCGGGACCGCGCCCGGCAGGGGGATGTTCACATCGCAATTGGCGAAGAGGCCGACGAACCGGGCCGAGACGGTCGCATCGCCCGGAATCGGCCCGGCCGTGACGCGCCCCTCGTCGTTGACCTTCACCAGCGCCGGCTCGCTGGAGGCAAAGGCGGCCAGGCCGGTCACGTCCTCGGTCGAGCCGTCGGTGTAATGAGCCGTGACCCGCATCGGGAAGGATTCGCCCCCCTTCAAGGTCCGCTCGATCGGCTCGACGGCGATCCGATTCACCCGGGGCGCCTCGGCCGGCGTCCGGGGCATCCCTCCGGCGATCCAGTCGAGCACCGTCTCGTAGCCGGAAGTCCCGGGAGCCAGCCGGATGCCGCCGCCGTGCGGCAGCCGCGCCGCGGCTTTCGCCAGCAGAAGGCTCTCGGCCGGGCGCATCCGGGAGACCCGGCGCCCGCCGGCATCCTTCACAATCGCCTCGTAATCGCCCGCCGGGTTGAACCCCAGCAGCGAGAGCGCGAAGCCATTCTGGCCCCGGGCCTTGCCGTGGCAGGCCCCGGCGTTACAGCCGGCCCGCGTCAGCACCGGTTCGACGTCTCGTTCGAACGTCAAAACCCGGCGCTCGCCGGCCTGGACCGCCCCGGCCATCGCCATCCATCCGACCAGCAGGCCGAGGTTGAGTCGATTCATCCCGAAGTCCCGACGAGCATCATTAGGGGAGATCTTTCCGTTCTCTCCCCGTAGCCTACCCGATCTCGCCGAAAAATCCAACATTCCTTGAACAGACGGCTCGGAAAGCGTGATGCCGGCGGTATGATAGGGGCGTGGAGGTGTCGAGGACGGTGGTGGGGTACGCCGCGGACTCCCGACGGGGATCGGCGTATCATCGGGCCGTGCCGGGACTGGTCTTGCCGCGCCGCCACCCTGGAAGAACCGGAGGGCCGCCGTGCTCCCACGACGTCAACAACCGGCATCCATCACGTTCCGACACCCGGTCGTCTCCCGACGCTTCGCGTTGCAAGCTGGGGCGATGAGCCTGCTTGGCCTCGGGATGGAGCACCTGGGGGCGTTGCGCGAGGCGAACGCCTCGGGCGAGCCCTCCCGAAACGTCCCGGCGCGATCCGTGATCTTCGTCTTCCTCTCCGGAGGGCTGGCTCAGCACGAAAGCTTCGATCCCAAGCCCGACGCCCCCGAGGGCATCCGCGGGGAGTTCCGCTCGATCGCCACGGGTATTCCTGGCGTGCAGATCTGCGAGCACCTGCCGCTCCTGGCGCAAAGGACCCACCTCTGGTCGATGGTTCGCTCGCTGACTCATGGGTCGAATGAGCATTCGGCGGCTCACCACATCATGCTCACCGGCCGCTCGGACCTCCCGATCGGCTTCAACCCCAGCCGCCCACAGTCGACCGACTGGCCCTCGATATCGGCGGTTGTTGGGGCGATGGCGGCCCCGAGGAACAACCTGCCGCCATCGGTGGTCTTGCCCGAGCGGCTGATCCACAATACCGGACGGGTGATCCCCGGCCAGTTTGCCGGCACGATGGGACCGCGCAAGGAGCCCTGGTTCATCGACGCCGCGCCGTTGGAGCCGTCGGCCTACGGCGCTTTCCCCGAGTACGAGTTCGACCACCAGGACCGCCCGCTTTCGCAAAGGCGGCAGCAGTTCGCTGTTCCCGACCTGGCACTCCCGGAAAGTCTCGGCGCTGCGAGACTATCCGGGCGGCTCGGATTGCTCGATTTTATCGACCGACGGCGCGCGGGCCTGGAACAATCGGCCGACGCGGGCCGGTTCGACGCCCGACGTCAGGCGGCCGTCTCGATGCTGACCGACCCGAGCGTCCGACGGGCATTCGACCTCGCCGACGCCGATCCCAGGCAACTCGACCGCTACGGCCGGAACGCCTTCGGCTGGTCGCTGCTGATGGCCCGCCGGTTGGTGGAGGCGGGCGTCTCGCTGGTGCAGGTGAACCTCGGGAACAACGAGACGTGGGACACGCACGGCAACGCCTTCCCGCACCTGAAGGACCGGCTCCTGCCGCCGATGGATCGCTCGGTTTCGGCCCTGCTCGACGACCTGCACGCCTGCGGCTTGCTCGAATCCACGCTGGTCGTGATGGCCGGCGAGTTCGGCCGGACGCCGAGGATCTCGCTGCTGCCCTCGGCTTACAAACTGCCGGGCCGCGACCACTGGGGCCGGGTGCAGTCGGTGCTGCTGGCGGGTGGGGGCGTCGTCGGTGGTCGCGTGATCGGATCGTCCGACCGGAACGGCGGAGAACCGGCGAGCGAGCCTCATCCTCCGGAAAACCTCGCCGCGACGATCTATCGGGCGCTCGGCATCCCGCCGCTGGCCGCCTGGAAGGATGAGCTGGACCGTCCGCATCGGGTCTATCACGGCGCCCCGATCGCTGCGCTGGCCTGATTGATTTTCTGGTAAGATGAGACCCGGATGTTGTGCCGGGCCATCGACGACCGTTCGAGGGCTTCGGCGCCCTCGCCTGCCTTCCCTGGGTCGGGTCCTCGGAGAATTCCCCATGCTGACGTTCACCGGAGAGGGCCAGACCTCGACCTGCGGCGGCGCCTCGCGCCGGGATTTCCTCCGGGTCGGAACGCTGGGAGCGCTCGGCTTCGGCCTGCCGCAATGGTACGCCGCGCGAGCCGCCGGGGCTGTCAGGCCGGGGGCCGACGACCGCGCCTGCATCATGATTTTTAACCTCGGCGCGCCGAGCAACATGGACCTCTGGGACATGAAGCCCGACGCCCCCGCCGAGATTCGCGGGCCGTTCCGGCCGATCGCGACCCGGTCGTCGGGGATCCAGGTCTCGGAGATCCTCCCGCGCCATGCCGCGATCGCCGACAAGTTTTCGCTCGTGCGATCGGTCCACCACGGCGGCGCGGCGGTCCACGACGCCGGATGGCAGATGATGCAGACCGGCCGCCTCTTCGCCGGCGGAGTCAACACGCCACATATCGGGTCGGTCGTCGGCTACCTCGAAGGGCGCAAGACCGACCTTCCGCCGTTTGTCGTCCTGCCCGAGTTGATGGGTCGGGGCGGCGGCAACCTGCCCAACGGCCAGGCAGGCGGCTTCCTCGGCAAGGCCAACGATCCGTTCGCCCTCAACGCCGACCCGTCCCGGCCCAACTTCCGCGTGCCTGACCTCCTTCCGCCAAGGGAGATCGGCACGGTCCGCCTGGAACGCCGACGCAAGATCCGAGCGATGGTCGACGATGCCGTCGCCACCTTCGAGGCTTCCGAGGATGCCGCACTACTCAACGACAACTTTCACTCGGCCTTCCGCCTGATGACCAGCGCGGAAGCACGCCGGGCGTTCGACCTCTCCGAGGAGCCGGAGACCGTTCGCGAGCACTACGGGATGACCCGCTTCGGCCAGTGCTGCCTGCTAGCCCGCCGGCTGATTGAGTCGGGCGTCCGATTCGTCACGATCAACGCGTTCCTGACGGTCTTCGACGAGATCACCTGGGACATCCACGGCTCGAAGCCATTTACCTCGATCGAGGGAATGCGCGACATCGTCTGTCCGATGTACGACCGTGCCTACTCGGCCCTGATCGAGGACCTCTCGCAGCGCGGTCTGCTCGACCGGACGCTCGTCTGCAACCTGGCGGAGTTTGGCCGGACACCCCGGATCAATCCGGCCGGGGGTCGCGATCACTGGCCGCTCTGCTTCACGGTCGGATTCGCCGGCGGCGGCGTGCAGGGGGGCCGGGTGATTGGGGCCAGCGACCCGATCGGCGCCGTGCCGGCGGATCGCCCGGTCGAGCCGGCGGATATCGCCGCGACCATCTTCCACAGCCTCGGCCTCAAACTTGAAACGACGCTTCCCGGCCCCGCCGGGCGGCCGTTCCCGATCGTCGACATCGGCCATCGCGAGATCCACGAACTCTTCTAACAAGCTCTGCGAGTCTGGGGACGGGCTCCGAGTCTTCGATGTGCCTGTCCGCGTTTTCTCAGGGCTTCTCGGCGAGGTGATCGGCATGAGGATTCGATCGGCGATACGATTCGCGTGGTCCTTCCAGGCGGTGTTTGCGATGACCTCCGCCTGGGCTGGCGAGGAAGCCGCCCTGCTTCCGTCGAGCTTCGTCCTCGACGCGCCTCAGGCTCGCCAGCGTTTGATTTTCCAGGAGTCCCGGAACGGCGAGATCGCGAAGCAAGTGGCCTCGGGTGTCGGCTGGTCGTCGAGCGATCCGGCCGTCGTCGAGGTGAAGGGGGGCGTTGCGAAACCGCTTCGCGACGGCCGGGCGACGATCACCGCGAGGTCGGGTAATCGGGTTGCGACGGCCCGCGTCGAGGTCCGCGGGATGGACCGGCCGATCACCTGGAGCTTTCGCAATCACGTCGAGCCGGTGCTGGCCCGACTGGGCTGCAACTCGGGTGCCTGCCACGGCGCCCTGGCCGGCAAGGGCGGTTTCCGCCTCTCGCTCCGCGGTTATGACCCGCCGGCCGATTACTTCAACATCGTCAAGCAGGACCGGGGCCGCCGCGTGGACCTCGCGGACCCAGGTCGGAGCCTGGTCCTCGCCAAGCCGTCCGGGGCGATCGCCCACAAGGGGGGAATTCGGTTCGCGACCGACTCGCCGGAATACCGCATCCTCGCCGGCTGGATCGCTGACGGTGCCCAACCCCCAGCCAACGCCGAGGCCCGCGTCGAGGGAATCGAGGTCCTGCCGGTTCGATCGGTTCAGGACATCGGCGCCTCGCAGCAGGCGCTGGTGCTCGCCCGATACTCCGACGGCCGGGTCGAGGACGTCACCCGATCGGCCAAGTGGTCGTCGGCCGACGAGTCGGTCTGCCGGGTCGATGAGGACGGCCGGATCCAGGTCATCGGGCCCGGCGAGGGAGCCGTGGTGGCCTGGTACTCCAGCAAGCTCGCGATCGCGCGGGTCACCGTTCCGTATCCCGGCGGGCCGACGCCCCCGGGTGTGGAAGTCGACCGCCGCAAGCCCCGGAACTACATCGACGAGCAGGTTGACCGGCAACTGGCCCGGCTCCGCCTCCCGGCGTCACCCCCCTGCTCCGACGCCGAGTTCCTCCGCCGCGCCTATGTCGATACGATCGGCCGCCCGCCCGACACGAACGAAACCCGCACTTTCCTCGCCGATCCCTCACCCCGGCGCAGGGATGCCCTGATCGAACGGCTACTCACCCATTCTGAGTTCGCCGATTACTGGACGTATAAATGGTCGGACCTGTTGATGCTCAACGGGACGCGGCTCCGCCCCGGGGCGCTCCGCTCTTATTATCGATGGATTCGCCAGCAGGTCGCTGACAATGTTCCCTGGGACCGCGTGGTCCGAGCCATTGTGACCGCCACGGGCGAGAGCCTCGAAGACGGGCCGACCAACTTCTATGCGTTGAGCCAGACCCCCGAGGACATGACCGAAAACGCCTGCCAGGCGTTCCTCGGCCTCTCGATCGGCTGCGCCAAATGTCACAATCATCCGCTGGAAAAATGGACTAACGACCAGTATTACGCGATGGCGAGCCTCTTCGCGCGGGTCCGGGCGAAGGGGTGGGGCGGCGAGGGCCGCGACGGTGACGGCCGACGGACGCTCTACGTGGCCGCCTCGGGCGAAATTGTCCAGCCGAGGACGGGCAAGCCACAGCCGCCCACTCCTCTCGACGGCCGGCCACTCGACCCGGATGATCCCGCCGACCGTCGCCTTGCCCTGGCCGACTGGCTCACCGCGCCCTCGAATCCCTACTTCGCCCGATCGATCGCCAACCGACTCTGGGCCAACTTCCTGGGCGTTGGACTGGTTGAGAAGGTCGACGACATGCGGGCGTCGAACCCGGCGAGCAACGAGGCGCTCCTCTCGGCTGCGGCCGACGACCTGGCTCGCCACAAGTTTGACCTGAAGTCGCTGATGCGATCGATCCTCCAGTCCAACACCTACCAGCGCTCCAGCCAGCCGCTCCCGGGCAACAGGGCCGACCGCCGGTTCTATTCGCACTACTTCCCGCGCCGGCTGATGGCCGAGGTTCTTCACGACGCGATCGCGCAGGCCACCGAGGTTCCGACCCCATTCGATGCGATCGCGTTTCCCGGCGGTGACCGCCAGAAGACCGACTTCTACCCGCTCGGCACCCGCGCCGTGCAACTCTACGACGCCGCCGTCGACAGCTACTTCCTCCAGGCGTTCGGCCGCAATCCACGTCGGATCGTCTGCGAATGCGAGCGGTCCGACCAACCGACGATGGTCCAGGTGCTCCACCTTTCCAACGGCGAGACGCTCAACCAGAAGCTGCACGCGCCCGGCAACCGCCTCGAGAAGCTGCGGAAGCTCCGGGCTGAGGGGATGTCTGACGCCTCGCTTGTCGACGAGATCTACCTGATCTGCCTCGCGCGCTACCCAACCCCGGTCGAGCGGCAGCACCTGCTCGGAATCCTGCCGCCACCAGGCTCGGCCATGGAGGCCGAGGTCGTCGAGGACATCTTCTGGGGCCTGATGAGCAGCCGGGAATTCCTGTTCAACCATTGATCGCGGGAGCGTTCTTCCGATGTCAATCTCCATCATCGTGGCCGCCCTGGTGGCCGCGGTCCCCGGCGACCCGGGCGCCTCAGCCCCTGAGTTTTCCTCGCGGGTTGCGCCGATCTTCCGGAAGTATTGCGCCGGCTGCCACAACGACGAGGACCGCGAGGGAAAGTTCTCGCTGGAGTCGTTCGCGGCTCTCCAGAAGGGGACGGCGCACGGTCCGGCGCTCCTGCCTGGGGATTCGGCGGGGAGCCTGATCGTCCGGCTCATGACCACCGGGAAAAAACCGGTGATGCCGCCAGAGGACGAACCGAGGCCCGGGCCCGACGAGATCGCGACGATCCGCGACTGGATCGACGCGGGCGCCCGGGGCCCTCAGGGCCTTGAACCCGACCGCCTGGCGCTCCACGTCCCGAAAATCCCCTCGCACGCCCGGTCACGGCCGATCACCGCGATGGAGGCATCTCCCGACGGTCGATGGCTGGCCGTCGCCCGAGGCGCGGAGGTTGCCCTCTACCGCGACGCAACACCGCGAACCGGAGCGCCGACGAAAACCCTCGGCTCTTTCCCTGGCGAGGTGACCGCGCTCCACTTCGCCGACGGCGGACGTCGCCTCGTGACGGCCTCGGGGATCGCGGGGCTCGGAGGCGTCGCGGCGATCTGGGACGTCGCCTCCGGCGCTTTGATTCGCCGTTTCGAGGGCCACCGAGACCTGCTCTACGATGCCGAGCTTTCGCCCGACGGCCAGTCGCTGGCAACCTGCGGCTACGACAAAAAAATCGAGATCTGGGAGGCCGGCTCGGGGAAGCTCCTTCGCACGCTCGAAGGGCACACCGGCGCCGTCTACGACGTGGGATTCAGCCCCGACGGCCGGTTTCTCGTCAGCGCCAGTGCCGACGACACCTGCAAGGTCTGGCGAGTCGCGGACGGCCTGCGCCTCGATACCCTCCCGCAACCGCTGAAGGCCGAATACGCCTGTGCCTTCAGCCCCGACGGCCGGACAATCGTGGCTGGAGGCGCTGACAACAACATCCGGGTCTGGCGGTTTGTCTCGCGTGAGAAGCCCGAGATCAACCCGATGGAGATTGCCCGGTTCGCCCATGAGGGAGCGATCGTCCGGCTGGCGTTCACGCCCGACGGCTCGAAGCTCGTCACGCTCGCCGAGGACCGTACCATCAAGACCTGGCGGACGAGCGACTACCGCGAGCTCCGGCTCTGGTCCGATCAGTCCGACGCGTCGGTCGCGATGGCGATGGCCCCCGATGGCCGCTCGTTCGAGGTTGGTCGGCTCGACGGTTCGCTGGCCCGCTACGAGATTCCGGCCGGCCTCGAGGCCGAGGCCGCGCCCCGGCCCTCGCGAGAGGGATCGTCTTCGGCGAGGACCATCGCCGAGGCAGGTCCGATTCGCGAGACGAGCGAGCAGGAGCCGAACGATTCGTTCGACAGGGCTAATCGGCTGGAACTCCCCGGGCGGGTTGTGGGTGTCATCAACGGCGGCAAGCCCGGCCATTCCGATTCGGACCTCTTCCGGTTCGAGGCAAAAGCCGGCCAGGAATGGGTCTTCGAGGTGGATGCCTCGCGGTCGAAGTCGCGACTCGACTCGTTCCTTGAAATCCTCGACGAACACGGCCGTCCTGTTCCTCGGGTCATGCTCCAGGCGGTCCGTGATTCGTACTTCACCTTCCGCGGCAAGAACGCCAGCGAGGCCAATGATTTTCGTGTGTTCAACTGGCAGGAGATGAGCCTCGACGATTACCTCTACGCCAACGGCGAGGTAGTTCGGCTCTGGCTTTATCCGCGAGGCCCCGACTCCGGCTTCGTCGTCTATCCCGGCCGCGGAGAGCGCTGGGGCTACTTCGACACGACACCCCTGGCCCACGCCCTGGGAGAGCCCTGCTACATCGTCCGGCCGCACCCGCCCGGCACCCGGCTCGTGCCGAACGGTCTGCCCGTCTTCACACTCGCCTACGAGAACGACGACGATGCCCATCGCGAGCTGGGCAAGGACTCTCGGCTCTTCTTCAAGGCGCCGGCCGACGGGGCGTACCTCGTCCGGATCCGAGACGTGCGAGGGCTCCAGGGTGGCGACTTTGGCTACAAGCTCACGGCCCGCCCGCGCCGTCCCGATTTCGAGGTGAAGCTTGAAGGTGCGAATCCCAGCGTGGGAGCCGGCGGCGCGAAGGAATTTCGGGTCATGGCTCGGCGGCTCGACGGCTTCGAGGGTCCGATCCGGGTGGAGATTGGTGGCGTACCGGCTGGCTTTCGGGTCACGACACCGATCGTCATCCAGGAGGGTCAGCTCGACGCGCTCGGCGTGATCGAGGCGGAGCCAGGGGCGTCGTCGCCATCGGCCGCATCGGCGAAGGGAACGACCGTCCGAGCAATGGCGAGCGTCGACGGGCGCGAGGTAACGCGCAAGGTGAACGACCTCGGCACGATCCGGCTTGCCCCCGCGCCCAGTCTCGGGATCACGATCGGCCCCGCCAAGGGGAACGCTCGGCCGATCAGCCCGCCCGGACGCATTCCGCTGGAATTCGCCATCGAGCCAGGACAGACGATCGCGATGACCGTGAAACTCGATCGCCGTGGGTTCCGCGGACCGGTCTCCTTCGGGAACGAGGGCTCCGGCCGTAACCTGCCGTTCGGGGTCATCATCGATAACCTCGGTCTCAACGGCCTCCTCGTCCTGGAGGACCAGCAAGAGCGCACGTTCTTCGTCACGGCCGACCCGGGCACACCACCCCAGGTCCGTGCTTTCCACCTGACAACGTCGGCCGACGGCGGCCAGTCGACCCGGCCTGTCCTCCTGCATGTCCAGGCCCGCGGGACGACCCATCCAGCAGAACTCACCCGCCAGAATCCTCCTGAGTGACCGGACCAGTTCGCATCCACGACTTGACATCGCGCCGGCCACTACGATAAAACCAAATCTAGAAAACCAAAACTCGCGGCACAGCCTTTGGGCGAGGGGGGGAACGAGCATGGGGCGACCTGCGGCGAAGGAGCTGACGGAACGTGAGCTGGAGGTAATGCACGTCTTCTGGGAGCGGGGCGAGTCGACGGTTGCGGACGTGCGGGAGGTGCTGGCGTCGCGGGGTCTGGACCGGGCGTACACGACGGTCGCGACGCTGGTTCGCATCCTGCTGGAGAAGGGATTTCTGGTCCAGACGAACGAGGAGCGGCCGTTCTCGTACCGGCCGGATCGGTCGTACGAGGACGTCTCGCGGAAGTTGCTCGGCGAGCTGATCGACCGGGTCTTCCGCGGCTCGCGCGAGGCGTTGCTGGTCCGGCTGATGGAGCAAAAATCGCTGACGGCGACCGAGCGGAAGGTCCTCGAACAGGCTCTCGGCGATCGCGAGGAGGAACGGAAATGAGCGCGATGGGGATGATGCTGGCCGCCGCCGCGATCCATTCCTCGGTGTTCGCGATCGCGGGAATCGCGGCCTATTTGATGATCCGACGATGGGGCCCGGCGGCCGGCTCGCTGGCGGCCGGAGCGGGCCTGGTGGTGATGGCGATCGTCGCAGCGGTCGCGATGAGCCCCTGGCCACGATGGTGGACGATCGGGGGCATCGATCGTCCGAAAGCGGCGGTCGTGGCTCGCTCGGAAGAAAAGGCGGCGGCGGGCTCGGAGGATACGGCGTCGAAGGAGGCCGCATCGGAGCCGGCGGCACGGCCCCAGCCGGCGGCAGTGGAGGCAACGCCCTCGGTCTGGCGGATCTTCCTGGACGAGCTAAGAAAGGCCGACGTCGAATCGCCCGGCTGGACCTGGCGCGAGTGGCTGGCGGTCGGCTTCCTCGCGAGCCTGGCGATCGGAATGATTCGCCTGGGGCTCGGCCTCCGAGGTGTGGCCTGGCTGCGGTCTCGCGGTCGTCCGGTTTGCGAGGTGGAAATCCTCGATGATCTGGAGATCCTCCGCGCCGAGCTGGGTGTGGTGCGTCCCGTCCTGTTAACCGAAGCGCCCGAGATCGCGACGCCCGCGACGATCGGATGGCGGCGTCCCGTCGTGATCCTCCCGATCGACTGGCGCGACTGGGACGCCGAGGAGCGCCGGGCCGTCCTGGCGCACGAGCTGGCGCACGTCCGACGCGGCGACTTCGCGGCGGGTGTCGTGGCGCAAATCGCGCTGGCGATGCAGTTCTACCATCCCCTGGCGCACTGGCTCTCGGCCCGGCTCCGGCTGGAGCAGGAGCTGGCCGCCGACGCCTGGGGCGCCCGGCTCTCGGGCGGTCGATCGACCTATCTGGCGGCGCTGGCGCGGATGGCCCTGCGGCTCGACGGCCGCAGCCCCGCCTGGCCGGCTCGCGCGTTTCTCCCTTCTCGCGACACATTCGTCAGGAGAATTCAAATGCTCAAGGAATCGCGGAATCTGGGGCAGGTCGCGCTGCCGAGATCGGCGCGGCTGGTGACGGTCGGAGCAATGGCGGCGCTGGGGCTGATCGTGGCCGGCCTGCGCGGGCCGATCGGCGAGGCCCCCGCGATGGCGCAGGGCCAACCGGTCAAGGCCGACGCGGTCGAATTGCACGACATGACCTACGTCCCGGAGGGCGCCCGGATGGTCGTCTCGATCCGGCCAGGCTCGCTGCTGCGGCGGCCTGAGATGAAGAAGCTCCTGGATGCCTTTCGCGAGGGTTCTTTCCTGGAAGGTTTCCCGATCCCTCCCGAGGAGATCGAGCAACTAACATTCTTCTGGGACCCAGACTCGGCGGTCGGGGCCGACATGGGCCGGCCGCTTGCGCCGATGCCTTCCGGAGCTATCTATCGAGCCACGGGGCCGAAGGACTGGAAGGCGATTCTCGGGAAGGCGGGGAGACCGCCGCTCGTGGAGGTCCGCCATGCCGGCCGCGTGTATTATCGGCAAGGCGACCCGAACCAGAGATCCTTCGCCACGCTGATACCGGACGAGCGAACCATCGTGGCCACCGAAGAGGCTCCGATGCGAGACCTGATCTCCGACCTCGGCGGCCCGGCCCCGAAGTATCCCTGGGACGAAGCATGGAAGAAGGTCGCGCCGGGACAGGTCATGATGGCCGTCGATGCACGCTGGGTTCGTCGAGAGGTGGGACGCTGGCGAGGCAGAGGCGCGGGCCTCTCGCCCGCCGGGCCGGAGACCTTCTCGGCGCTCTACGAGAAGGCGCGGGCCTATGCGGTGAGCCTCAGCCTCTCCGATCGATCGCTCGCCCTCGACCTCGTCGGCCAGGTCGACACGCCGGAGAACGGCAAGGCCGTCGGCGAGACGTTGACGGCTACCCTCGTGCTGGGAAAGAACGCGATCGCCGGCCTTCGTCAGGTGCCGGGCGCATCGGCTGGCCCCGGGGCCTGGCTGCTCGGCACCGGCGAATCGCTCCTGAAATCGGCCCACGTCGAAACGTCCGACGGCCTGGTCCGGATGCACGCCGCAACCGACCTCGACCTCGCCGAGGTCCTGCGACTGTTTGGCCCGGTGCTGGCCTCGGCGCGGGTCACCAGACAGCGATCCCAGAGCGTGAACAACCTGAAGCAGATCGGCCTGGCGTTCCACAATTATCACGCGTATCACGCGGCCAACAATCACTTCCCGGCCTCAGCCAACCGCGACCGTGGGAAGTTCCCCTATAGCTGGCGGGTTGCGATCCTGCCCTACATCAACGAGCAGGAGCTCTTCAACCAGTACCGCTTCGACGAGCCCTGGAACAGCCCGAACAACAGCAAGCTGATCGATCGGATGCCGGCTATCTACGCCTATCCCACGTGGTCGGGCGGCCCATCGAGCCGGAGCCAGACTTCCTACTTCGTCCTCACGGGCGACTCAACCATCGGCGGAACAGAGGGGGGCGCGACGATCGCGGAAATCACCGACGGCACGTCGAACACCATCCTCGCCGTCGAGTCGAGCCAGCAGGTCCCCTGGACGAAGCCCGAGGACATCCAGGTCGCTCCGAAGGATCCGACGTCCCTGCTCCCTGACCTCGGCGGCTTCACGCCCGAAGGCTTCAATGTTCTCTTCGCCGACGGGTCGGTCCACTTCCTCAAGAAGTCTGTCAGACCGAACGTCCTGAAGGCCCTGATGACGAGGAACGGCGGCGAGGTCGTTTCCAGCGACGCCTACTGAGCCGGGATGCTCCTAGAACAGAACGAGCGAGCCGGGGGACCGACCACCCCGGCTCGCCTTGCGCGCTCAGCGGAGACCGTCTGCCCTGTGGATCGTCAGGGATGGTATAGTGGCTGGTCGCGAGGCGCGAGACGTAGGGAGGACCGTTCGATGAGCACAATCGTTGCCATCCAGCCCCCAGCCGGAGGTCTGGCCGATCTCCCGCCCCGGGACCATCCCCGGACCGAGGTCACGCCGGAAGAGTTGCTCGCGATGCCCGACGGAGGGCATTACGAGTTGATCGACGGCGAGCTACGGGAGCGGAATGTGGGAGCCCTATCGAATCTGGTCGCGTTCCGTGTCGGGCTGATCCTCGGGAATCACTGCGAGAAGCATCCCGAGGGGTGGCTCTTCGCGGCCGATCAGGGCTACCAGTGCTTCCCCGGCAAGCCGAGGCGAATCCGACGAGCCGATGTCAGCTACATCCGCCGAAAGCGTTATTCCCTCGCCCAGATCGAGCGTGACGGATTCACCCGAATCGCCCCGGATCTCGCCGTCGAGGTCGTCTCGCTGAACGACCTGGCGTCACGAGACGTCGAGGAGAAGGTGGACGAGTACATCCGCGCGGGGGTGAGCCTCGTCTGGGTGGTCTACCCGACGACGCGGACGGTCTACGTCGTCCGGGGCGACGGGACGGGATATCGCCTCCGGGCCGACGACGAATTAACCGGTGAAGACATCCTCCCCGGCTTCCGATGCCGGGTCTCCGAGCTGTTCCCCGCCGATCTGGCTGTCGAGCCGGCCGGGTCCGAGGTCGGGACCGAGCCGTTCGAATCTTGAGAATCCGACGAATCGGCCGGCGCATCGATCGGCCGGCCGCGAGGGCCGAGTGATGCCCGATCCCCAGTCCAGCACGCAGGACCATCCGAGCCAGAAGGCGCCGGCCGAGGCGTCGCCCTATCGCGACAGCTTCGACCCCGGGCGCAGGGTCATCGCCGGTCCCTCCGAGGTCGACGAGCTGCGCCACCTGCTCCAGGAACGCCTTCGCGCCGCCTCGGTCGTTCTGGCCGTTGGCTTTGGCCAGTTCGTTCTTCGGGCGATGTTCCTCAACCGGCTCGAATCGCTCAACGTCCTGTTCTATGGGCTGATCCTCGGCCTGCTCCTGCTCAGCCTGGCGCTGCTCTCCAGCTCGTGGCGGCCGACACTCCGCGAGCTTCGAATCCACGAGGTCAGCCTGTTCGCCGGCGTCACGCTTTTTTTCATGGCCTCGCAATACATCCGGCTCTACCGATGGACCCAGGCCGACAACCCGATGCTCTACCTGGCCGCCGTCAAGAGCGGGATTATTTGCACATTTTTGACGATCCTCACCTACGCGATCTTCATCCCGAACCAGTGGCGGCGCGCCGCGGCGGTGATCGTTCCGATGGCCCTGGCGCCCGCGACGGTTCCCTGGATGCTCGGCCTGCTCCATCCCGAGAGCCAGAGCGTGGCCGACCGCGCGGCTGACGTCGGCCAGGCGACCGAGCACGGGCTCTTCCTCCTGCTCGGCGCCTTCGCCGCGATCTACGGCGCTCACACAATCCACTCGCTCCGCGACGAGGCTCGCGAGGCCCGGTTACTGAATCAGTACCGCCTCGGACGGCAGCTCGGGAGCGGCGGGATGGGCGAGGTCTACCTCGCCGAACACAAGTTGCTGAAACGTCCTTGCGCGATCAAGCTCCTGCGCTCCGATCGATCCGACGACCCCCGCACGCTCGCCCGGTTCGAGCGCGAGGTCCGCGCCACGGCCCGGCTCTCGCACTGGAACACGATCCTGATTTTTGACTACGGCCGGCACGCCGATGGCTCGTTCTACTACGCGATGGAATATCTGCCCGGCCTCGGCCTCGACGCGATCGTCCGGAACCACGGCCCGATGCCGGCCGCCCGCGTGATCTACCTGCTCCGACAGGCCTGCGACGCACTGCATGAGGCGCACGAGGCCGGGCTCGTCCATCGCGACATCAAGCCGGCCAACCTCTTCGCCGCCGAGCGCGGAGGCCATTTCGATGTGACCAAGGTCCTCGACTTCGGCCTCGTCAAGACGCTGCAAGCGGGAGAAGGGCCCGCGGTCTCGCGCGACGACACCGTCGCCGGTTCGCCGCTGTATCTGGCCCCCGAACAGGTCATCGCCCACCCCCCGCCCGATCGCAGGGCCGACATCTACTCGATGGGCGCCGTCGCGTACTATCTGTTGACCGGCCGTCCGCCGTTCCTCGGAGAAACCGTGATGGAAGTGATGATCGCCCATACCCGAGACCCGGTCGAACCGCTCTCTCGGATCGACCCAACCATACCCCCCGACCTGGAGGCGGTCGTCCTGCAATGCCTTGCCAAGCGGCCCGAGGACCGGTTCCCTGACGCACCCTCGCTCGCCTCGGCGCTCTCCGCCTGCCGGGATGCCGACGGATGGTCGTCGGAGATCGCCGCGGCCTGGTGGCGCGACCACCCCGAATCGACCTCGACCTCGATCGATTCGCCCGAGGCCGCCGAGGTGCCGCCGCCCGTCGGGGCCGTCTCCACGTGACGTCTCCCCTGCCCTCGCGAGGCCCCGCGCGCATGCCGATTCGACCGATGACTCCTGTCGAGCCCACTGAATCACTCTCCGGCACGGCCTGGATGACCGAGCCGCTGGAGGTGATTGTCCACCTTGCCTTCGCCTTCGACGTCGGCGACGAGATCGATCTCGACCGCGCCCGGGGGATGCTGCAGGGCGAGCCCGGCCCGCTGCCTCGCCGTCGACGAACCCCCGAATCGCTCGCCTATCGCCCCGCTCCGATCCGTGTCGAGGTCGATCCCGGCCGCATCCGATTGCCAGGCGACCGGGCCGAGATCGTTCCGGCGCGGGGCGAGCTGGCTCTCTTCGACTTCGGCGCCGTCTCGATGAGCGTCCGCTTCCCGATGACCGCCTCACCTTCCGAGTTGCTCGAACTGGCCGGCGACCTGGCCGAGCCCTCCACACTCAACGAGGCCGCTCGTCGCGTCCTGGAACCGTGGCTCCGTCGCATCGAGCCGGCCGTCCACGACTTCGAATTTAGCGAGATCAGCGAGGAATACATCCTTTTCCAGCTCGCCGGCCGGCGCCCCGGCTGGCTGGAACATCGTCCTGAGTGGATCGCCGGACTTGTCCGCCTGGAATCGGGTCCGCTCAGCCCGGGCGAGGTTCGCGAGGCGACCCGGCTGGGGATCTCGTACACGCCGACCGACCTCGTCGTCCTCGACTGGGCCGCCGGCTTCGTCGCCGATACCGATTGCGCCGATACCTTGCAGGTGATCGAGTTCGCCAACGTCCAGTTGCTCGAATTCCGCCACATCGACGACCGCCTGGATGACCGGCTGGAGGCCGCCTATCGCCTGATCCGCCCCGAACGCCGACCGCGACGGCTCCCGTTCTCGTGGCGGATGCACGGCGACGCTGTCCGCCAGATCCGGGAGATGGAGATCGAGGCCACCAGCCTGTTCGAACGGGTCGACAACGCACTGAAGCTGATCGGCGACCACTACCTCGCCCGGATTTTCGAGGTCGCCTCAGCTCGGTTCCACCTTCGCGACTGGCAGAGCAGCATCCGGCGCAAGCTGGAGACGGTCGGCGACGTCTACGACCTCCTCGTCCAGCAGGCGGGCGGCCACCGGATGGAGGCGTTGGAGATCACCGTGGTCGTCCTGATCATGCTGGAGATCGCCCTGGCGCTGATCCGGCACTGATTAATGAAAATGCAGGCCGCCAGCCGGCTCGTGTCCCCTGCCGGCGGCATGGGCGCGGTCCTCGTCGGCTTCCAGGAATCGGGCGCCGATCAGGAACAGGACCGCGCCAAGGACCAGAACGGGCGTCACCGCAAGCAGGGCGACGGTGAGGTTCTCGTCACCGGCGGCGGTATGCACCGGCGAGGCGCCGATCGAGGCGAAGAACTGGCCGATCGGCGAGGCGACCACGTCCGGCCGCGAGAAGGCGCCCGATAGCAGGCCGAGGAGCACCGGCGAGCTGATGTCGCCGAACAGGTGGATGAGCAGGATGTAGACGGCGTATCCGCTGGCCCGCTCGCGCGCCGGGACGACGTTGGCGATCACCGTGTTGCACGGTCCGAGCACCATGGAGAGCATCACCATCGCACCGAAGAGCAAGGCCAGCGAGATCGTGTGGTCGGAGACCAGGATCGCGAAGAGCCCAAGCGGCGCCGAGGCGGCGGCGCAAAGACTGGCGAGGAGCAAATAGGCTCGTCGGGTGCGCTTGCGAAGGAAGTCGGCCAGGAACGAGCCAAGGGCGATTCCGAGGAGTCCGGCGATGGCGGTGAGACCGCCGATCCGCGTGCCGGCCTCCTTCATCGACATCCCGCGGACCTCCTGGTAGAAGTTCGATCCGTGGACGGCATAGGCTCCCGTGGCGAAGGTGATCGCGGCCATCCCGGCGGTGTTCAGAACGAAGCTCGGAATCAGAAAGAGGCGGAAGTAGTCGAGCATCCCGGGCCGGTCGGCCTTGCCGGCGATCTCGCCGCCTTCCGAGGCGCCCCGGCCGGGATCGCTCATCACCAGCCCGGCGGCCGCGGCGAGCAGGCCCGGCAACCCGACCACGAAGAACGCCGCCCGCCAGCCATGATCCTGCCCGATCCACGAGCCCAGCCCGTAGCCAATCGCCCCGCCGAGCGGCAGAGCCAGGTAATAAATCCCCATCGCCCGCCCACGCTCGCGGACCGGGAACAAATCGGCGATCAGGGCCGGCGCGATGACACCGTAACTGGCCTCGCCGATCCCCAGCAGCGACCGCCAGAAGAAGATGTGCCAGTAATCGTACGAGAGCGCCGTGCCAACCGTCGCCACGCTCCAGAGAGCCACGCCGCCGGCCAGAAGCGCCCGCCGATGATAGCGATCGCCCAGCCAGCCCATGAACGGCGAGACAATCGTATAAACGATCATGAACGAGACACCGAGGACGCTGTACCAGAAGCTATCGATCTTGAAGTCGGTCTTGATCTGCTCGGCGACGCCGAAGAACGTGTAGCGATCGACGTAGTTCAGCAGATTCATCGCGAAGAGGACGCCCAGCGCGAAGACCTTACCGCCCATTGTCGGCAGACCGCGAGGACGTGTGGCTGTTTCGGTGACGTCGATCGGATCGGACTTCGGCGGATGCATGGGCAAGCGGCCTCGAGCGATGGATACCTGGATACAGACGCGCCGCGATAAGATGCGGACTCTCGGTTATACCGGTTCGCGACGGGCGCGGCGAGGGACGTTACGCGATCATGAGACCCCGGCACCATCGCCGGGGCACGATCGCTGATTCGTTCGATCGGGGGAGCGATCCGTCAACCGACCGCCGCCTCGGCCGCCTCGCGGGGCGCATACTCGAAGCGGGCGCACTGAGAGAAGAAAGCCAGCGGGTTGTCGTGAACGACCTTGCGGATGAGGTTTTCATCGTGGCCCCGGCGCCGCAGCTCGAAGATCAGCTCGGGGACGGCCAGCGGATCGCTGTGGCCCCAGTCGCCGGCCGAGTTGACCATGATCCGATCGGACCCGTGGACCTCGATCATGTCGGCGGCGCGGGCGGGGGTACACTTGGTGATCGGGTAAAGGGTCATTCCCACCCAGTGACCGGCATCGAGCGCGGCGCGGATGGTGTGCTCCTCGACGTGGTCGATGCAGACCCGCTCGGGGGCGATCCGGCCGTCCTCGCGGATCATGTCGAGGATCATCCGGGTGCCCTGGTACTTGTCGGCCAGGTGGGGCGTGTGGACGAGGACGAGCTCGCCGGTCCGGGCGGCGAGGTCGAGATGTTCCTGAAAGACGGTCGCCTCGTTCCGGGTGTTCTTGTTCAGGCCGATCTCGCCGATCCCGAGGACGTTGGGATGGTCGAGGAACTCGGGGATCATCGCGATCACCTCGCGCGAGAGCGAGACGTTCTCAGCCTCCTTGGCGTTGATGCAGAGCCAGCCATGATGCTGGATGCCGTAAGCCGAGGCGCGCCGGGGCTCGTACTCGACGAGCTGGCGGAAGTAGTCGCGGAATCCCTCGACCCCCGACCGATCGAACCCCGCCCAGAACGCCGGCTCGCTGACCATCACGCAGCCGGCCAGCGCCATGCGCTTGTAGTCGTCGGTCGTCCGGGAGACCATGTGGATGTGCGGGTCGATGTAGTGGGACATAGCAGAATAGCCTCGCAGCAATGGGCAGTTTCGGGCCTGGCTTTTCGCGGTCTTCTTCGCCGTGTTGTGGCGGGGCACGAGCGATTTCGGTGTCAAGAATCTGCGACCCTCTTCACCAGAGAACCGACTCCTCCCAGACCTATCCGAGTTCCAACACGCTTAACTTTTTTCCATCTCCTGACGCAGTCTCATGATCTCGCACTCCGCCAGGTGCAGGGAGTGGCCGAGGGAGATCAACCGGGCTTCAGGAGAGGCAAACTCGTGCTTGGCGACGGGTTGCAGGCGCACCCGCTCGTAGAGCTGGTGCGAGAGCTTCCGCCACTCGCTCATCAATGTCGAGTAAATCTGCACCTCCGCGATGTAGCCGGATCGGAAGCGGACGAGACCATGATAAGCGAAATAGCCCGAGGCCATCTTCATCTCGGGTTCAAAGGAGACTGACTCAACCCGCTCCTCATACCGGGCCTTGAGCTCCTCCTCATACAGCAAGCCAGGAAGGTGATTCATCCGATCGGCGAGGAACCTCGCTCCATCGAGGGTTTCCGTGCGGACATCGGTACGAATCAGGTCCGTGATCGAGTGCTGTATGTTCGAGAGCGTGACCGTCGGTTCGGCCTCGGCTTTCCTCCACATCTTCTCCACGATCGATCGTACAGGCTTGAACAGATCCAGATAGCCCGGGGAAGGGACGCCGCTCGGGCCGGTCCTGAGCGCCTCCAGCAAGGGGGTATGATAGGTAGCTTCCTGCCCCCTCGCGAGGTTGTACTCCCTCCTGGTGTAGGTGAACATGTAGGTCAAAAGCCGAGAAAGGATTTCCAGATCGGGCCGCGAGTCGACCATCATCCGCTCGCGGAGCGCGGTGAGTCGTTCCACGACCGGGCGATCTGCCGCGACGACCGCTTCGTGCCAGGCGGCATACCCCTCGGGGCTGAACGGCGTCGGCTTCATCGTCGGTCGGGCTCCCTGACCCGGGGCGGCTTAGTATCGGCTCGCGACGAGCAAGTCATAGGACCGCGCCACTTCCTCGGCGATGCTCTTCACCTCGACGCTGCAAGAACTCGACAGGAACGCGTCGTAGAGGAGGCGAGCCCTGGGGAGGTTCTCATCGAAGCCGGCCGTCGTCGTGTAAAGGCCCGCCAGTCCCGAAACGACCATGACCTCCTGACCAACCCAGCGCCCTCCGCAGTTGCGTTCGAACCAGATCTGTTCGGACGTGAGCATCCTGGCGAGCGAAGCAAGCTCATCGGATTCGCCCCGCGACCAGATCTCCCGCCAGCGGTCGGCGGCCGTACGGTAGAACCCTACGATCTCACTTCTTCCATGGACGAGCATTTCCAAACTATAATGCATGGTTCACCCTGCTCCTGCTCTTCGCATGGCGCCCTTCCGAGCATCCGGCCGGAACGCCGACAATCCACGGCCAGGACCCGACCTCTAGCTCACAAGGAGTACGCAGCCGCTCGCCAGCCTACCGTTTACGTCGCGAGGCCCGGCAACCCATTCATTTTATCCGACCGGCGGGCGTCCTTCACCCCGATTCCAGACCGCCGACGGATCCCCCCGCCCTGGCCTCCAGGATCATCCGCAGGTACGACCTCGGCTCGATCCGATCGAGCCCGAACAGGCCGACTGCTGCCATCACCGCTTCCTGAGTCGCCGGCAAGGCGGCTGCATCCGGGGCGATCGCCTCGATCTCGGCGAAGTCGCCCAGCCCTTCGACCCGGTCCAGCGTCACCTCGATCTCGTAGGGCGCGACCGTCAAGTGAAAGGCCGTCCGGTGCTTTCGGACCGCCGCGACCGGAACGAAGCCCAGGTTCTCGAACAGCCGAGAGAGCTGCCGGAAGGCGTCCTCGCCCTCCAGGAACGGGATCTCGATCTCCTCACGCGTCTTGGTCGGGCCGGGGAGCTTCGGCCCCTTGTACGTGATCCGATTCTCGCCGCCGATCCTGCGCAGGCGGAGCGCCTCGTTGGTCTGCGCGAAGTCGCGGGACGGATGGCTCAGGTAGAGATCCTCCTGATCCATCGCCCCAACCTCGACCGCCCCGACCTCCGCCAGCAGGCGACGAAGGCCATCGTGGTCCACTTCCCGGTACTTCACCTCGACTTCAAAGCTCATCGCTCCAGCGTAGCGCCCCGACGCCGGCCGGTCAATCGCCCCTTGATCGCCAACGACGTATGTCGTATACCGAGAATCCAGGCGGTTGGTCTTCCTGGTTTCTTTCCATCGGGGTCGTCATGATGATTCGAATCCTGAGCATCGGTCTGGCAGCGATCGCCTGCGCAGGGATCGTCCGAGCCGACGATCCTCCGGCGAAGAAGAAGGCCGAGGCGATGGGCGCCCTGGTGGGTCGCGTGGTCGACCTGAAGGGTCATCCGGTCGATGGGGCCGAGGTCTGGGGGACCATCGTTGTGGATCGGGTGGCCGCGACGAGGACCGGCCGCGACGGCCGGTTCCGGCTCGGCCCGATTGCCGCGGAGAAGGCGGTCGCCCTCTGGTTCGAGGCGCCGGGGAGGAGCCGGCAGCGACGAGAGCGGCTGCATGTCTTCGCCGGGCGGGATCGCAACCTCGGCGACCTGACGGCCCTGCCGGGCACGCGGTTCCGCGGCCGATTGGTCGACGCGAAGGGCCGGACGATCGCCGGGGCGAAGCTTGCCGTCGAGGTCCGCCGTTTCCTCGCGGCGCAGACCACCACCTCGAATGAGACCCGATGGGACCTGGACGCCGGCGCCGACGGCCGCTTCGAGACCCCGCCTTTGCCGCCCGGCATGGTCGATCTCATGTTCGACGCCCCCGCGAAGGTACGAACCCTGCTCACCAGGTGGGCGGAGCCCGGCGTCGAGGCGTTCGATCTGGGCGATGTCGCTCTGGTCGAGGAGGTGCCAATTCGGGGTCTCGTGCTCGATCAGGACGGACGTCCGGCACCGGGCGTACGGGTCATCGTCGATTACGACCACGAGGGCGCGGTTTCGACCGACGCGTCGGGCCGGTTCCTCGTCCACGGCGCGGGGAAGGATGCGAAGACCCTCATGCTCCGATCGAACGACTATTTCGCGCCGAAGCGAGTGCTGGAGATCGGTCCCGACCATGACCACATTAGGATAACGGTGGCGAAGGCCCATCGGATTCAGGGGACAGTCGTCGACGCCGAGAGCGACAAGCCGGTCGAGATCGACACGATGCGGCTCTGCCGGGTCGTCAGGGAACGGGATGGCTCCTACGTTCTCGTCGGGTGACTGAGCCAATTCGAGCAGACCGAGCCCGGGCGGTTCGGCATCACCTACGAAGGCAAGGCCGACGAGTACCACATCACCGTCACGTCCCGAGATTACGTCGACGGCGAAGTCTTCCTGGGCAAATTGGCGGCCCGGCAGGACCTCTCGGGGATCGTCGTGAAGATGGCCCGCGAGGCGGGCGAAAAGGCGAGGGAGGAAACCACTCGAATCGTGGGTCTCGCGATTCGCGAGGGCAGGCCGGTGGCCGCCGGAGGCCGGGTGAGCGCCTGGCAAAAGCCCCGCGCGGAGAGGAGTCGGGCCAATCCGGCGATGCTCCGCGGCCGGGCCGTCCCGGACGGGGGCTATGAGGTCGGCTGGACTTGCGTCGGGCCTGATGGGCGGTTCGCCGTCGAGGGTCTCAAGAACTACCCGGGATACGAGCCCTGGTTCCTCGTCTACGAGGGGCCCGACGGCGCCTGCACGCAGGTCGGGCCGATCCGATTCACGTCAATGGACCGCGAGGTCCGTGCGGACATCCGGGTGGTCGAGAGCGGAGCAATCGAGGGGCGGGTGGAGCACGTCCCGGCCGCGATGGCCGGCCGGGTCTGGGTGGTCGCCTTCGACGCAGGCGTGATCCGGCGCGAGGTTCTGGCCAAGCCCGACGGCTCGTTCCAAATCGAGGATCTCCCGCCGGGACGGTACGGGCTCAAGCCCGGCCACGATGCGTATCGGGACCCTCACGTTCCCCGGGTCGAGGAATTGCGGAACCTCGATCGGGCGCTCCTCCGCAAAAAGGCCGAGCCGTGGCAAGGAGCGGTTGTGGCGACCGTTGAATCCGGGAAGACGGCCGGCGGGGTCGTGCTCGACCTCCGACCGCCCGGGCCGATCGTCGACCCAGCGGATCGGGCGAAATGAGGAGGAATCGGCGCCGGCTGGGGGCGATTTTGCCCAATAATCCGGCCGGCCGGCGAATATCCGTCAACTCCGGGGACTCGAACGACCCCGGGGACGCGGCCCGTCGGGCCGATCGCGACGCGATGCGCCCTGCCCGGGACGTTCCGGGCCGGCGCGGCGTCGCCCTCCTCGTTCCGCAGGAGTTCGAGCCGTGTTCTCGCCACTGGTCGATCAGGTGGCTCTCTTTTCAGCGATCTCGGAGATGCCCAGCGGCCTGCTCTGGCTGATTGGGCTGGTCGCCTTGATCCTGGCCGCGACGGAACTGGCCGGTCTACGCTACATCGCCAACAACCGCGTCGGAGTCGTGGAACGGCTCTGGTCGCTGAAGGGCTCGGTCCCCGAAGGACGGATCATCGCCCTCGACGGCGAGGCCGGGTTCCAGGCCGAGGTCCTCCGCGGCGGCCTGCATCTGGGCCTCTGGCGGTGGCAGTACCGGATCCACAGAACTTCACTGGTTACGGTTCCACAAGGGAAGATTGGTTACGTTTACGCCCGAGACGGCGAGGCGTTGCAGCCAAGCCAGACCCTCGCCCGGATCATCGACTGCAACCAGTTTCAGGACGCCCGACGTTTCCTCGGCGGCGTCCCGGGCGGTCCTGAGACCGACCCAGCCGTCGGCCAGCGCGGCCGGCAGCGGGCGTTTCTCCGCGAGGGCGTGTACGCCATCAACCTCTCGCTCTTCACCGTGATTCTGGAGGATTCGGTTTACCGGCTTGAGACCGGCGGTTCGAAGGAGCTCAAGACGCTTGTCAACTGGCAGAACGAGCTGAACGAGATCGACGCCTTCAGCCCCGTGATCATCGGCGGGCCGATCGAGGCGCCCGACCCGCTTCTGCCCGGTAAGACCATGATGGTCGACAGCATCGGGATCGTTACGGTCCACGATGGGCCCTCGCTGCCCCCAGGCGAGATCATCGCCCCGGCCGTCGGTTGTGACCGCAACGACAAGGACTTCCATAATAACTACCAGGACCCCGAGGCGTTCCTTCGTGCCAGTGGTCGGCGGGGGTTGCAATTCGTCCCGCTGACCGATGGCACGTACTTCATCAACCGATGGTTCGCCACCATCGAATCGATCCCCAAGACGATCGTTCCGATCGGGTACGTGGGAGTGGTCGTCAGCTACTACGGAAGGAGCGGCCACGACATCTCGGGCCAGACCTTCCGCCACGGCGAGCGAGTGGCCGAGGGGGAGCGCGGCGTCCAGGAGAAGCCTCTCGGGCCGGGCAAGTACGCCTTCAATACCTACGCCGGCAACATCGTCCTGGTGCCGACCACGAACTTCGTCCTGCACTGGGTGACCGGCCGGACAGAGTCGCACCGCTACGACGAGAGTTTGCGCTCCATCGATCTGGTCACCAAGGACGCCTACGAGCCAACTCTTCCGCTCTCCGTGGTCGTCCACATCGACTATCAGAAGGCACCCAGTGTGATCCAACGGTTCGGTGACGTGAAGAAGTTGATCACCCAGACGCTCGACCCGATGCTGAGCGCTTACTTCCGAGACGTCGCCCACAAGCGGACCATGCTCGAGCTGTTGCAGGAGCGTGATGCGATCCAGCACGAATCGGCCGAGGAACTGGGGCGGAAGTTCCACAACTTCGACATAGAGTGCGTCGACGTCCTGATCGGCAAGCCCGACACCGAGTCGGCCGGTGGAAAGATCGAGACACTGCTCGAACAGTTGCGCCTCCGGCAACTCTCGCTGGAGCAGGTGGAGACCTACGCGAAGCAGGTGACAGCCGCCGATCGGCTCCGCGTCTTGAACGAGGCGCAGGCGCAGGCGCAGATGCAAACCCAGCTCACGAACTCGCTGGTGCAGATTCGAATCGCCGAGAACGAGGCCGAGGCCCAGCTCGTCCGGGCGCGGAAGCAGGCCGAGCAGCTTGTCGTCACGGCGCAGGCCGAGAGCCAGCAACGAATTCTCAGAGGCCGCGGCGAGGGCTCCCGAATCCTCCAGGAGGGTCTCTCGGAAGCATCGGTCCTGCTTCAAAAAATTCAGTCGTTCTCGGATCCGAGGCTTTACGCTCTATCCGTGGTCGCTCAGAACCTCTCGAAGTGCTCGCAGCCGCTGGTTCCCGAACGGGTTTTCATTGCTGGGGGCAACGGCCAGGCCGCCGACGGCGCGATCCCGACGGCGGCGGGTGCCTCGGCCGGTAGCGGGATCTTCGGGACACTTTTGAGCCTGCTTGTCGCCGAGAAGTCGGGCTTCGGCATGGTCGAGCCAGCGGCTGGTTCGGAATTGCAGGCGTTCACGGAACAGGTCACCCGGCAGGCCATGGAATCCGTCCGACAGGCGATCGACGCGGGGACCACCACGTCCCCTGCCCGGCCAGACAAGGGCCCCTCGACGCCCGAGGTCGCGGCCGCGATGATTGTTCCGACCAGCTCGCGACTCGACGGGCTGGAGATTCCCAACGGAAACGCATCCGAGACGTTGTGAAACGATCGTGGTCTCGACCGGAGCGGCCTGGCGGATCGGGAGCACCCCGCACGCCCGGCCGCGTCCGTATTGAACCTTATCGGGCAAAACCCTCGGGCGCGACCCGGGTGATTGCATACTCGGGCGCGAAGCTGGCAATCCCACTGGGCGAGGTGGCCGACGTCCCGGCCCAGAATGCGTAGAAATACCGGGTGATGGGAAGGTGCGTACCGGGAGGACTCGTCGACGGGAGCAGGCTGGCCGGCACTTCGACCTGCACCTTGTCGCCAGCGACCTGCACGTCTCCGGCGGGTAGGGTCACGGTTGATTCCGCCGTCCCCGATTTTCTGAACGATTGAACGGATCCGGTCGGGCCGGTCGGGCCGGTGGTGATGGTGACCAGCGAATCATAGTAGATCATCGGACGGTTGGGAAACGATCCCGGCGCCTGGGCGCCACCACGATTGATCCCGAATGTGTAAACCGCTGGTTGCGTTTTGCTGATTGGTCCGAGAACCTCACCCGTGAAGACGAAGCCCTGGCCGCGGATCAGCCGTCCGTTGGCGCCGATCGCGTCGAGGTTCGGACTCCGAACTCCCAGGAACGGACCATAGAACATCGGGAGCTTGCGAACGTGCCCGCCGACGATCTTCTCATTCAATGGGTGCTTTCGCTGGCTGATCTGATCGAGTTCGCCGCTGGGAAGCGGAAGGTGGCCGGGATGGAGCGGGGGCACGAAGGCGCCGGCGACATGGCTAAGCAGTCCCCGTGCCTCGAGCGACTCGAGCCCCAGTCGGTCCCATTGATGGAGAGCGCGCCGACCCAATCGGGTCGCTCGTGCCAGGGGGAATGTGAACACGGTAACCTCCCTGTCGATCCGGAGCCCCGGGAGATCGGGGTCTGTTGAGTGATCCGGGCGATCCATGGCCCGGCCGCCATCGTCCATTCCTACGTTGGGTATATATTTCACTGCGAGGGGATGTCAAACGAGCTGTCGGCCTGTTCGGGCGATCCGCGCGTTACATCCTTTAGAACCGGATGATCGCGTCGAGTCCCAGGGTCAACTGGTCGTAAGAGGTGCCATTGTCGTAGGGATGGCTGAATTGCGACCAGTCCATGCGGATTTCCGGACGGATCATAAGCCAGGGCCTTGGAGTGATGATCAGGCCGAGCGTCATCTCGTAAAAGTTCCCGGGAAAGCCAGTACGCGCCCCGTGAACATCTCGAAACCACTCGGCCCTCCAGACGCCCGTGTACTCCTCGTTAAACTTGTAAAGGAACCAGTTAGCGAGGCCACCCCAGGCGTCCGACTGCGGGGCATCGTTTCGTCCATGAGACGCCAGGCCCGGAATCGACCGCTCCCAGCCCTGATCGGTCTCGAAGGTCTGCACCAGCTTCTTCGACCACTCGTGTGAGAAAACCCACGTCAGAAGCGTTCGATCGTTCCGATTGTAGCCCGGGTTGGGCAGTCCGGCGAGGCTGGGAATGTTGATGTAGCCGGTTGGATAAATCGGTTGATTGGCCGGAAGGAACCGAGGGAATTGATTGGGACCCCAGATCCCGGTCAGCGCGAAGTGATTGCGTGCGCCCTCGGAAGTGTAACTCAGGCCGCCGATGTAGCCCCAGCGATAGGTCTCGTTGACCCAGCGATCCCAGCCGTTGATTGCCCCATTGAAGAGGTCCAGGTGTTCACTGAGGTGCAGTGTGCTCAGCATCCCGAAGTGAGTGAAAGGCTGCCCATAATTGAACAGGTAGGCCACGGATTGCAAGGGACGCGAGAGCGCCGGCACTCCCTCGAAACCGGCGATTGTGTACCATCGGCCCCCGATGATGTCGAGGCCGCGCGGCGTCAGGATGGGTAGGTGTGCCGATAAGTAAAACTGGGCCGGATCGAAGCCCAGGAAGGAGTTCAATCGAAAGGCACGATCGAACAGGCCCTGCATGTGGTTGAATTGCCAGTCGTTGCCAAAGAGGGCGTCGACTCGGAAGCCAAAGTGGATTGTGTCATCCTGGCGGAGCCGCTTGGTCAGGACCAGGTAATACTGGTTCCCCATCCACTGGTTGGCCAGGTTGTTCGGATTCACGCCGAAATTGAGTCCGTTGGAAGGCCTCCCCGGATTGCCCGTGAAGCCGTTCTCGATCCAGCCGAAGGCGCTGAAGTCGCTCGATTCGGGGATTCCGAGAGCCTGATCCAGGAGGCGAGATTCCTTGCGTCGGGGAGTGGCTTCTCGCGTCTCCTTGACCGCCGAGCTTAATGAGGGAGTCGGCAGCCGAGGGCGCTGGATGCGCTCGGTCGGCCGCCGGTCGGCCATTTTGTCGCTTGACTCTCTCGGACGAGAGCCGTCCGACTCTTCCGAGGATGAGCCATCGTCCGTCGGTTCGGCCGAGGAGCTGGTTGGCGGTCCAGGGGCCTGAGCCGCGACACTGGGCCCGATGGCGACGAGTCCCAGCCCGAGCAGGAGGCCGAGCCGCGACCTCGACACGCCCCGGGGACGACCGATGCGGCCGGGAGCGGCCACGCCAGGCGGGCCGCCCCGGTGATCGCGCGACAGTAGCATCAGAAGAACATCGCGAATCGGGTCCAGAAGGTCTGGAACTCCGAGATGGGGTTGGGGCCGTTGATCGGGATTGCGTTATTGAATCCGGTCCAGACCCAGTCGAAGCTGATGCGCGTGTACTTGTTGGGCCAGCAGTTGATGCCGAGCATGAACTGGTCCAGACGGTTGGTGTACAGGGTCGGATTGATGAATCCGTTATTGAAGTCGCCCCGCCCGATATTCAACTCGGAGAACTGGGCCGCGATCTGCCAGGCACCCGGGCCATACTTTCCGTGCCTCGGATCGAACGGGCGATTTGGCACGATGGTCGAATAGCCCTGGAATCCATTTCCGGCATAATCCCGCTCCCCTGTGAGCCAGTAGGAGGCATTCACGTAGTAGCCCCACTGTGTGGATCGGGCCGTCGTGGTACCGTCGCTCAGCATCCGGCTGTTGTTGATCATCTCGGCCAGGACGCTAAACCGGCCGAACCAGAAGAAGTGAGGCGCCCATCGGGTTCGCAGGCCATTCGCCACCACGTTATTGTTGTAGACCGCGAACGGGACGCCCGACGAGGTCACCCAGGCGGAGTTGGTGGTCGGTTCGCCCGCTCCGTTGACGAAACTAATACCGCCCTGTTGCAGCGCGTACTGTTCGTCACCGACAGAAAGGCCGATGCCGCCGCCCATTCCCTCGAGGAGCGGATTATTGGTTCCCTTGAACGGGGTGAGCGTGAAAGCTCCGTTGTATTGCATGTTCCGGTTCAGGTCGTACCAGAAGCTCGTCCCGGAATTGGTCACACCCGACCAGTACTGGAAGCGGTTGTTGAACAGGTTGCCCAGGAACATCACCCCCAGTTGTCGTTTGCCAGCGAGCTGGAACAGCGGCGAATTGGTGATGACCGGTTCCATCGCGGGGCTGAAGCCGTAGTACTCGTAAAGAGGAGGCGTCAAACCCTTGCCGAACCGAATCGTCAGCTTGTCGCTGGCTCGATAGGCCATCCACATATCCAGGAGATTAAACTGTCCGAGGAAACCCTGGGTGCCGATCTGGTAGAGCCAGTTCTTGGTGATATTGCCGTACAGGAAGGTACGGGCGAAGGGGACATTGAATCCCTGTTCGATGGTCGGCATGTTCTGGCGGTCGAAGAACGTGCCGTCGACGGTGATCTGGTTGGTGAGGTTGACCGTGAATTCCTCGTCCTCGTCGCCGAGGTGGAAATATCCGCCGCCGCCGAGGGCCCCCGTGCCGAAGTTGTAGCGATAGCTTCCCCGGATCGGGAAGATGTCAACGGTGGGGCTGGGCTGATCCTCGACGGTGCCGCCGGGCTGCGGGCGGCTGAGCTCGTTGGTCGGCAAGTTGGCCTCGTAAGGGCCAGCCGGCCCCTCGCCGAGCCCCGGTTGTTCGCCGGTCGCCGGCGCTCCTCCCGTGATCGCGCCGCTCGAAGGGCCCGATTCGCCCATGGTGGCCCCGGATCGCATCCGGTTGAGTTCGCCGCCGCCCGTTCCCCCGGGCTGGGTCCCAGGCAGCGAGGGCATTTGTGGTGGCTCGGTCCCTTGCGGAACACGTGTCTGCGTCCTCATGCTGGCACGCCGGAGCCCCGTCAACTCGCTCTGGAGTTGTCCCACCTGATCCTTCAGCTTCCTCGCCTCGGCCACCTCCTGGCGCAAGGCACGGATTTCTCGGAGGAGTTCCTCATTCGTCGAGACCGCGCCCGGAGCCACCGACGGAGCGGGAGCCGCCTGCTGAGCCTCGACCGCCGGCATCATGATTGCCAACAAAAGTGCCGCCATCACGCACGCCCTGCCGACGTCGCGAGGATGGGACAGCGGTAAGGACGAGGCCTTCTCCAACATCGGCTCTAGACCTCCGAATAAGTCGGGATCCCCCGAACGAGTGAGTTGACAAAATGTATCGGTCGAATCGGTCGGGCGGATCAAGTCGTTTTGTGGAGGTTGACGGAGTTTTTTGATGCGAAAGCCAATCGAGCCATCGTCGCTAGAATGCATCTTCGGAGTTCGCCACGCTTCTGTCCGCGTCGATCAGGAGGAGTCGCGAAGAGTCCCGGGGACAGTTCCGCGAGGGACCCATCCTGAATTTTTTCGTTGACGGTCACTTATCCCTTGAGACGGCGGATGGAGGTCAGTAAGATCGGCCTAGCGATGACGCCTCGGACCATCGGCGTTGAAGCGGTCCGAGAAATGATTGAGAAGAGAGCGAGGTTGAGATGGTGACCCGAGCACCAGATCCTTCCGCGGCTGATTGGCTCAAGCTCGTACTCCGCGGTATCGGCCAGGTGATGTTTCAGGGGCACGCGGTCACCGGCCTGCTCTTCCTCATCGGCATCGCGTTCGCGTCTCCCTTAATGGGTCTGGGTGCCCTGATCGGCGCGGTGATCGGCCCGGTTGTCGCCCGGATTCTTCGATACGACGAAGCCGATCTTCACGACGGCATCTACGGATTCAACGCATGCCTTGTGGGCATCGCCGCGTTCTTTTTCTTTCAGCCTGGGGTGACCGAGTTCCTTCTACTGGTTGCGGCCTGCGCGGTGTCGACACCCGTCACATGGGCGATGCGGCGATTCTTGCCCTTTCCGACCTATACGACGCCCTTCATCGTGACGACGTGGGTCATGTGGGGGATCGGCGGGGCGATGGGGCTGCCGACGGTTGTCTTGCCTCCTTCGCCCAATTCGCTGAACATGGTCAGCGCCATTGTCGAGGGTCTGAGCGAGGTCTTCCTTCAGGCCAGCATTGTGACCGGCGTCCTCTTCTACGCCGGCCTGGCGGTGAGCGACTGGCGGCACGCGACAATGGCTCTGATGGGCTCGGTCGTGGGCACGATGGTCGGCCTGCATCACGCCGACGCACCGGGCGATATCACGATCGGGATCTTCGGTTACAACGCAACCCTGGCGGCCATCGCGTTGTATCTCTGGAGGCCCTCGATCCTGATCCCGCTCCTGGGGGCGATGATCTCAACAGCGATCGCCGAGTTCTTCCCCCTGACTCAATTGCCGACTCTGACGGCTCCCTTCGTCCTGGCCTGCTGGGTCGTGCTGGGCATCGGCATTCTGGAGCCCCTCTTCAATCCCAGGCCGGCTCCGGCCTCCGCGCCGTCCGGCTCGCCGGATGGCACGGCGCTCTCCGGCGCTCCCCTGGCCGCCGATCCGATCCCGGGCCCTTCGGCCTGAATCGGACCCGAACCAGTCGCTTCCCGATCTCCCTTCTGGAGGACGCACCATGCACTTGACACCGCAAGAGCGAGACAAGCTGCTGATCTTCACCGCCGGTGAACTCGCCCGGAAGCGCAAGGACCGAGGGCTCAAGCTCAATTTGCCCGAATCCATCGCCTTCATCAGCGCGGAATTGCAGGAGATGGTCCGCGATGGCAAGTCCGTCGCCGAGATCATGACCGCCGGTCAGAAGATCCTCACACGTGACGACGTGATGGAAGGCGTTGCCGACGCCATCCACGACATTCAGATCGAGGGAACCTTCCCCGACGGCACCAAGCTGGTCACCGTCCACTACCCAATCTCCTGATCCCCCACTCACGTCATCCAATCACGGGAGGGCCAGCACGATGATCCCGGGCGAATACATCCTCGACGGGCCGGAGATCGAGATCAATCCCGGTCGGCCGACCATCACGCTGAAGGTCACGAACACGGGAGATCGCGGTGTTCAGGTCGGATCTCACTTCCACTTCTTTGAAGTCAACCCGGCGCTCTCCTTCGACCGCGAGAAGGCCTACGGGATGCGCCTCGATCTGCTCTCGGGCACCGCGATTCGCTTCGAGCCCGGCGACGTCAAGGAGGTCCGGCTCACCCCATTCGGCGGCGAGCGGCGAGTCCTTGGCCTGAACGGACTGGTCAACGGCCAGCTCGACGACCCGACGGTCAAGCGAGCGGCCATGGAGCGGCTCAGGGCGTGGCAGAAAGAGAACGGCGTCGAACCGGCCAGGTGATCCGAGATCCGGAGACCTTCACGAAGGGGAGGGACGCATCATGAGCCTCAAGATTTCCCGGGCCGCCTACGCGGGGCACTATGGCCCAACGGCCGGCGATCGGGTTCGGCTGGCCGACACCGAGCTCATCATCGAGATCGAGCAAGACTTCGTCCACTACGGCGAGGAGGTCGTCTTCGGCGGCGGCAAGGTGATCCGAGACGGCCTCGGACAGTGCCCGTTCCAGGCGCCGATGAGCATGCCGCACCTCGACCTGGTCATCACGAACGTGATCGTGATCGACTACTGGGGGATCGTCAAGGGCGATATCGGCATCCGCGACGGACGGATCGTGGGGATCGGCAGCTCCGGCAACCCCATGATCCAGCCGCACATCGACCCGCGAATGGTGGTCGGGCCCGAGACCGAGGTGATCGCCGGCGAGGGAATGATCTGCACGGCGGGCGGTATCGATACCCATATCCACATGATCTGTCCCCAGCAGGTCGATGTGGCCCTCGCCTCGGGGATCACCACCATGATCGGTGGTGGCACCGGATCGGCGACCGGAACCTGGGCGACGACATGCACCCCGGGTGCCTGGAACATCATGCGGATGCTTCAGGCCGCCGAGGGTCTCCCCGTGAACTGGGGCGTGCTGGGCAAGGGAAATGCGAGCCTCCCTCAGCCCCTGATCAACCAGGTTCGCGCCGGTGCCTGCGGCCTGAAACTGCACGAGGACTGGGGGACCACCCCGGCCGCCATCGACACCTGCTTGAAGGTTGCCGACGAGTACGACGTTCAGGTCGCCATCCACACCGACTCACTCAATGAGTCCGGGTTCGTGGACAACACCATCCGCGCCTTCAAGAATCGGGCGATCCACACCTACCACACCGAAGGGGCCGGCGGCGGCCACGCCCCGGATATCATCAAGGTGGCCGGGCTGGCCAATGTTCTTCCTTCGAGCACCAATCCGACGCGGCCCTACACCGTCAACACCATCGACGAGCACCTCGACATGCTGATGGTCTGCCATCACCTGTCGAAGAACATCCCCGAGGACGTCGCCTTCGCCGAGAGCCGCATCCGGGCCGAGACCATCGGCGCCGAGGACGTCTTCCACGATCGCGGCATCATCAGCATGTATAGCTCCGACTCGCAGGCGATGGGCCGCATCGGCGAGGTGATCCTTCGCTGCTGGCAGACAGCACACAAGATGAAGGTTCAGTTCGGACCGCTGGCCGAGGATTCGAGCCGCAACGACAACAACCGCGTCAAGCGATACGTCGCCAAGTACACGATCAACCCGGCCATTACGCACGGGGTCGGCCACCTGGTCGGCAGTGTCGAGCCGGGCAAGATCGCCGATTTGATCCTTTACAAGCCGGCGTACTTCGGCGTGAAGCCCGAACTGGTCCTCAAGGGGGGCTTCCTGATCGAGGCCCAGATGGGCGACCCCAACGCCAGCATTCCCACGCCGCAGCCGGTCTACAGTCGGCCGCAATTCGGCCACTTCGGCCGGGCCCTCTCGAAGTCCTGCATGACCTTCGTCTCCAAGGCCTCGCTGGACGACGGGATCGTCGAGAAGTACGGCCTGGAGCGCGAGGTCGTCGCTGTCGAGAACACGCGCGAGATCGGCAAAAAGGACATGCTCCGCAACGACGCCATGCCCGACATCAAGGTCGATCCCGACACCTATCAGGTCTGGGTCGACGGCGAGAAGGTGGGCTCCGAGCCGGCCAAGGAACTCCCGATGGCCCAGCGGTATTTCCTCTTCTAAACGGTTTCCCGCGGAGGTCCAGGGGGTGTGTCTCAGGACTCACTCCCTGGTTCGTCCGCTACCGGATTCGGCCGTCGAGTCGAACCACCTCCATCTCACCCGGTTCTCCGAAGCCAGGCTCTGGCCTGGCGCGGAGAGCCGACCGGAGATGGGAACGTTTTGCCGCGCTGGAGTGGCCAGGTCCAGGGGCGCATGGCATCGCGGGACGATGCGAAGGCGGGACCGGACGTTCCCTTATCCCGATTCCGATACCCCGCGAGGCTCGCCGAAGCAACGTTGTTCGAACCAGCCGAGCGCCAGTACCAGCCAGGCGGCCACGACAAAAGGAGCCGTCAGCGCTGGGATTCCCAGGTAGGGGACCAGTTCGGTGAGCGGAACGGTCAGCAGCATCGCGAGCAAGGGCGCGACCAGCGACCTTCGCGAGAGGTAAAGCGCGATCGGCGCCAGCGTCGCGTTGTATCCATACAATCCCAGGGCGATGTTCTCGAAAATCGCGCGGTCGACCAGTCGTTCGGGGTCGATGGCCCTCGTGGTCTCGGTGGTGTGATGCCACGCCAGTAGCATCCCCACGATCGAGCCGGCCAGCACCCAGGCCGCATGCCGCCGGTCGCCGATGGCGATCCCGGCCAGGAACAGCAGCGCCGTCCAGAGGCTCCCCTGGAACATCACCTGGCCGACGCCGTGGGCCACAGCCGTGATCGCGAAGGGTAGCGGCGGGTCGGGGAGAAGCACCGGGTAGCCGACAACCGGCACGGCCTCCATCGCCCGGCCCAGGGCGTGGATCGCCCAGGTCGTGACGATGAACGCCGTCGTGTAGGTCGGGAACGGGACCACCCCGCGCAGGAGCCGGGTCAGCAGCGTCGCCACGACGCAGCCGGCCAGCAGGAGTGCCAGGCTCGCCGCTCCCGGCTGGAAGAAGAAAAGCGTGGCGATCCCGACGAGTGTGGCGTTGAACCCGTGAATCCCACCCGCGACCTCGCCCGGGTCGAACCTCGCCAGCCGGGCCGTCGTGTACCCGAGCGCCGAGCCCACCAGGCCGCCGACGGCCATCAACGGCGAACTCACCGCGATCCCCAGCACGAAACACGCGCCAGCCAGGGCGTTCTCCTGGAAGAAGACCTGCCCGATCCCTCGAAGGATGGCCCGGGCGGGCTCCGGAATGGCGATCTCCGCGGCGGCAAGTTGCTCGGTCATGGTCATCGAATATCCTCGCTCCTCGCCGCGCGAGACCCGCCCGGGACTTGCGATCGAACCGACATTCAAGAATCGGAGAGCCGATCGGCGCAAGCCATCAGGAAAGGAGATCGACCCGGCCGGACTTCAACTCGTAGACCGCCCCGACGACCTTCAACGTCCCGGAGGCGACGGCCCTGGAGAGGATCGGGGCGAGGCCGGAGATGGTGTCGACGCACTTCCGAACATTGGCCCGGATGGTGTTCTCGAGCCGGTCGCCGGGGAGACCGGCCGCCGCGGTGACCGCGGGTTTGATCACCTCGACGAGTCCGCCGATCGAACCGGGCAAGGCGTCGTTCGAGTCGATGTGGGCCATCGCCGCCTTGACGGCCCCGCACTGGCTGTGGCCGACGACCATGATCAGGCGGCAGCCAAGCTCGGCGACGGCGTACTCGACGCTTCCCTTCACGACCGGCCCGGCGCCGGTGACGATATTTCCGGCGACGCGGACCACGAAGAGATCGCCGATCCCCTGGTCGAAGATCAGCTCGGGGGCCACTCGCGAGTCGGCGCACGCGACGATGACCGCGCTCGGGGCCTGACCCTCGGCAAGACTCGCGAAATCCTGGGGTCTCCGCCGGGTCAGCAGCGAGGTCTGCCCGGCCATGAACCGCCGGTTGCCTTCCAGGAGCCTGGCGAGCACGGCGTCCGGATCGCGCGGCGGATCTTCCGCGCCTCGCGCCCCGGTCTTCGCGGTCGCCGCCAGACCGGCGGCCAACCCGGCGGCGCGGAGGAGTTCGCGACGAGACGAACGATTCGAGGATCGCATGAACCGGTACCCTCCCGCGGCCGATCCGATCACTGCCGGGTGCAATGGCGCCCCGATCGGCGGCCATCCCTATCGGAGAAAAGTCCCGGGCATCCCACGCGGCCCGGCACGGGCGACAGGCCATCCGCCTCCCTCCCGGCTGAACATAGGCGGCGGCCGTCTCCGAGACAAGTGCCTCCCGGGAAAATTGGAGAATCCGTCTCATTTGACCAGGCCCGACCCGGGACTCTTCGTCCGTCAGGGATCCTCAGAACCAGAGCTGGCACCTCAGCCAGAGCATGTCGGCCGACTTCTGGAAATCCCCGGGCCGAACAAGGACCGGATCGCCGAACGCGCCGTGGAGCCAGAAGATGTACATCTTGAAGTGCTCGTTCCAGTACCAATTCATGCCGATCTCGGTCGTGACGGCCGAGCTGGACCAGAGGCTCGGGTTGGCGAAGCCGGCGGTGAAGACATCCTGACCGACGCCGAGTCTGCTGATCCGAGTGACGGCCTCCCAGGCGCCCAGGCCGCGGACCTGGCCCGGCCCCGTTGGGAAGAGCGGTCGACGCGGCCGGAGCATTGTCCGGCTTTCGACGTGCTCGCCGGTCAGGAAGTAGGCGGTGGTGACGTAGTAGCCTGAGATCGGCACGGGCGTGGATCGGTGGGTGGGGGTCGCGTAGCTGTTATACCCGTACTGCCACTCGCCAAGCAGCGAGAGGCCCCGGAAGAAGTAGGCCCCGTGTACCGAGGCCAGCAGCCGGTCGCCTCGCTCGATCACGTCGGGGTTGAGGGTCAGGTACGGCAGGCTGGCGACGCTGGGCAGTGCGGCATCTGGCGAGACGGCCCCGATCCGGAGCGATCGTGGCACGGGGGCCTGGTCCTGATTGCCGTAATCGATCGAACTACCAACGTTCAGATATTTCAGGAACCAGAGAGATTCCGAGTTCTGGAATGGCCTGGCGTTGATGTAGGCGATGAAGTCCTTGCCGTTGTTGAGGCTATGGAACGAGTTGCGCGAGCCGTTGAAGATGCCGGCCGCGTAGTCGAGTCGATTGTCGAGAAGATATCCCCAGCCCATCAGGCCGATCTGCCGGTTCAGGCCGAGGTTGGTCGTGAAGAGCGACCGTTCCGGTGTCGGAAGCCACATCGGACGGATGGCGAACTGGTCGTAGGTCAGGGGCGTCATGAAGCGGCCGAAGCGAACCTGGAACCGATTGTCGAGGTTGAGATTCAGAAACGCGTCGAGCAGGTCGAGGCTGTTCAGCCCCCGATTGACCGAGAAGACGTATTCGATCGGTTTGGTGATCCGGCCGTTGAAGAAGATTCGCTGCCGCGGGAAGAAGAAGCCGTCGGCCGGGGGAGCCTGGGGGCTGTTGGACCAGGCGCGGCCCTCGACCTGTTCAAGCACGTGCATCTGGAGCCGGAACTCTTCATCGTCGGTCTGGAGCTGAAAGCCGGGACCGAAGTTCACCTGCAGCGGGCGCTTCGGCGGGGCGTTGATGTTTGAGAGGCGGAAATGGGGATCGGAGACAGCCGGTTCCGGGTCGAAACTATAGTAATCCGGGATCGGTGATCCGAGGTCGGGCTCCCCGCCGCCGTCCCGGGTCGGGAGCGGCTCGACCGCCGTCTCGACCGCCGGTTCGCTCGCTGGCCCCTCGCGCCGGGGCCCCTCGCTCACCCGCTTCTCCAGCTCCGCGTATCGGCCGAGGAGCTGGCGCATCTGTTCATCATGCTCCCGTGTGTTCCTCTCCAGTTGCTCGGCGAGCTTCCTGTTTGTCTCCTCCATCTTCCGCAGACGCTCGGCGAGCTGCTCGACAGACGGGGCGGGCGCGGAGGCGGTCCGCGCCACCGATGGCGCCGGGGGAATCTCGTCTCCCCGGGCCAGATCGATGCGGACAGCCACGGCCGCCAGGCCCCACAGGAGGATGCCGATCCGCCCTTTCCCACAGGTTCTGGTCGGCATGCGGGTCTCTACCCCGGGCCTCATGGTCGGGTTGTCTCAGGCAGTCGAGCCATTGATGTGCGCTCGAGGGTCCAACGTCGGCCCCGAGAACGGCCCGAATCGCCTGGATTTCGAAGCGGTCCGAGCCCGTCGTCGTTTTCGAACCGGGATCAAACTCGGCGAGCCACGAGTCGGTGGCGCACTCGCGAACGGAGCCGAAGGGAGTCTGTTTCGACCAGGGACAGGCCTCCTGACCTGCCCGGCGCGGAAGTTCTGCCTTTACCCGTTTCGTGGATTTCGTCATTCTTGTGGGGACAACTTGAGTGATCTCCCGAAAGGCCCCGGCGTGGCGGCGGTCGCGGAGGATTCGGAGGGAGACATCGGTCCCGTTTGAGGCCGCGAGTCTGTCTTTTCATCGACGCGAAGAACGGCGGCCGAGCCCGGACGCGCGGGCCTCGAACATTCCACGATTTCCGGTCAGAAAGCGAGCATGAATCTCCGACTGCTTCAGATGAGCGACTCGGCGGTGCCGATCGGGGGTTATACCCATTCGTGGGGTCTGGAGGCGGCGATCGCCGCCGACCTGGCACGCGACGCGGCCTCGCTGGAAAAATGGGTTCGGGCCTGGATGTTCCATGCCCTCGGCCCGCTGGAAGGCGTGATTGTGGCCTCGACGTGTCGAGCCGCGGCCGACGGTGACTGGCCGACGGTCGGTCGAGCGAACGCCATCCTGACCGCGTCGATCGTCCCGCCCTCGATCCGGGCGGCGAGCCGCGAGATGGGGGAGCAATTGCTTTCACTGGCCTCGACCTGGGTCTGGAGTCGGGAGGGTCTCAACCGGTTCGAGGCAGGCGCCCCACACGGCCGCGAGTGGGGACGGTGGAATCACGCAACCGTCTTCGGTATGCTCGGGGCCATCGCGGGCGGTTCCCCCCACGAGACCCTTCTGGCCTATTTTCATCAGGCCGTCGTCGGTCTCATCGGCGCTGGGGTCCGGGCGATTCCCGTGGGCCACACACATGGCCAGCAGATCCTGGCGTACTTGCACGAGGAGATCGTCGGCCTGGTCGCAAGCCTGGCCGATCGACCGCTGGACTCCGCAGGCGCCGGCTGCCCGTTTTACGAGGTGCTCTGCGATGAACAAACTCGACTGTACTCTCGCCTGTTCCGATCCTGAAGCCCGGCTGGAGCCGTTCCGCCGCGCCGGCCGTCGATTTTTCCGCCTGCCGCACCCGTGTCACAAGGGAAACCAGCCACACGAGCACCCCCACGACGCCGACTATCTGGGTGCGCCCGGTCCGGCCCGGTTCGCTGGCCCCCGCCGCAAGACCTTCACCCTGGGGATCGCCGGGCCGGTCGGCTCGGGCAAGACGGCGCTGGTGGAGCGACTCTGTCGTGAGCTCTGGCCGGAAATCAATCTAGCGGTCATCACCAACGACATCTACACACACGAGGACGCCCAGTTCCTCTCGCGCCGCGAAGTCTTGCCGCTGGAACGCATCGTGGGCGTGCAGACCGGCGGCTGCCCGCACACCGCGATCCGCGACGATGCCAGCGGCAACCTCAGTGCCATTGCCAATTTCGAGCGGCAGTTTCCCGACCTCGAAATGATCATCGTCGAGTCGGGCGGAGACAACCTCACGGCGGTCTTCTCTCGAGAACTCGCCGATGTTTTTATCTTCATCATCGACGTCGCCGAGGGTGACAAGATCCCCCGCAAGGGCGGCCCCGTTATCTGCACCAGCGACCTGCTGGTGATCAACAAGATCGACCTGGCCCCGCTGGTCGGCGCCGACCTTGAGGTCATGAAGCGAGACAGCCTCCGAATGAGAGGTGATCGGCCGTTCCACCTGATTAGCCTCCGGCAGGGTGACGGCGTGGAGGACGTGGTTCGATGGGTTCGCGAGCAGTTCGCATCACGAGTGAAGACTTCCTGATTCCGCCCGAATTTCGGGACTATCGCCTGGCCGAACGGTCGACCGGACAGATCGGCGGTGTCCGTCTGGGTCTGGTCAGGTCGGCCGGGCGGACCGTGTTCGCCGACTGCTACCAGCAGGTTCCCCTCCGTGTCATGCCGCCGTTCCATTTCAGCGGCGAGCCGGCCGTCTTGCTTTATCTGATCAACCCGACGGCCGGCCTCCTGGACGGAGATGGCCACCTGGTCGAGATCGAGGCCGGCTCCGGAACCTGCGCCGTGGTCACAGGCCAGTCGGCCGCTCGGGTTCATCCGGCGGTCTCCAGCTTCGCCACTCAGCAATGGCGAATCCGGGTCGCCGCGGGCGCCCGGTTGGTCGTGCTGCCCGGCCCCAACATCCCGTTCAAGGGCTGCCGTTTTCATCAACGCGTGAATATCGAACTGGAAGGGGATGCCCGCCTCATCTGGGGAGACATCTGGACCCCAGGTCGTTACGAGCGGCGCGGCGACCTGGCCGAACACTACCGGTTCGAGCGGATCGTCCAGGAGCTTGAGATCCGGCGCGATGGCGAGCTGATCTACCGCGACCGATTCGATTGGAACGGGCCCTGGGATCGCGAGACCGCACGTTGGTACGTCGGGGGGACACCGGACGCCGGCACCGCCTCGCTTTTTGTCACCGGAACGCTGCCCCGCGACGGAGACGCCGCCGAGCCTGAGCACGGATACCAGGCTCCCGCGCTTCGCAGATCGATCCTGGCGCTCGCCCAGGGCGATACCCTCGTTCGATGGTGCGGGCCGACGCCGGAGCTTGTGCCGGCCGTTGTCCGAGAGGCGCTCGGCCTCGCCGCTGGCTGGCCCCCGGAGTTCTCGCCGCGTCCCTGGCTCATCGGTGGCCATCACCTCAATCCAAGCCACTGGTTCTCGACACCTGGCTAGCCGCCCAGGCGTCGAGGAGCGGCCGTGGAGACTCGCGGAAGCCCATTTCCCCCCCAAACACGCTGGCTCATCGCACGGACCGGGCCGGCGGCTCCACGGAATTCTCAGAATGTGGTCCCCCGAGTTATCGCTTCCCTCGCGTTTTGAAGCGGAGATCGCTCGATTTCGGTGGGATTGACGCCACCTCGACTGCCGATTAAGCTTGAGGTTTCGCGTCTTCCGAAGGTGGCGCCCGCGTCGTCGACGGAGATGCTCCCTCCCCGCGCGAGGATACTCGAACGCTACTGTCATTGAGGAAGATGGATTCATGCCGCGTAAGAAGTTCGGACGCAACCGCAAGAATCGCTGCCGGTTCTGCACACCTGAGGGATGCCCTCGCCCGGCGTACGTGGACTACAAGGACGTCGGCTTGCTAAAGAAGCTCTGCACCAATCAAAACAAGATGTTTTCCCGCAAGCGCAGCGGAAGCTGCGCGGCCTTCCAGCGTGCGGCCAGCGCGGCGGTGAAGCGCGCCCGGTTCATGGCCCTGATGCCGTACGTCGGTGAGTGAGTCCGCCGGCTTCGCGCATCCGACCCGTTCGATCGACCCCGCGCGGGCGTCCCGATGACGCCCCGCGCCGAGGGTCGGGCCCATTGCCTCGATGATCCAGGGGCCTGAGTCACGTTCGAGGGAAGGTCGTCGGATGGCCAAACCCTACGACGCCACGACCCGGCAACTGATCGAAATGGATCCGGTCGCCTGGTTGGAGTCGTTCGGCATCCCGGTGCCGGATCCGTCGCAGGTCCGGGTCGTCGATTCGAACCTCGCGACCATCCTGCCCGAGGCCGACCGCGTGATCCGGGTCGAGGGAGCTGCTCCCTGGATCGAGCAGTTTGAGCTCCAGGCCGGTCGGGACCTCCAGCTCTCCGATCGCGCGCACCTCTACAGCGTGGTGCTGGGCTGGCGCTACGAGATCCCGGTCCGGACGACTCTGATCCTGCTGCGCCCCCAGGCCGACGGCCCCGAGCTGACCGGCCTGCTGGAGAAAAGAGATCGCGACGGGGCGGTCTACGACGTGTTCCGGTATGATGTGGTGAGGGTCTGGGAGCTCCCGCCGGAGCGGTTCCTCCGCGCCGGGCTGCCAGTCCTGCCGCTGGCCCCGGTCGCGAAGATCGACCCGGATCGGCTCCGCGAGGTTCTGGCGACCGTCGCCGGGAGGCTCCGCCACGAGGCAACCCCCGACCAGGCCCTGACCCTCTGGCGCGCGACCACGATTCTCCTGAGTCTCCGCTATACGAAGGAGCAGGTTCAGGCCATCGTTAAGGAGGTCTCGAGCATGTCGATGGGAATCCGCGGGATCGAGGAATCCTGGCTCTTCCAGGAGTATTTTCAGAAGGGCCTTGCCGAGGGGAAGGCGGAAGGCCTCGCCGAGGGTGAGGCCAGGGGCCTCGCCGAGGGTGAGGCCAGAGGACGGGCCGAGGCGCTCGCCATCTCTCTCGACCACTGGCGCAAGCACCTGCTCCTCATCGGCCGGCGCCTGCTCGGCGAGCCGAGCGAGGCGATTGAGGCGGCCATCCACCAGATCGACGATCCCGAACGCCTCGACACGCTGGTGGAGCGCGCCTTGCACGTCTCGACCTGGGAGGAACTCCTCAACTCCTGACGCGGCGATCAGGAGCGTGGGACGTTTCGGATCGATCGGCTCGGTGCCGGCTTCGGCGGCTCGGCCGGCTTCGCTAGGTCTGGACCGCGGTCCTTCTGGAGAAAGGCCAGGAGCTGGGCCTCAAGGGTTTCATAGCTGATACCCAGACGCTCCGGGAGCTTCCGCCCGGTCCGGGCTCGAAGCCGGCCGCGGTAGGCGTCGCGGACGTAATCCAGGAACCCTTCTCGGTACGCCCGATCGCGCCCCTGCATCAGAAAAACCGTCAGAGCCATCGCCTCCTGATAGCGGAGGTAGATGTCCGGGTCTCGATGCGCGAAGCCCGACTCGTCATGGTGGACAAAGATCTCGAGCGGGATCATCCGTCCGTGGTCGACCAGCGATCGGATCGCTTCTTCCATTCGACGTCCGACGCGACCGCCGACCAGGATCGAGCCGTCGGGCTGAGGCTCCGTGGTCTCGAAGTAGGTGCCGAGTCCCTCGAACACCCAGTAATTCCCCGCATTCTGGGTATAACGATTGGGACCGGCGGACTCGAACAGGAGCTGATGCGAAACCTCGTGGTAGAGATTCGCGGTGATCGGAAGCTGACCGCCTGGGTCGCGGAAAAAATATGCGGGACTTCGCCCGTTGCTCGACTTCGGTGGGTCGTAGAAGCCCAGGCTCAGGTCGAGCATTTCTCGGTCGTACTTCGCCGAGAGGCGATCGAGGTAAACGTCACGCGACGAGAAGTAGTAGACCGTATGCCGCTTCCCCGCCGTCTCGCCGACGGCCTTCGGGTCGCGGAACCGCCGCGCCAGCGGCGAGAGGTCTCCCTGAACGTCGGCCATGATCGCCATGAAAAGGTCATGGAAGGCTTCCAGCCGCCGCCCAAAGCTGATGACCTCGGCGAGGGGAACGTTGCTCAGGATCAGGAAGTGCTCGGTCGGGATCTGCCAGGGCGGATCCCATCCCTCCCGGAGCTGGTCGGCCTCCTTGACCGGGAGCCAGCGGACCTGGCCCCGGACCGGCGGGCTGGGGAGTTCCCCACGTTCCAGATTCGGCTTCCAGTCGGCTCGGACCCAGCCGAAGACCGGGTGGTCGATGTAACCCACCCGGAATTGCTCGATGTCGAACGGACGAGCCCATCCGCCCTGGTAAGGAACGTATCCGAGCAGGCGGCGGGCTTCAGGCTGGTCGGGCTGGCGGTCGAGGACGGCCCGAAGACAGGAGTCGGACAGAGCGTATCGAGGCGGATCGGCCTTCGCCGCGCGCCGGGCCAGGTCCAGGAACGCCGAGGCCGACCGGGCTCGAATCGCGTCGATCCGCTGATCCACCGGAGTCGGCGACGCGGCGGGACGCGCTGGGACGACCCCCGGCATCGCGACAAAACGTGTCGGGCCGTCGGGATCCTCAGGGACCGGAATTCGGGCCCGGGCCGTTCGGGCACCTTCGGCATTGCCGGAGCGAGCCAGCTCGTTGGCCAGTCGTTCGAGCCCCTCCGACTCCGCTCGTCGGATCGCCCGGTCGGCCTCGTGGAGCTCACGCCTGGCCTCCTCGGCGGCAAAGGGCCGGGGGACCTGGAGAGGGACCATCACCAGTATCGCCAGGCATCCCAGGACCATCACTCGCTCCCTTGCCTACGTTATCGAATCCCGAAACACGCCGCCCTGCCCCTCTCGCTTCGCGAACCCGATCGGAGGGGCCCGCCAGACGGTTCTCCGGCGCGTCCCCGGGTTGGAATGGGCTGGACGCCTCCACCGCTTCCTCGCACAATGCCGCCCGTCTTTTTCGGCATGGCGACCGGTTGAGTCCTTTCGCTCCGGGGCATCAAGCAAGGGAGGCGTCTCGTGAAGCGTTCCAGGATGGGAACTCTGCTGTCAATAGGTCTCGGGATCGTGCTGGGCTGGCTGGCATCCGAATCCCGACCAAAGCCGATGCAGGCCGCCTCCGTCGACCGATCGAGCAACTGTATTGTCGCGACGGGCCCAGTCCTGGTCGAGTACGATGAGGGAACCCGGTCATCGATCCCGCTTGAGGCCCTCTACTTCCTCGACTACAGGGGAGCCCGTCTGCTCGCCACCGTCCCCTCTTACAAGGGGCGAGGAACCAAAACGCAGATCCTCGACCGGTTCGCCGAGCGTGACCTCGCCGCCGACTTCGGGCTCGAGGGCGATGCCCGGCCGCGCTTCCTGATGACGACGGGATCGCTGGGACGTTACAACGCGGGCTGGGCGCCGCTGTATGTGTTCGAGACGACGACCGGGCAGGTGGCCGTCTACCGGATGAAGGTCGGTGACTACGGCAAATCGAACGCGGCCCAGTTTGAACTCGTGGAAAGGCGACGATACGGCGACGATCCGGAGGTCGAGCCGCAGGCCCAGCCCTGACACAGAGTTTGTGAAGGAATCGGATGGAAGATTCCAGGTTCCATCAATGGAATGTCTCGCTGCCCTGAGACTTATATCCATCTGGAATCTGGAATCGATTCTTTCACAGTCGCTGAGGCCGGGCCCGAATGGCTCTCCTCTCGATTCGATCAGCCGCCAGGCGCTCCAGGTGCACTGGGCACTCCGCCCGTCGTGGCCGCTCCCGCACCAGCGCCGGCCGATTCCTCGGGCGGAACCTTCTCGTCGCCGTAGGGACGAGCGTTCTGGTGGTCGATCAGCCACTTGCCGTCCGGGTCAAAGAGATGGATCGGAAGACCCTGACCGTAGTTCAGCAGGGGATCGGGTCGTCCGGAGCCGTACTGAGCGAACGGGCCGCCGGTCGCGTGCTGGAAGAACCCGAGCCAGTTGTGATCGAAGCCCCAGTGGAAGGGCGGGCTCGAGTTGTACTCGTACGCCTTGAACAGCTTCTTGTGGACCGGGGCACACTCGAATCCCAGGAGCAGCATGGAGATCGCGACCGCCGCACCGGCCACCGCGAAGATCCAACGGCCCGCGTGGTAGACCGGTGTCGGGAACCGAACCATCGCCGGCGCCAGACTCTCGGTGGTCAGCCGTAAAATCACCAGCGAGACGCAGAACAAACCGAGCAGGCAGAGGGTATCGGAGAAACCCCAGTTGATCCCGGTCTTGTCGAGCAGGGCCGCCAGCGGTTCGTAGAAATTGAACGCGATCATTCCGGCGAAGACCGCGTTGAAGAACATCAGTGCCGCGCCCCAGAGACCCTCGCTCGCCAGGGCGTAGGCCAGCCCCAGCACGAGTACGATCAGGAGCATATCGAACGCGATCACCATCGGTCTTGTCCCTTTCGTCCCCTTGTCGGTTGCTCGGCCGGCCCCCGATCGATCACGCCCACCCCAACTCTCCGCTCCAGACATCGAGATCCGAGAACGAATCACGGACACCGAACCGGGAGCGGAAGCGCTTTAGCTTTACTTCACGACTCGAAGCAGCTCCTCGATCGACGTTCGCCCCTGGATCACCTGGCGGAGACCGTCTTCCTGGAGGTAAATCATCCCGTTCTTGCGTGCCTCGGCCTTGAGCTTGTTGATCGAGGGATTCTCTCGGATCAGCTCCTTCATCGGCTCGGTCAGGACGAGTAGCTCGTAGATGCCGGTTCGACCGAAGTAGCCGGTGCCTCCGCACTGCGGGCAAACCTGCTCGGGGTTCTCGGGACGTCGGTAGAAAACGTCGACCTTGTCGGCGGGGATGTTCGCCTTTTTCAGGAACTCGGGCTTGGGCTTGTACGGCTCCTTGCAGGCCTCGCAAAGATTGCGAACCAGCCGCTGGGCCATGACTCCCGACAGCGCCGAGGCGATCATGTGCGGCTCGACACCCAGGTCCAGAAGCCGGAACAGCGCCGTGATCGCGTCGTTGGAGTGAACGGTGGAGAACACCATGTGGCCGGTGTTGGCCGCCTGGCAGGCGATCGAGGCGGTCTCCTGGTCGCGGATCTCGCCGATCATGATGACGTCGGGATCCTGTCGAAGGATCGAGCGGAGCATCGCGGCGAAGGTCTGACCGGCCTTGGTGTTGACCTCCATCTGAGTGACATTGTCGAGCTGATACTCGATCGGATCTTCAACGGTGATGATGTTCCGCTGGTATCGGTCGATTTCGCGAAGCGAGGCGTAGAGGGTGGTGGACTTGCCGGCGCCGGTCGGGCCGCAGCAGAGGAACATCCCATGCGGCTGGGTCACCATCGCCCGAACCTGCTCGACCAGCTTGGGCCGCATTCCCAGCTCATCGAGCTTGGTGATCCCCGAACTGTTGTCGAGAATTCGCATGACCAGCTTCTCGCCGGCCTTCGAGCCCGAGGTGGCCACGCGGAAGTCGAGGTCGCGCCCCTGGAGCTTCGCCCCGAAGGAGCCGTCCTGCGGTTTGCGCTTCTCGGAGATGTCCATCGCCGAGAGAACCTTGAAAACGTTCACCACGGCATCGCCAGTGGCGCGGTCGAACGGCTCGGCGGCGTGGAGGATGCCGTCGATCCGGTAACGGACCGAAAGCTGCTCGGCCGTCGGCTCGAGGTGGATGTCGGTGGCCCGACGGAGAACCGCGTCATACACCAGTTCCTTGGCCGCCATGTACGATCGCGATTCCTCGGCCTGACTGACACGGGACGGGTCCTCCTTGCCGCCGCCGGTGGACGACTTGCCGATGAACTGGATCGGCGGCCCGGAGCGGTCGGAGGTACCGACGTCCTTGTTAAACAGAGGCCGCATCCCCAGCTTGGCCAGGATGTCGTTGGAGACCTCGCCCAGATGGTAGGGCGTGAGAACCTTCTGATCGTCGGGAACGGTCTGGTTCCGGGCGTAGATGTAGGTCAGGAGCGGGATGAAGTAGGCCAGCAGCAGTAGAATCAGCCCCATCACATACATGGGGAGGGCCAGGACCAGCAACAGGCCGAGCACACCCGAGAAGAAAACCACGCTGTGCCAGATACCGAACTTGAGGTTGTTGAGTTCCTGGGTATCGTGCTCGACCCAGTCGGTGGTCCAGACCCAGAGCAAGTAGATCAGGACGACCGGGACGAACTTGAGCAGGTTCAGGTACATCCCGGGACCGCGGGGTACGTTGGGCGACTGCGCCAGGATGACGGAGAGGACGTCGGCGGCCTCCGATGCGGAGGCCAGCCCGATCGTGGCGAGGAGGAAGGTGCCGAGCACCAGGGACGGGCGAATCATTGCTGGGCTTTCTCCGGGACGAGGCCGGCGCGATCCAACGGACCGGGAACGGCGATCGGTCGTCGAGGGCCGCGGTCGGGCGGTTCGAGGCCGGGGTCGTCACCCTCGCCCGATTTGGGCCAGGGCCCCGCGTCCACTCTTCGCGAGGGCCCGGGACCCGTTACGCCGGGGCCGCCGCACGACCTTGACATCGACGCCCCGCCGCTCTCGCCGGGGCGCCCGAAACGCCGATGACTTCGAGATTGTGTGATCCTAATGCCTTTCGGCCCCGATGGGAAGCCTCGGGGCCGCCAACCTTCCACACGGCGACCGGACGATCAGAGGATGCCCTGCTCGGGGAGCTGAATCCCCTTGAGCACCATCCGCAATGTTTCCGGATTCGGGGCGACCTCGAACGCTGTCGCCCGCTCGATCGTCTCGTTCACCACAAGCTGCCGCAGACTCTCGGTGAAGTCCACCATTCCTTCTTCTTTCCCCATCCGGATCGCCTGTGCCAGCTTGATGTCTTCCTCGGTGAGAATCAGTTTGCGGACCGTCGGGTTCATCCGCATGATCTCGACGAGAGGAACCCGCGACTGCCCCCGGGTGGCCTCCCATTCCTTGGTCGTCTTCAAAAGTTTCTGGGCAATGATCGCCTTCAGGTTGAACGCCAGGTTTTGCCGCATCGCCGAATGCATCTCCTCCGGGAAGAGGTCGAGAATCCGGCTGATCGTCGAGGGGGCGCTGGAGGCGTGGATCGTTCCGAACACCAGGTGGCCGGTCTCGGCGGCGTGCAACGCCGCGCTGAAGGTTTCCTGGTCACGCATCTCGCCCACCAGGATGATGTCGGGATCCTGCCGGACGGCGTGCTTCAACGCGGTGTTCCAGTCGATGACGTCGATGCCGACCTCACGCTGGTTGATGATGCACTTGTCGTCCTTGAAGGTAAACTCGATCGGATCCTCGATCGTGACGACGTGGCATCGCTCGGTCTTGTTGACGTAATTGAGCATCGAGGCGATGGTCGTCGACTTGCCCGAACCGGTGACACCGGCAAGAATGATGATCCCCTGGTCGGTCGTGACGATATCGGCGAGCACCGGCGGCAGGCCCAGTCCCTCGAAGTCGGGGATCGAGGTATTCACTCGCCGGGCGACGAGGCTCAGCCGCCCGCGTTGCTTGAAGAGATTGACGCGGAACCGGGTCTCGTCGCCGTTGGGGTCGGTGATGATGTGCGCGAAGTCCGCCCCGCCGGTGGTCTCGAGGATTTCCTTCTGACGAGGGGTCAGGAGCGGGAACATCAGCCGTTCCATGTCGGCGCTGGTGAGCACCGGCAATTGCATCGTCCGGAGCACGCCAGCCAGCCGCATGGCGGGGGCGAGCCCGACCTTCAAATGCAGGTCGGAGCCCTTGTACTTCATGACCATCCGGAAAAGCTTGTTGGCTTCCGGCTCGTTGGGCATTGCTTCAACGGAGGTCTCGACGGCCGTCGCCATGGGCTGGACTCCTGCGGGTCAGGTACCACGGATTCGATTCGATTCAGACTGGAGGACGGAGCGGAAAGGGACCAAAAATCTCCTGGGAAACCTGCCGGGATCCGTCGGCTCACGACAACCCCGGCGCGGCGGTCTCGGCCCCGCGCCGGGGCCAGGCCGAGACCTGGCGGACCGGGAGGCCCCGGCCTTCGAGGAACTCCTTCGTCTCGGCAATCGTGAACTCGCCGTAATGGAAGATACTGGCCGCCAGCGCGGCCGAGGCCCCCGCGCCGGCCGGGGGATCCGTCAGGACCGCGGCCAGATGCTCGGGATGCCCCGCTCCGCCAGAGGCGACCACCGGAATCCCAACAGCCTCCACCACTGCCCGGGTCATCTCAATGTCATAGCCGGCCTTTGTACCGTCGGCGTCCATGCTGGTCAGGACAATCTCGCCGGCGCCCAGCCGCTCAACCTCGCGAGCCCAGGCCACCGCCTCGAGCCCCGTCGCGACCCGGCCGCCGTTAATGTGGACCTCCCAGACCTCCCGACCCTCCCGGAACACCCGCTTTGGATCGATGTTGACCACGATACACTGGCTGCCGAACCGACGCGAGGCCCGACGGACCAGTTCCGGATCCCGGACAGCCGCCGAGTTGATCGACACCTTGTCCGCACCAGCGTTCAGCAGCGTTCGTACGTCGTCGACCCCGCGAATCCCCCCGCCCACCGTGAGCGGCATGAAGCAAACCTCCGCCGTCCGCCGGACCACGTCCAGCAGAATGCCCCGGTCCTCATGGCTCGCGGTGATGTCCAGAAAGACCAGCTCGTCGGCTCCCTCGGCATCGTACCGGGCCGCCACGTCGACCGGGTCGCCCGCGTCCCGAAGGTTGACGAAGTTCGTCCCCTTCACCACTCGCCCACGATTGACGTCCAGGCAGGGGATGATCCGCTTGGCCAGCATCTTGCAGACTCGCCCCGAAATGGGAATGGGCCACGCGGTTCGGTCGTCGCCCGTTCGTTCATTTTATCTGACCCAGCGCCGCGATCCTAGAGACTGCTCCGTCCCGCACATGCTCCCGCCCGAACTTTCGTCCCAAGACGGTTGATCGGCGCCTTCGGTCGGTATACAGTAATTTTGTCGGTCGAGATCCAACACACAATTCGGCCGACTTTCGTCTCGCGATACCGTGTCGCGAGGGACTAGAGCCCGCCCCCACTCGAGGCTGGTCTCCGGTGGGGCCGGGGAGGCTAGAACGAAAGGAGGTGATCGCGTGTGTAGTGATAACCAGGGGCGGCTCGCCTAACGGCAGCCGACGGGTTGCCCGTCGGGCAGCCGCACTTTCGACCATAACTCAACGGTCAGGATCGACCGGGTCCGGGGCACCACCTCGGGCCCGGCCGGTTCCCAGATCGTCGAGATTTCTTGACCTTGTCCCGGCCCACGCGGGGACTTTTCGGGAGACTTACCGAGGTGGCTCGGTTCCAGTCGGCGACTTACGGCACCTTCTTCGACCGCGGTTGGTGGCGGTCGTGGGCGTTTACCACGTTCACGACAGGACCCCGGGCCGAATTCGGTGTGTCGACCTGACTCCCGAATCTTCTTATCGAGGCATACAAACGGCCCCGGGTCCTGTCCTCTCGACAGGCTCCGGGGCTTTTTTTGATCCTGGCGTTTTCGATTTCTCGGACCCGTTCCAGCGTCCCGAGTGGGGCGCGGATTCCCTGACGATGGAGGGCGGTCGACCGTGATCGTGGTCATGAAAGCGGATGCAACCCCGGCGCAGATTGAGCACGTCGCCGCGCACATCCAGTCGCTCGGGATGAAGCCCCAGGTGATCCAGGGGACGCATCAAACCGTGATCGCCGCGATTGGCGAGGAGCGCGTCGGCCTGGCCGAGACGCTCGAGCCGGGCGAGGGGGTTGAGAAGGTTCTCCCCATCATGGCCCCTTACAAGCGGGCCTCCTCGGAACTGAAACGCGAGCGAACCGTCGTCAAGGCCCGCGGCCTCGAGGTCGGCGGTCATAAAATCGCCGTGATCGCCGGCCCCTGCTCCGTCGAGGACGAGGAGCAAATCGTCTCGATCGCCCGGAAACTCAAGGCCCTCGGCGCCACCGGTCTCCGAGGCGGCGCCTTCAAGCCCAGGACCAGCCCCTACAGCTTCCAGGGACACAAGGAACAGGGATTGAAGATGCTCGCCGCTGCCCGAGCCGAGACCGGGCTGGCGATCGTCACCGAGGTCATGGCGCCCGAGCACGTCCCGATGGTCTCCGAATACGCCGACGTGCTCCAGATCGGCGCCCGGAACATGCAGAACTACCAGCTCCTTCAGGCCGTTGGCGACTCCGGTAAGCCGGCACTACTGAAACGAGGGATGAGCGCCACCATCGACGAATTTCTCCTGGCCGCCGAGTACATCCTCGATCGCGGCAATCCCAACGTCATGCTCTGCGAGCGCGGCATCCGAACCTACGAGGACCACACCCGGTTCACCCTCCCGCTGGCGACGGTCCCCTACCTCCACGAGAAGAGCCACCTCCCGGTAGTCGTCGATCCCTCGCACGGGACGGGCAAGTCGCGACTGGTCCCGCCAATGGCCCGCGCCTCGATCGCAGCCGGCGCCGACGGACTGATCGTTGAGGTCCACGAAGACCCCGAGCAGGCCGCGAGCGACGGCGCCCAGACCATCACACCCGACGCGTTCCGACAGATGATGGAAC
>DAIDKV010000252.1 GCA_027449865.1 Planctomycetales bacterium
CAGTCCGTCTCTGACCCGGTGAACCGCCGCGGTTCGCGACCCCACTCACACCAACTGAACCGCCGCGGTTCAGCCTCCGGATCGATCCCCAGGGACCGGGCGGGTCCGCTGAGTCGCCGCGGTTCACGGCATGACTCTCCCTCAGCGAACCGCCGCGGTTCAGTCGAACCACGGCTCGCCAAGCCCGGTGAACCGCCGCGGTTCGCGACCCCACTCACACCAACTGAACCGCCGCGGTTCAGCCCCGAGTGACGGGCGAGCCACCTCCCGAGTCGCAGCGGTTCGGAGTAGGGGCGCCCCGAGAATCACGCGCGCAGGGCCACCGATTTCCCTCGCTCCGACGCCCGGGCCAGCGCGTACGCCTTCACCTCCGCCCTGTGCTCCCGGAACTCCTGCAGGAGGTCCCCGGGCAGGTGCTTCCACAGCGGCGCGCCCCGGCCCGGGATCTCCACGCTTCGTACCTGGTCCGCTCCCACCGCCTCCACCGTCCAGCCGTGGGACTCCAGCCGCGCCAGCCACACCGACGCCTCGAACGGACGCGGTGAACCGCCGCGGTTCGCACGGCCGTGGACCTCCGCCCGCACGTCCTCCAGCGTCAACTCGCCCGCCTTCAGCCGGTTCAACCAGCCCGACATCGCCGTCCACGCGTACCGCTCCGGACGCTCCGGACGCCGCCGTTTGACCCACGCCAGCACCAGCAGCGCCAGCTCCAGGCCATGCGGACCGCAGCCCCGCAGCAGGCCCGAGACCCATTCCCGGCTCGCGCCGGGGACCGACTCGGCCGCCGCCGCCATCAGCTCCGCCGGCGGTCCTGAGGCCTCGCTCGGGACCGTGAACCGCGGCGGTTCAGTCGGGGCAGGGGAGGGGTGAGCCGGTTGCGGCGAGGCCCCGGAATTCATCGCCTCCAGCCCCTGGATCTCTCCGGGCTCCGGTCCTTCCGGATCGAGACTCGAAGACGACGACGACGACCCGGCGTCGGTCGTCTCTGTCGTCGTCTTTTTCGAAGTCTCTTTCTTTATACAAGGAGGCGGTGCCCAATTTTTGGGGACCGCCGGTGCCCAATTTTTGGGGACCGCCGGTGTCTCTTCCCGGGGGTCCGGGCCGGTTGATTCCCGGTGCATCACCTCGGGGAAGGGGAGGGTCTGGGGCCGCGATCGGGGGCGGTCCTGGGCAACCTCAGCGCGGAGTTGGTCGGCGACCTGGTCGAAGGTCTCCGGGGTGGCGACGGGCCGATCGGTGGGCCGGACGAAGAGGACGAAGCCGAGCCGGGCGGTGGCGCGTCCGGCGCGTCCAGGGACCAGGACGCGGCGGAACCATCCGAGTGATTCGCCGCGGTTCAGCAGCGCGGCGAGGGTGTTCCTGGAGCACCCGAGCTGCTGCAGGAGCTCGTCGTTGGAGGTGACGCCATACGGCTTCTCGCGGGCGATCCGCTCAAGGCGGAAGGCGAGCCGTTCAAGGTTGGGCTCAAGGTCGGTCCGGTCGAAGAAGCGGTCGTTGACGTAGTGGGTCCAGGGCCGATGGGCCGGGGCCCGGCGGGCGACGGCGCTCATGCGGCACCGTCCTGGCGGCGAGAGCCAGCCTTCCCGGGGAAGTAAGGCGCGTACCTTCGACGTTGACCCCTTGGCGGGATCGTCTCGGCGCTGTAGGATACCACTATCGGCGTTCCTTTTGCGCTAAAAGGGGGAAGGGACGTCAAGCCGGCGGGTTGCACCGTCGGCACAAAGGCATTCAGGAACCGGCCGGGGCTTCGACCTCCCGGCCGTTCCGCTTGAATGCCCCGCTATCTTCCCACGACGCGGTGGGGGATGCAACGGGTGGGCTGTTCGGGTTTTGTGGCCGGACCCACTGGATTTGTTAGGCACATCGTTGGGCCTCGTAACCGTTAGGGGCGGCGTCTTCTCCTGTGGATGGGTAATTTAGATAATCTATTCCGCGATTTGGTCCCTCGCAAGAGAAGTCATATTAAACATGAACGAGCGGGCCGGATCTGCGGGTCGTAGGGTTGCGATCCGGGAAGATGGGGCCGTCAGGCGGGGTCAAACGGGCCGGGAGGGTCTGGGTGGCCGGAACAGGCCGAGTGGCCGCAGGGACGGCCGCCGAGCGGGCTCTGGGCATCAGGGTGGGTCGGCGGCGCAGGGGCGGTCGAGGATGCGCTTGACTGAGATCGGAGCCAGCCGTTACTTGTTCCGCCGGCTGAGCCAGTTAACCAGTTCGTCGTCCAGTAGCTCGGCCGCCCACTCAGACAGCTTCTCGTGCCCCTTGGGGGACAGGAACGTCAGGAAGACCAAAATCAAAGTCAGTAAGCAGTCCATGGTGCCCTTCCATGGTGTGGGTGAAGGCCGGGTCGTCCTGGCCCGACTCTTCCTCCGTCCTACCATGGGGTCTGGATCTGCGCGAAATCGGTGAGCGCTGATGCGTTTCGACTCCTCGCGTCATTCGCCGGCGGTCCGGTCGAGGATGCGCTTGACCTGGCCACGGTTCCATGGGCGATCGCCTCGGGTGCGGTGGCCGAGGTCGTTGAGCCGGTCGGCGATCGCCTGGAAGCTCAGGCCGTCGTCCCGGAACTGGCGCATGGTCGGCTCGAGGTGGCGATAGGACTCGGCCGCCCGCCGGCGTCGGGCGGCGGCCGCGGCGACGGTCCCTAATTTCTGGGCGTCGCCGCGGAGGTTCCGGCACTCCGGCAACTCGGCGCCCAGCTTGCCGGCGCGGGCCTCGACGATCTCGGGGGGGACTCCGTCTGGATACAGCTCGCGGAGCCTCCTGGAGACGCGCTTGCCGTCGCGGTAGGCGCGGAGGGCGTCGCGGGTCCGCTGGCTGATGCGCCGGCCCTCGTCGGCGGCGACGGCCACCAGGATGTCGATCGTCAGTTCGTTGGCGTTGGGGTTGTCGCAGGCGGTGAACTGGACCCGGCTCCGCTTGATGTGGTCCATCACCGACGTCGAGCGGACGAGCCGATCAAGCTTGGCGATGACCAGGCGGGCGCGAGCGAGGGTGGCGTCGGCGACGGCGGCGCGGAGCTGGGGGCGGCTCTCGATGTCGTCGTGCATCCCGGATTCGACCTCGGTATAGGTCCGGAGCAGGACGCCGCCGACCATGGCGCGATAGCCCTCGATGGCGGCGCGCTGGGCGTCGAGGCCGAGGCCGGATTCTCCCTGCATCTTGGTTGAGACGCGGACCAGGCCGATGAGCTTGGGGCGGCCGTCGGCCGGGGCGGGCGATTGCGTGGACATCGGGCGACCTCGCCGGTTGGGATGGGGCGGCCGTCCGTCGGTCGCCTCGGTTCACATTGTGGCATCACCGTCAACGGGCGTTGAGAGTGGCGCGACGCCGCCCGGCCGGCCCGCGCGGCGGCCCGGTGCGGCCGGCGGCCGGTTCGGCGGGGTCGATCGGCCGGAGAATCAGAACGATGGTTGTCTTCGGGATTATCGGAGCGACCCGGTCTTGAGGTCGTGGCGGAGGAACCGGGCCGGGTCGATCCGGCCCTCGGGGAAGGCGACGCGGACGGCACCCCGAAGCGAGTCGATGGCCTCCTCGGCCGGGTGCTGGGGGTCGGCGGGGGCGTCGAGGATCTCGCCGTGCTTCTCGGCGCGGCGGTAGGTCATGAAGCTCTCGATGAGGAACCGGCATCGGGGGTGGATCCACAAATCCGGCTCTCGGGGCGGGGCTCCGAGAAGGATCTCGACCTGGTCGAGGCCCTCCAGGACGCGATGGACGGGCCAGCACTCGGTGATCCGCTCGCCGAGGACGCGGGCGAATTCCCCTCGCGCGGCGGGCCCGACGCCGCTCCGGGCGGTGGCGGCGGGGTCGAGGTAGGCCCGATCGATCCGGCCGCCGCAGAGGCGGTAGGAGAGATCCTTGATGGCCTGGGCGTTGTCGGCGGAGGTTTTGTCGACGGCGTAGTAATCGCCGAAGACGGAGACGATCCGGCGGATGCTCCCCGGCGCGGTGCCCTCGCGCTCGCGGACCTGGAAGAAGAGGGCCCCGACGTGCCGCGAGAGTCCGCAATCGATCGCGAGGCGGACCGGGAGGCCGGGGACGTATTCGGCCTTCTCCAGGACGTGGCGGGCCTCGGCGAAGGAGGGGAACCGGGCAGCGGCCGAGGTGTCGACGATCTCGGCGTGCAGCTCCTGGTCGCCGAGTCGGGTGCCCTGGTACATGGCGGCGATCTCGGAGATGAACTCCGGGGCCAGGTGCCGGGCGTTGGCGAAGGTGGTCTCCTTCGAGAGCCGGGTGGTGGGGTCATCGAGGATTCTCGTGAGGATCTCGATGGGCCTGGGCGTGGTGGTGACGACGGCCCTGGGCTGGTCTCCGAGCCGGAGGCAGAGCAGGACGGTTTCCCACATGCGTTGCGGCCGCGACCAGGCACACAGTTCGTCGCACCAGAGGCGATCGAACTGCAACCCTCGGGCACGCTCGGGCTGATCGGCGGAGAGGCAGATGGCGATGGCGCCGTTGGGCCAGGTGAGGCGTCGTTTCGAGGGCTCGAACTTCGGGCGGTTCCAGGGCGGGGCGATGGAAAGCAGTCCGCTGGGCCCCTGGATCATGGTGTCGCGGTAGTCGGCGGCGGTGGGGGCGACGAGGCCGATCCGGCGGGCCTGTCCGGACTCGGCCCAGTGGCGGACGATTTCGGCGGCAGTGCGAGTCTTGCCGGCGGCGCGACCGCCGAGGAGGAGCCAGGTCCGCCAGTCGCCGTCGGGAGGGCGCTGGGCGGCCCGGGCGCGGGGATGGGCCGTGCAATCGCCGGCGGCGAGCCCGCAGGGACATGAGTCGGCGAACCAGTTCCAGGGGGACCGATCGGCGATCGCCGGCCGGGCCGGCCCGACGGTGCGGGCGATCCGATCGAGTCGGAGGATGTTACTGCGTGACGCCATCGCGGAGCCTCCTTTCGAGGTCGGCGAGCCGCTGCTCGAAGGCGGCGTGATCGGCGATGGCCATGAGGTCGGCGAGGACGGCGCGGGCGGCCTGCAACCGGACGGCGTCGGAGGTGGACTCCCTGACGAGTCGAGTGATCTCGTCGGCGGCGACGATGGCGTTCTCGCTGAGCCGTCCGACGGCGCGATCGATGGCGGCGCGTCGGATGGCCTCGACCTGGTCGAGGACCTCGCGGGAGCGGGCCCAGGAATAGGCGGTGCGTTCGGGGACGTCGTTCTCGCGGGCCCAATCGATGACGGTGCGCCCGGCGGCCATCGCCAGGGCGAGGGCGGCCTTTCGGGCGTGGTTGATCCGCTTGGACATCGGGGTGCGACCGGAGCACCATGCGCGGTTCTCGACCCGGTGCGGAGGTCGGCCGGCTTGTCCTCGAAGGACGAGGGAAAGGATTGTCTATCTTACGAATGTCGGGAAGGGTGGTTTTGGCAACTGGAACAGCACGAATGCCATGTGTCGATCGTTGACACATGGTTTGCGGGACAGGAATTTTGCGGCAGTCCGGTCGTGCGGATTGCGCGGAATGGGATGGGCCTCGACCGTCCCGGTGAGGGTCACCGTGATAGACTGGCGATACGGGCCCGGGAAGCCGTCGGCGGGGCGGAGTAAGCGAATCGCTCCCCCAGATCGGTGGCCCGAGATGCTGGCGAACAATCCGCCTAGCCTTCGTGTCTGGGCGTTATCCGGAACCTCGATGCCTCTTCATGCCTTGGCGGCCCTCCCCTATGACTGACGGTTCCAATGAAATGCCGATAGTTGTATTTGATACCAATGTTATTGAGGGCCGCTACTTGGCACCCCTTCTGAGGGGAGAGCCCTGTCGGGATTTTGAGCTGTTGCGCGATGCGGGTTATCGGCCCGCACTATGCGCAAAGTCGTTCTACGAGATCTGCAGCCACATCAAGCGCGGGGACAAGCGATTCCCCTGGATGGACCCAGCGCTTGGCTTTCCCGGCGGCATCGAGGAGGGCGAGCGAATCCTGCGAGAATTGCCGGATTCGTCGAGCAGGCACAATGTCTACTGGATGTTCGGGATTTGTGAGGAGTGGCGGGACGTCGATTGGAGCGAACGCGCGTCCGAGATGTCTGAGCTCATCATCCCCCAGGAGCGAGACGCTCTTTATAAAGACATCGATGTTCGTTCTCGATTCGCTGCTTGGAAGTTCGCGTTGACTGGATTCTGCCAGCGGGTCTTTGAAACAATTAATGATCAAATGTTATTAATTACTCCACATGAAGTGTTTGGACTTGATCCGTCGAATACTCAGAAGGTCTTCGCGTTGGAACAAGAGCTTGCCTTGACCACCCTCGTCCCGAGTGAGGATTTCGAGATACTTGCAACAACACTGCTGATGGGCGCCTCCGGATTCATCACCAAGGAAGATAAGATCCTCTCCGGCACTGCGCTCAGCCTGAGCCTCAATTATCGGACAGCGTTCGCGCATCCGGATCAGTTGAGGCGTGCCATTGATTCCAAGTTCATGATCCGATGGTCGGCCGCCCAGACGAGCCCTCGAGGAGCCGACGACGATTAGCTTCACTCCCTTGGCCTCCGGACCATCACCGACCGCGATGTGCGGAGCCTCGCGGCCCCGGTCACCCGATCCAGCCCGATGCTGGAGCCGCAGGCTCGGTATCGCCAGCCTGTGCAGGTGCCGAGTGTTCGCTCATCTCGAGCGGGCCGGAGACGCTGACGCGGACCAACGATCGCCGGTCGTGATGCGTCCGTCGGTCGGGCTCCGATCGCCCCTCCTGATCGGCGTCGGCCGGCTCGGGCCGCCGTCCCGCCGGCCTGGCGGCCGTCATGCCGGCGGCGGAGTCGCCGGTGGTTGGCCTGGGCGTCGTGCCCGGATGGGGCCGGCGTCGTGCCGGCCCTCCGGCCCCGCTCCGCCCCCATGATTCCTCGGGGGGGCTCGCGGGGCCGGAAGAGAGCGGTGGGGCCGCTCCGCGGCCCGCTCTCAGTCGGTGGGGGCTGGAGGGAGAAGGGAAAGGGGGCGCCGCGGGGTGGTCCTGGCGCGGGCGGCGGTGGGTCCGGCCCGTTGGGCCGGGCGGGCGCCTTCACCGCCTTCCTGGCCGGAGGCGGCGGGCTTCCTGCCCGCCGGATCGGTCCGTCAATCGAGGTCGCGGGTCCATCGCATCCGTCGCTTGCGGCGGCAGCGCAGCGCCCGGATCTCCCGCAGCGCCGCGACCAGTTCGGCCTCGACCCGGTACGGCTCCGGCCCGGGGATCTCGCCGGCCACCTTCAGCCGGTCGGCCGTCAGCCGGACGACGCAGGCGGCCCGGTCCAGCAGCCGGCCGACGGCCAGCAGATCGACCCTCGGCTGCGTCGGCTCGCCCCGGTGGTTCGTCCCCTGGTATTCGAGGATGCTCATACCCGCCACCGTCCTTTCCGGCGGATCGGGTCGGGTTGCGGCGTCCCGTCGGGCTGGAGGAAGCCGTGCAGGAATTGCCGGGCCTGCTCGACCTGCTCGGCGGTCCAGCGGCCCGGCCGGTGATCCCAACGTCTGGTGTGGGTGAAGTGGTACAGATCCGATTCCCGGCGGATCCGCTGGGCGAATTCGATCACGAATCGCAGGTTGGCCCGGCGCTTCTCTTCGGCGGTCCGGGCGCGGGCCTCGGCCTCCTCGGGGGGCTCGACCCGGGGCGATCCGATCGGCGTCGGCTTGCGGGCCCGACGGCGGCGGGGCGGCTCGACCTGGTGGTGGGCGTCGTGATGGTCGGTCATGGTGCGGGGCTCTCCTCCGCCGGCAGGAGGCCAGCGGGATCGTCACAGGATGGGCCTCGCCGCGACCCCCCGGGCGGCACGAGGCCGCCCGCCCGCCTCGGCCGCGGGAGGCGGCCGGGCGGGGAAGGGGGAAGCGGCCCTTCGGTTCGGCGGGGGCCGCTCTCAGCGGAGGGCGGCTCGATCGGCGGCGGACAGGAAAGCACCGCGCCGCAACACCAGGCTGATCTCGTCGAAGGCCAGATTCCGGCCGTCGCGTCGACCGGCCCGATAGCCCTCGTGCCATTCCCGGGCGGCCAGGTCCGCGTCTCGGTTCTCGTCGAGAGCGAGCAACCGGTCGCGATGCTCGACCGCCGTGGTCGCGCCGGTCCAACGGACCAGTTGGGCGAGGCGGTCCAGTTCGTCGGCCATGAGATGGTGGACCTCATCGCCAATCGAGCGCAGGGCGCGGGCCTCGTGCTCGATGGCCTCGGCCAGCGAGGCGGGGGCATGGTCGGCCGGCGCCGAGGCGCCGTCCCCTTGCGGGGACGCGCCGGGCCGGCCGTTCCGACGGGCCGGGGTGCTCATGAGACACCCCCTTCCGTCCGGTCGTAGCAATCTCCACAGAGCAAGACGGCGCGCGAGTAGCTCTCGGCCGGGCTGATCTCGGCCCCGCACCCGGCGCACGGCCCGGCGCCCTGGGCCCGCACCGACCGCCCCGACGGCCGGGCGACCAGGCCGCAGGCGACCAGGGCCCCGATGTGCTTGCACCGGGCCCCGTTCTTCTCATGATCGGGGCATGTGCACTTGATTTCCTGGCCTTCGCTGGCGACCGCATAGGCGACGGGCGCCGGCCCTTCGAGCTTGCGGAGGGTCCAGACGACCTTGAGGCCGGGCGGAGGCGGGACGGGCCGGAGCCGATAGCCAACCCCACCGATGGAGAGAGTGAGCTGACACTTGCCGTGCCGCTCGACCGGGCCAGCGGGCCGGGCCGGGGCGACGGCCCGGGCATCACCGCCGGGCTGCCAACCTTCCTCGAGTAACCGGGGCGAGGGCCGGGCCGGCGCTGCGACCGGCGGAGCCGGGACGACCGGCTCGACAGCCGGGCGACGCGGGGCGCGGGCTTTGCGCGCACGGGGGGCGGCGGATACAGTGGACATGCTTCAAGCTCCTTACCAGCTTGGGGCCACGGTCCGCGGGCGGTGCCAGCCGCCGCGCGGGCCATTTCCTTTCGGGGCCCCACTGGCCCCGAAGGGAACACCAGTATACCACAATTCGGCCAATGCGATCAAGCCGAAACGTGCGAAAATCCCCGGAAAAACGGCATTTCGCAGCAGTCAAATCACAATACGATTTGATTTGCAATCGATGATCCATTGGCCGGCAC
>DAIDKV010000253.1 GCA_027449865.1 Planctomycetales bacterium
CCGCCGGGCCCGGCCCGGCCGGCTTGCTCGGGGGGACCTCCAGCAGGACGCTCGACCGCGCCTGATTCGTCGGCACCAGCCGCAATCGGCCGAAGAGCCGTTCATATCCGGAGAAGGCGGTCGGTTCGTCGTCGAGCGGACCCTCGACCTCGATCCACTGAATGGCGTAGCCCGGCATGCCATCCTCGGTCGCGAGCGGATTGACGTACTGCTCGTCGGTGCCGTTGACCCGCGCGCGGAAGAGGCGGGAGCCGTCGGTCCGCACGACCTCGTTCGCCAGCAGGAAGACCTCGATCTCGCCTACCGTCGGCCTCGGCGTGAAATCGAGGGCGCCGATCGGGCGCGTCTGCCCGCCGCCGACGGCGTACACGCCGATCGGCTCGTTGCGACGGCCGGGGTAGACCTCGTCCAGGTTCGGGCGGTGCCAGAGGAGCGTGTGATAGACCGGCGCCTTCGCGGCCCCCTGGCCCTCGTAGAACCAGCGCGCGACCCCGCCGCCGGCCACCCAGATCGTGTAGCCGGCGATCCGCAGCCTGTACCGCGCCGCGACCGGCGCCCGCCAGCCGCTCCAGCCGTAGCCTCCCGCGTCGCTGAAGATGCTCGATACCTTGCCGACCGCCTCGCGCTCCCGCGACTCCGGGCTGGTCGCCGGGGCCCTGCCGGCGCGCACGTCCGGCTGGGCGTGGCCGTCGAGCACGGGGAACGAGAGCCGGTCGGGCAGGGTCCCGTTCTCGCGCGGCCACCAGTTGCGCAGGCTCCGCTCGTCGCGAGCGTAGAACCGTAGGGTCGTCCTCGCCGGCCGGACCAGCCGCGCCGCCATGGCCAACCGCATGGCGTGGTCGGCCGATTCCATGAACCGCGCGATCTGGAGGTAAGAGATGTCGAGCGCCTCGGCGCTCTTGTTGAAGTGATGGGCCTCGCCGTCCTCGGGCAGTTGGTCGGCGATCTGGGCCCAGGGGACGCCGAGGAGGTCTCGGAGGGCGTTCTCGTACTCGTGGCGGTTGAGCCGGCGCCGGGTCGCGCGGCCCTCGCCGACGAGGGCCGCCCGCTCCGCGATGGCGACCGACCGCGCCAGGCTCTCGACGAAGTCCTTCTGTCGGGCCGCGTCCGGCCGGGGCCGATTCCTGGGCGGCATCTCCCCCGCCTGCACGAGATCGTGGACCTTGATCCAGACCGCCAGGTTGGCGGGGTCGCCGGGGTCGAACTCCAGGCCGGTCAGGTCGAGCCGGCCCTTCTTGCTGACTTCGTTGTGGCAGCCGATGCAGTAGTCGCCGACGAAGGCGCCGTCGGGAGGGGCCGGCTCGACCGCAACGGCCGACCGGCCTCCGAGAAGGACCAGCACCGCGAGCCCGAGACGTCGAAGGCGGGGCCTTCCCTGGCCATCCGCAGGAGGTCGGTAGTACACCATCGCTCGCTCCTGGTCGGGTGCGGTTAGCGAGCCTGCGCGGACTGGGAGTCCGACTTATCCCGGAACAGCAGCGGCGCGAACTGGTAGAGGCTCCGCCGCCAGGTCTGCCACTCGTGGGCCGTGTTCGGGGATTCGTAGTAGGTGTTCTCGATGCCCAACTTCTCCAACGCCTCGTGGTTCGCCTTGGCCGCGGCGGTGTTCTCCCTGCTGCCGTAGCTGACGAAAAGCACCTTGACCTTCTGCTTGAAGGACGACGGGTCGGCCAGCGCGGGGTCATTCGCCGCGATGCTGCCGCCGCTGAAGAGCCCAATGTGTGAGAACTTGTCGAGGTTGGCCAGGGTGATCTGCCGGGTTTGCCCGCCGCCCATCGAGAGCCCCGCCATGGCACGATGAGGTTGATCGGCGAGAGTGCGATAGTTGTCGTCGATGAAGGGGATCAGCTCCCCGGTCATGATCTTCGCGAAGGCGGAGAAGTCGAACCTCGGGCGGCCGGCGGCCTTGCCCGGGGCCTTGCTGGCGGCCTTGCCGGGGGCGCCGGGGCGCGGGCCGGTGGCGAAGTTGTTGCCGCCGTTGTCCATCACGATGAGGAACGGCCTGCACTTTCCCGCCGCGATGAGGTTGTCCATGATCAGGTTCGCTCGGCCCTGGTTCCCCCACCCGGTCTCGTCCTCAAACGCGCCGTGCTGCAAGTACAGCACAGGATACCGTGTCCCGGTGTCCTTCTCATAATCGGGCGGCGTGTAGACGAAGCAGCGGCGCGTGGTGTTGGTGCTCTTAGAAAAGTAGAGGCTCTGGCGGAGCTGGCCGTGCGGGACGTCCTTGACGGCATAAAAGTCCTCGTCCTGGGCCGGGATCTCGATGGCGCTGCCCCAGCGGCCGGCGCCGTAGAAGGACCTGCTGCCGGGGTCCGGGACATCGGCGCCGTCGATGTTGATCCGGTAGTAATGAAACCCCTCGTCCAGGGGCCGCGTGGTGCCGACCCAGGCGCCGTCCTCGCCCTTCGTCAGGGTGATTCCGCCCCACTCGGGCACCCGCACGCTCTGGGCCTGGGGCGCGAGGATGCGGAAGCGGGCGCGGCGCTCGGAGTTCACCTGGGGATACGCCTTGCCGCCCTGGTTGGACGACGCCGGCTTGAAATCCTCCACCGCCGGCGCGGCCTGGGCCGGCGCGGTCGGGGGCTGCGCGGCCTGCGCCAGCGCGATCCGGCCGGCGATCAGCGGCAACAACAGCAGGGCCATCGACGCTGCTCTCATTACGGTGCTCCTCGGTCCTGGAATAAAGGCCGGCCAACGGACTCGACCACGAGTGAGGCCGGGCGGGGCGATCGCGTCCTGGTGGGGGGCCTCGCTTCCCCTCTCTGCCAGATCCGGGAGATGGCCCCCGACGCGACAGCCGCTCTCACAGACTCTTGCCCGCGCCGTGACCTCCGCGACGTTGAGTCACGTTCTCAATAAGAAAGCGACAACTTCGGCCAGCATGGCCATGCGCCAGAGTTTTCTGGAATCGGCCGCCCGTTTCGGCGACGTTCCTGACATCGCGGCGCAGGACCTCAGCCCGCGGAGCAGGCGGGTCATAGGTACGGTGAGTTTGCGCGCGTCGGTGGGATCGCCCGACTCCTGGGTCGGCACGGAAATATCCGTGGGGTTTGGCCACGACACCGCCAGGATCGATGCCCTTTCGTCCCAGGCGACAGAGTTCTTCGTTGATGTTGACAACCCGCTGGACCTCGACAGGATGCGGGCGGTCGAGGACGTGCTGGACCTCGGCTGCGGGGCCGGGATGGAGAGCCTCCTCACCGCCCGTCGGGTCGGGCCGACCGCCTGCGTTATCGGCGAGGACATGACGGTGCCGATGGTCGAGAAGGCTCGGGCGAACGCCTCGGCCATCAAGGTCGGGAACGCCGAGTTCCGCCCCGCTGAGGCCGACCGGCTGCCTGTCGTTAACACGTTGTCCAGAAAGAAGCTTCGGTCCAGGGATCGGGTAACCGACTCATGTTACCCCCGGTTCACTCAGACGATGTATCAGTTAAGCAGCATGTCATGACCACGAGCCGGTCCCGTTGGGAGTTTGTTGAGGTCGATGTTGAAGAAAGGATCGACCTGCATTCCATTTACGCCAATGTGGACCAGCCTGACGTAGAACCGTCCGGCGTGATCCATCGTGCTCAACAGCGAGTTCGTGACGTACATCCGCTTGCCGTCGCCGGTCACGTGCATCATGTTCGGCTCGACACAGGGCGAGACGGTGCTGGTGAGCTTCGGATGATCGGGGTCGGAGACGTCCCACTGCTGAATCAGGTTATCGGCGAAGCAGCTCACGTAGAGGAATCGGTCGTCGGGGCTCTGGCGGAGGTCCACGGGCATCGCACCCGTCTCGAACGCCTTCTTGAACTCGTACGAGCCACCGTTGTTGCCCCGGAACATCCAGATGGAGTTATCCAGCGCACAGTTCGTGAAGCCGTAGTTGTTCTCGGGCTTGAGGCTCCAGCGGACCTCCAGCGGGGCCGCTCCGGTCCGACCCACCTGGAGCGGTCGGCGTTCCTTCAGATCCCAGACGATCATCTCGCGGCCGAAGTCCTTCAGGTCCATCCGCGCCATCGGTTTGCGGTAGTTTCTCATCGGCGTGAAGCTGCTACTGACCATCCGGTTCAGACCCGGCTTCACCGCGAGGTCGTAGGCATAGGGCGCCTCGGCCGGATGCTCGATCCGGCGGATGAAGCGACCGTCGTTGGTGAACTCGGCCATCCCCGCCGGTAGCCCGCCCTCGCCCGAGCCCAGAAAGCTGATCAGCATCCGGCCCGGCAGGGCATAGTACGTGTGCGGACCCGTCAGGCCCGCCTTCGCAGGGATGTCTTCGAGCACCTTCTCGATCCGAGGGTGCGCGGGGTCGGTCTTCACGTCCAGAATCCAGATTCGGCTCGAGAAGAGCCCGCCCGCCCAGATCCGCGAGCGATCGTCAGTAAAGCCCCAGTGGTGCGTCTCATTCCCCTTCGTCCCCAGATCGAGCCGCTCCCGGATCGTCCCGAAGGTCTCGCTGTCCGGGTCGACATCCACCACCGCGACGAAGTCGTTATCCTTCGCGTCGGCGTCGACGCAAAAGACGTAGAGGTATTTCTCCTGGCGATCCAGCCGCTTCACGTAGGGCGAGAGGCAGGTCTCGGCTCTCGACGGGATGGTCTCGACGCTCGACAGGGCAACGAGCGCCCCAGCCAGGGAAACGAGGCTCCGACGCGACATGGTTGTGTGGCTCCCAGGATTGGAAAAAAACGTCGGATTCCGCTAGATCGCCATGGGGGGGAGGTAGCGTCGAAATTGCTCGCAGAGGAGGTCCCCCAGCCGGGCAGGCTCGGGGAAGAGGCCGCCGGGACTCTCTCGGATCGCCATCGCCATGGCCTCCTGCCCCAGGTTGATCCGGAAGAGGCCGAACGGGACCGATCGCATCCGTCGAAGTCGGACGTCGAGCGCCCGGGCGAGCATGGCGTCGTCCTCGGGCTGGATCGGCTCGGGGGTGAGAACCACCGCCGAGAGGCCGAGAACCCACCCTGTTCGAGGCGGATACCGGCCGTTGGCCGCCATCGCCATCCGGGTCAGAAGTCGCTGATAGCCCTCGAGGGTTCCTTCGATGTCCACCGGCTGGCGAGCGACCATCACCAGGCCGAGTGCCCGGCCCAGGAACGGAATCCGGCTCAGCCGGACACTCCGCGGGTAGTATCCCAGCACGTCGAGCGCCGGCGAGGCGAACGACTCGCCCGGCTCGCGGACCGACCCCAGCTCGTGCAGGACGGGCTCGACACGCTCGATCAGGCGGTCCTCGATCATGGGGCGGACGGTCCCGAAGGCTCCCAGGGGTAATGCCCGCCATCGCTCGACCCGCGGGCATTGCCCAGGCTACATAGAATCGACTGCGGCGCCCAGAGACCGGGAGGCGATGTCGGAGGATCGTTGATGGAAGCAATGCATCTCGAACCGAGACCGGCGTCGGCCTCTCGGATCCGGCTGGCGATCCTTACCGAGCCCGGCCACGCCAACGCCTTCGGCACAATCCACGGCGGCGTCCTCCTCAAGCTCGCCGATGAATGCGGGGCTGTCGCCGCCCTCCGGCACGCCGGCCGAGGCCAGGTCGCGACCGCCGCCATGGACTCGATGATGTTCCTCGACCCCGTTCACGTCGGCGAGCGAATCGAGATCGTCGCCGAGGTCTCCTACGTCGGCCGGACCTCCATCGAAACCCGAATCGAAATCCAGGCCGAACCCTACGACCGACCGGAACCCCGCCGCGTCGCCCTCGGCTACGCCCTCTATGTCGCCCTCGACGAGGTCCACCGCCGACCTCGACCCGTCCCACCCCTGCTCATCTCCTCCGACTCCGACCGACTCGCCCTCGAACAGGCCCTCGCACGACAGGCCGCTCGCCTCGCCCGACGCGCCGAAGCCTTTCGGACTTCCTGAGACCACACCTGTCGGCCAGATGACCATTCCGCGAATTCCCTTTCTAGGGCCGTTGACCACGGAATATCGCCGAATACAATGTGGACTGACCGGTCAGTCCGATTCCAATGAGGTGGAGATGACGGGCGAGAGCGGAACGGAGAAGAAAACGCGGTGTTGTTCGGAGGAAGCGAACCTGGCGCGTCGCGAGGAGATCCTCGAGACAGCAACGGAGCTTTTTGCCGAGCAGGGCTTCTCGGACGCGGTCACTCAGCGGCTGGTGGAGCGGCTGGGGGTCGGCAAGGGGACGCTCTATCGGCATTTTCCCAGCAAGAGAGCGCTCTTTCTGGCCGCGACGGATCGCGTGATGCGGAAAATGCAGGAGTGCATCAGTGCCAATGTCCTGGGCGTTGAGGACGGGCTGGAGCGGATTGAGCGGGGGGTGGCCACCTTCTTGCAGTTCTTCGCCGATCATCCGGCGTTCGTGGAACTGCTGATCCAGGAGCGGGCCCATTTCAAGGATCGGAAGCGGCCGACCTACTTCGAGCACCGAGAGATCAACATTCAGCGGTGGAAGCAGCTCTACCGGAGCCTGATGGACGCCGGACGGATGCGTGAGATGCCGGTCGACCGGATCTCGACCGTGCTGAGCAACGTCCTTTACGGGATCATGGTGACGAACTTTTTCAATGGCCAGCCGGCTCCGGCCGAGGTCCAGGCTCGCGAGATCCTGGACGTCATCTTCGCGGGCGTTCTCAGCGATGAGGAGCGTCGGCGGTTCCTGGCCGGGCGATCGACGACCACGGACGAGACCAGTGATACGACCAACCGGAGCGGGCCTTTCTCGGGCACGAACGATCATGAGGCGATTCCAGTGGGTTCTGCTCTCGATCCCCTTGCTCGCGACGGCCGCGGCCTCGACCGGATGTCAGCAGGCCAAGTCGCAACCGATGCGACAGACGCCCATTGCCGTTTATGACTCGCCGATCGTCCGCGAGGTCACCGATTACGAGGAGTTCCCGGGCGACATCGATACGCCCTACTCGGTGCAGGTCCTGGCGCGGGTCTCCGGCTACATGACCCGCGTCTATTTCAAGGATGGCACCATGGTCCGCAAGGGCGACAAGCTCTTCGAGATCGACCCCCGGATGTACAAGGCCGATCTCGACCGCGCCGAGGGAACGGTGAAGCAGTATGAGGCACACCTCGATCGGCTTCGGAAGGAGTACGATCGTGCCAAGAATCTGCTCCGGCGCAACTCGGTCAGCCAGGAAGAGCACGACCGCTACAAGGCCGATTTCGAGGAGGCCGAGGCCAACCTCGAGGTGGCCAAGGCCAACCGAGACCTGGCCCGGCTCAACCTGGAATGGACCGAGGTCACGGCGCCGATCGACGGGATGCTGAGCCGGCGGATGGTCGATCCGGGCAACCTGGTGAAGGCCGATTCGAGCGTGCTGACGACCGTGGTCAGCCTCGACCCGCTTTACGTCTACTTCGACGTTCACGAACAGGCGATGCTCCGGATCAAGCGGCTGATGCAGTCGGGCAAGCTAAAGCTCCAGGCCCAGGGGATGAAGGCGGTTCCGGTTGACATCGCCCTCTCGGACGAGCCGGAGTTCCCGCACCACGGGATCGTCGACTTCACCGACAACAAGGTGGACCTGAACACCGGAACGCTCCGGTTCCGGGCGACGATCCAGAACCCGGCCGACGCCTACGGGAATCGGTTCATTGTCCCGGGGCTTTTCGTCCGGGTTCGGCTCCAGATCGGCGAGCCCCACTCGGCGACGATGATCGCCGAGCAGTCGCTCGCCTCCGACCAGGGGCAGAGGTACGTCTTCGTGCTCAAGCCGAAGATGGGCAAGGACGGCCAACCGATGAAGGACAAGGAGGGCCATCCGATCTGCGTCGCCATCCGGAGCAACGTCGGCGAGGTCGGCGTTCTTCGAGAGGGCTACCGCGAAGTCGAGAAGGGAATCCAACCAGGCGACTGGGTCGTTCGATCCGGGATGCAGCGGCTCAAGGACGGAATCGAGGTCATCGGCCAGCCGTATCGCGGCGACTCGATTCCAGCCGCCGAGAAGGCCGAGGCGAAGCCGGCTCCCGCGCGGAAGGCCGTGCCGAAAACCGAGCGTCCCTCGGGCCCGGGGACAGGGCCGCCCGCCACGCCTCCTGCCCGCAACAGACTCCAGGCACGCCAGGAGAGAGCGCCGACCGGCCTGAGACAGCAGCCGGCTTGAGGCTTCTCTCGGGAATCGGAATAGAGACGATCGACGATTCCCGAATCGGTGAGACGCAACCGATCGCCACCCCGCTCGCGATCGACCACCAGATTCGGGCATCGGTCAGAAGACGAATCGCGTGATGGCAAATGGAGTGGGGTGGATTCCTGGGTTTCGGGTCGTTCATCCCGATCACCCCACCGACGATCCCTCGGGCACTCCGCCCGAGGCGCAACCAGGGAGCGAGCGACGCCCGTGTTCTCGCGATTCTTCATCGACCGACCGATCTTCGCCACGGTCCTCTCGATCGCCGTGACGCTCGCCGGCGGCCTGGCTCTCTGGGCCTTGCCGATCTCGATGTATCCACCGATCGCCCCGCCGACCGTCAGCGTGACCTGCCAGTATCCAGGCGCCAGCGCCCAGGTCGTCGCCGAGACCGTCGCCGCGCCGATCGAGCAGTTCGTCAACGGCGTCGAGAACATGATGTACATGTCCTCGACCTCGGCCAACGACGGCAACTACAGCCTGACCGTCACCTTTCGCCACGGGATCGACATGAACCTGGCGCAGGTCCTGGTGCAGAACCGGGTCGCGCTGGCGATGCCGCTGTTGCCCGATGTCATCAAGGCGACCGGCGTGACCACCAAGAAGCAGTCGCCCGACATCTTGCTCGCCTGCGGCGTCTTCTCCCCGGACGGCACCTACGACCAGCTCTATCTGAGCAATTACGCCCAGCTCTACATCCAGCCCGAGCTCTCCCGGCTCCCGGGGATCAGCGAGGTCCGGATGTTCGGTCAGCGCGACTACAGCATGCGAATCTGGCTCGATCCCGACAAGCTCGCCATCCGCAACATGACCGCGGGCGACGTCGTCGCGGCCCTTCGCGAGCAGAACATCCCCGTCGCCGCCGGACAGCTCGGACAGACCGCCGCCTTCGAGGGGCAGGAAACCCAGATCACCCTCGACACCCTCGGCCGGCTCAAGACCACCGATCAGTTCGCCAACGTCATCGTCAAGACCACCCCCGAGGGCCGCTACGTCCGCGTTCGCGACCTCGTCAGTCCCCACCGAGACGCCAACGGAAAGCTCGTCGCGGGCGTCGAACTCGGCGCCAAGAACCAGGACACCAACGCCAAGGTCAACGGCCACCCGGTCGCCAACCTCGCCGTCTTCCAGCTTCCCGACGCCAACGCCCTCGAAACGGCCGACCTCGTCAAGGCCAAGATGGAGGAACTCAAAAAGGAGTTCCCCAGGGGGATCGACTACGAGGTCCGCTACGACACCACGCCCTTCATCCGCGAGTCGATCCAGGAAGTCTTCAAAACGCTCCTCGATTCGGTCGTCCTCGTGGCCCTCGTCGTCCTGGTCTTCCTTCAGAACTGGCGATCGGCGATCATCCCGCTGGTCGCCGTCCCCGTCGGGATCGTCGGCACGTTCGCCGTCATGCTCGCCATGGGTTTCAGCCTCAACAACCTCACCCTCTTCGGACTCGTCCTGGCGATCGGGATCGTGGTCGACGACGCCATCGTCGTCGTCGAGGCCGTCGAGCACCATATCGAGCACGGCCTCCGACCCCGCGCCGCGACCATCAAGGCGATGGGCGAGGTCTCGGCGCCGGTGATCGCCGTGGGACTCGTGCTCTCGGCCGTCTTCATCCCCTGCGCGTTCATCACGGGGATCACCGGCCAGTTCTTCCGCCAGTTCGCCCTGACGATCGCCTCCTCCACCGTGATCTCGACCCTCAACTCCCTGACCCTCAGCCCCGCGCTCGCGGCGAAGCTCCTGCGTCCGAAGCGCAAGGGCCACCACGAGCCGCTCCCCTCGGTCGCCTACGCGATGGTCGGAGCCTGGGCCGGCTACGCCTGGCTCGTTCCTTACCTCCACGAGCACCTGGCCGGCCCCGGCACCGAGAAATCCGGCCGGTTCCTCGCGATGGCCTCCTCGGCGATCGAGATGGCGATCCAGGCCGGGCTCAGCCGGGATCGGGCGATCCTGACCCTCGGCCTTCTTGGTGGCGTTCTCGGCGGGCTCGTGGTCGTCCTGCCCTCCAACCGGATTCTGGGCGTGATCTTCGACCTCTTCAATCGAGGCTTCACGGCGACCTCCAACGGCTACGCCCGGTTCGTCGGCTGGATGCTCAAGCGGTTCGGCCGGGTCCTGCTCGCCTACGGTGGCCTGCTCGCCTTCACCCTCTTCCTCTACAACGGAACGCCCCAATCCCTCCGCGATCGCCTCTATCAGCCCCCGCCCGATCCCAGCAAGGCGCCACGCGGCCTGCTCCACCAGGCCGGCCAGAAGCTTGAAGCCTGGAACGTCCCCGAGTCGAGCGCCCTGTCGAAGATCAAGCGGGGCGCCCAATTCGCCGTGGAGCAGGCCAAAACCCTCGCCACCTTCACCGGGACCCCGCGCGGCTTCATCCCCTCGCAGGACATGGGCTACCTGCTCATCAACATCCAGCTCCCCGACTCCGCCTCGCTCGAACGCACCCAGGCCGTGATCGACCGGATCAACGAATTGGCTCGACCGCTCCCCGGCGTCGCCGCGACCGTCGGGATCGCCGGTCAGTCTCTCCTGCTCAGCGCCTTCGGCTCGAACTTCGGCACGATGTTCTGCACCCTCGAGGGCTTCGACAAGCGGAAGTCCCCCGAGCTCTACTACGAAGTCATCATGAACAAGCTTCGGGGCATCCTGGGCAAGGAAATCCCCGACGCCACCATCATGATCTTCGGCCCGCCTCCGGTCCGCGGCGTCGGACGCGCCGGCGGCTTCCTGGTGATGGTCGAGGACCGCGGCGACAACGGGCCCGCCGCCCTCCAGGTCCAGGTCGAAAACCTCGTCGATCTCGCCAACCACCAGCCCCAGCTTGTCCCGGGCGGCAACACCTCCGTCTTCCGGGCCAATGTTCCCCAGGTCTACCTCGACGTCAACCGAACCGCCCTGATGCTCAAGGGCGTTCGCCTCGCCGATGTCTTTCAGACCCTTCAAATTTACCTGGGATCGCTCTATGTCAACGACTTCAACCTCTTCGGCCGGACCTGGCAGGTGATCGTCCAGGCTCAGGCGAAGTACCGCGACCAGCTCGACGACATCCGCCGCCTTCGGGTCCGCAACTCGGGCGGGACCATGGTCCCCATCGGCGCGGTCGCCGATGTCCGGATGATCAACGGTCCCCTCGTCCTGACTCGATACAACATGTACCCCGCGGCCTCGATCAACGGGAACGCCCGCCCGGGGATCAGCTCGGGCCGGGCCATCGAGGTGATGCAGGAGCTCGCCCGATCCGAGCTTCCCAAGTCGATGTCGTTCGAGTGGACCGAGCTGGCCTACCTCGAACTCCAGGCCGGCGACACCGCGATGATCGTCTTCGCCTTCTCGATCGTGATGGTCTTCCTGGTCCTCGCCGCTCAGTTTGAAAGCTGGTCGATGCCGCTCGCGGTGATCCTCTCGGTCCCGCTCTGCATCCTGGGGGCTCTCGTCGGCGTGAACGCCGCCGGAATGGAGATCAACATCTTCACCCAGATCGGCCTGGTGGTGCTGGTCGGCCTCGCGAGCAAGAACGCCATCCTCATCGTCGAGTTCGCCAAGGTGATCCGGCGATCCGGCCACTCGATCCGAGAGGCCACCCTCGAAGCCTGCCGCCTCCGCCTCCGGCCCATCATCATGACCTCGATGGCCTTCATCCTGGGCGTCCTTCCGCTGCTGTTCGCCCACGGCGCCGGCGCTGAGATGCGAAGCTCACTCGGGATGGCCGTCTTCAGCGGGATGCTCGGCGTGACCTTCTTCGGCATCCTGCTGACGCCCGTCTTCTTCTACCTGATCGACCGCGTGAGCGAGTCCAGCCTCTTCGCGTCGAGCCGCGTTCAGGCGGTCTCGCGGTACACCCTGCTGGCGGTCGTCGGCCTGTGCTTTCCCCCAATCTTGATCTTCCACGTCGTTCGCTCCTTGCGGTCGCCGTCGAAGCCGTCCTCGGCGTCGCCGGCCTCCTGGACGCGACCCCAACGTCCCGAGTCGGACTCCCCGGCGGAACCCGCTCCCTCGACCGAATCCGAGTCGCTCGAGCTCGTGGAACAGGAGTGATCTTCCCGTGTTCTCTCGCTTCTTCATCGATCGGCCGATCTTCGCCTCGGTGCTCTCCATCGTGATCACCCTGGCCGGCGGGATCAGCCTTTTCAGCCTCCCGGTCGCCCAGTATCCCGAGATCACTCCGCCGACCGTCGAGGTCTCGGCCTATTATCCGGGCGCCAATGCCCAGGTCGTCGCCGATACCGTCGCCGCTCCGATCGAGCAGCAGGTCAACGGCGTCGAGAACATGATGTACATGTCCTCGCAATGTACCAATGACGGCACGTACACCCTCACCGTCACCTTCCGGCCGGGCGTCGATCTGAACATGGCCCAGGTCCTCGTCCAGAATCGCGAATCGCTGGCCGAGCCGATCTTGCCCGACCTCGTCAAGCGACGCGGCGTGGCCGTCAAGAAGAAGTCGCCCAGCATCCTGATGATCGTCAACGTCTTCTCGCCCGACAACTCCCGCGACAACCTTTATCTCAGCAACTACGCGACGATCCAGCTTCGCGACGAGCTCGCCCGGCTCGACGGCGTCGGCGACATCACCTACATCGGCCAGCGCAACTACAGCATGCGCGTCTGGCTCGACCCCGAGAAAATGTCGTTCCGCGGCCTGAGCAGCTCCGACGTCGTGAACGCGATCAACGAGCAAAACATCCAGGTCGCCGCCGGACAGCTCGGCCAGCCTCCCGTCCCCGCCGGACAGGCGTTTCAGCTTCCGATCACCACCCTCGGCCGACTCAAGGACCCCGACCAGTTCGCCGAGATGATCCTCAAGACCGACGCCCAGGGCGGCGTCGTCCGCCTCCGAGACGTCGGCCGGATCGAGCTCGGCGCCCAGGGATACGACCAGGCCTGTACCCTCGACGGCAAGCCGACCGTCGCCCTCTCGATCTACCAGCGACCCGGCTCCAACGCCCTTGAGGTCGCCAACCTCGTCCGCGAGAAAATGGTCGAGCTCAAGGACCGATTCCCCGAGGGCCTCGACTACGCGATCGCCTACGACACCACGCCGTTTATCACCGAGTCGGTCAACGAGGTCTTCAAGACCCTTCGCGACGCCGTGATCCTCGTCGCCTTCGTCGTTCTGCTCTTCCTCCAGAACTGGCGGTCGGCCCTGATTCCGCTGGTCGCCGTGCCCGTCGCCATCATCGGGACCTTCGCCGTGATGGCCGCCCTCGGCTACAGCCTCAACAACCTCACCCTCTTCGGACTCGTCCTGGCGATCGGGATCGTGGTGGACGACGCCATCGTCGTCGTCGAGGCCGTCGAGCACCACATCGAGCACGGCCTCAGCCCCCACGCCGCGACCCTCACCGCGATGAGCCAGGTCTCCGCTCCCGTGATCGCCGTGGCACTCGTCCTCACCGCCGTCTTCGTCCCCTGTGCCTTCATCACCGGGATCTCCGGCCAGTTCTACCGCCAGTTCGCCCTGACCATCGCCACCTCGACGGTGATCTCCGCCTTCAACTCGCTGACCCTCAGCCCCGCCCTCGCGGCCCTTTTGCTCAAGCCGAGGGTCAAGGGCGTCTTCCAGGCCCTTCCCTGGCCGGCCTTCGTCGCCGTGGGCGGCTGGGCCGGATACGCGTTCCTCGGCCCCGAGATCCCCGCCTGGCTCGCCTCAAGAGAGTTCCACGCCAACCTCGCCACGAGGTGGACCTCCGCCGAGTCCTCCGCCAGGCTCCTCGGACTGGCCGCCGGAATCCTCGCCGGCTGGGCCGTCAGCGGCCTCCTTAACCGAATCTTCGGCTGGATCTTCTTCCTCTTCAACAGGGCCTTCGACGTCGCCACCTCGGCCTATCCCCGGGCCGTCGGCGGCCTCCTTCGCATCAGTGCCCTGGTCCTGCTCCTCTACGGCGGACTCCTCGTGATGACCTACTGGGGGATGACTCAGACCCCCACCGGCTTCATCCCGCCCCAGGACAAGGGCTACCTGCTCATCAACGTCCTGCTCCCCGATTCCTCCTCGCTCGAACGGACCCAGAAGGTCATGGCGGCCGTCGAGAAGCTCGCCCTGAAGGAAGAGGGCGTCTCGCACACGCTCGCCATCGCCGGACAGTCGATCCTCATGAACGCCAACGCCCCCAACTTCGGCGCCATGTACGTCATGCTCGACGAGTTCCACCATCGAGCGACCGAGGGCCTCACCGGTCCCGTGATCGCCGATCGGCTCAAGCTCGCCCTGGAGTCCGAGATCCGCGACGGAACGGTCAACGTCTTCGAGGCTCCGCCCGTCGATGGACTGGGGACCGCCGGCGGCTTCAAAATGGTCGTCGAGGACCGCGGCGACCTCGGCTCCGAGGAACTCGAATCGGTCGCCAACCGGATCGTCGCGAACTCCTCCGAGCCGCCGCACTCCGCCCTTCTCACCGGCCTCTTCACCAGCTTCCGGGCCAACACCCCCTGGCTCTATCTCGACATCGACCGCGACCGCGCCAAGCTCGCCGGCGTCTCGATCGCCGAGCTTTTCAACACCTTGCAGGTCTACCTCGGCTCGCTCTATGTCAACGACTTCAACCTCTTCGGCCGGACCTGGCAGGTCAACGTTCAGGGCGAGTCCAACTTCCGCAAGCAGATCGCCGATCTCGTCGCCCTTCGCGTGCGGAACGCCTCGGGCAACATGGTCCCGGTCGGCAGCGTCGCCTCGGTCCGAGACGTCAGCGGGCCCGTCATGATCATCCGATACAACATGTATCCCTCCGCCACCATCAACCTCAACCCCGCCCCTCAGGTCAGCTCGGGACAGGCCATCCAGGCCATGGAATCCCTGGTCGACCAGGAGCTTCCCACCGCGATGCGATCCCAGTGGACCGAGCTCGCCCTGCTCCAGCTTCAAACCGGGAACACCGCCGTCTTCGCCTTCACCCTCGCCGTGATCCTGGTCTTCCTCGTCCTCGCCGCTCAGTACGAAAGCTGGTCGCTGCCCCTGGCCGTGATCCTGGTCGTCCCCATGTGCCTGCTCTGCTCCATCGTCGGCGTGAACCTCGCCAGGATGGACATCAACATCTTCACCCAGGTCGGCTTCATCGTCCTCGTCGGACTGGCCTGCAAGAACGCCATCCTCATCGTCGAGTTCGCCAAGTCTCAGCGCGAGGCCGGCTCGACCGCCCGCGCCGCCACCCTCGAAGCCTGCGAGCTTCGACTCCGTCCGATCATGATGACCTCCTTCGCCTTCATCCTCGGCGTCGTCCCCCTGATGATCTCCGCCGGCGCCGGCGCTGAGATGCGACAAACCCTCGGCACCGCCGTCTTCAGCGGAATGCTCGGCGTGACCCTCTTCGGTATCTTCCTCACGCCCGTCTTCTACTACGTGATCCAGTGGATCAGCGACCGATCGGCCTCGACCCGGCCGCTCGACGACGACGACGACGACCACCACCAACCCGAACCCGCCGAGCCCCACGACGAGTCCAGCCGCCACGCCCGCCCAGGCGCGAACGGCCACGGGATCGGCAACGGCCAGGGTCAGGGCCCCAGCCAGGGCCATCATCACGGCCCCTATCCCGAGCCGGTCCACGCCGCCGGCCACGCCTCATGATCGAGCCCGGGCCCTCGCTCCACGTCATCCTTTATCGCCCCGAGATCGCGGCGAACGCCGGGGCGATCGGTCGATCGTGCGTCGCCGCCGGGGCGGTCCTCTGGCTGGTCCGTCCGCTGGGATTCCGGCTCGACGACCGCCACCTGCGCAGGGCCGCCCTGGACTACTGGGAGCATCTCGATTACAAGGTGGTGGACGGCCTCGACGAGGTGGTCGCCGCGCTCGGGCGCGACCGCCTCTGGTCGTTCAGCACGCACGCCGACCGCCCCTACACCGAAGCCCGGTTCGCCCCGGGCGATGGACTCGTGTTTGGCCCGGAAAGCCGAGGCTTGCCGCCCTCCTGGCTGAACGATCGACCTGGCCAGGCGGTTCGCATCCCGATTCGACCGGAGGCCCGAAGCCTGAACCTGGCCGTCGCCGCCTCGATCGGAATCTTCGAGGCCGTCCGACAGCTCCACCTTCCCGACCCCGGCCCGAGACCGCTCGACCGGATTTCCTGAATCACTCCGCCCCCGAGGCCCCCACGTGATGACCGCCACCCGCGTTCGCGTCGGCGATCCCGCGCCCGATTTCGAGCTCCCCGCCGCCGATGGAACCCTCGTCCGCCTCTCGGATTACCGGGGGAAGGCCGAGGTGGTCCTGTTCTTCTACCCCAGGGACCACACACCCGCCTGCACGATGGAAGCCTGCTCGTTTCGAGACAGCCACGCTGACTTCCAGGACGCCGGCGCCGTCGTGATCGGCGTCAGCAGCGACTCGCCCGACTCGCACCGTCGCTTCGCCGATCGCTTCCGACTCCCCTACCTCCTGCTCACCGACGCCGACGGTTCGCTCCGCGAGCGCTATCAGGTCGCCCGCACCCTCGGCCTCTTCCCGGGACGCGTCACGTACCTCATCGATCGCCAGGGGATCATCCGCCACATCTTCTCGTCGCAGCTTCAGCCCTGGCGGCACGTCGGCGAGGCGCTCGAAGTGCTGGCGAAGCTCCGAAGCTGACCATCCGTCCCCCGCCTCGCTCCGGTTTTACCCCCGGACGCCCGGGAAATGGCCTTCGTCGAGATAAACGATCATCCGGGCGATCTCGGCCGCGTGGTCGGCGATGCGTTCCAGGTTCCGGGCGGCGCCCAGGTACTGGAGCCAGGCTTCCAGCGAGTCGGCCTGGTCAACGATCCGGCCCTGGATGGCACGACGGACCTGGCGATACTGGCGATCGACGGCCTGGTCGGCCGCGATCAGGGCGCGGGCTCGATCGGCGTCGTGAGCCTCCAGCAGGGCGCGGGCCTCGTGGACCATCGCCAGAACGTCGAGGGCCATCGGATGCAATCCCTCGGGCGTCTCGATGGCGCCTCCAAACCGGGTCGCCAGCTTGCGAGCCCTCCGGGCGATCCGGTCAGCCCGGTCGGCGATCCGCTCGCAATCGCGACTCACCTTCAAAATGGTCGCCAGCCGTCGAAGGTCCGAGGCCACCGGCTCGTAAAGCGCCAGAATCCGAAGGCATTCGGCCTCGATCCGATGCTCCTCGCGGTCCGACCGTTCCTCGGCGTCGCCCACCTGGCCGACCAGTTCCAACCGCCCCTCGCAGAGCGCCTGAACTCCCTGCTCAACGGCGACGACCACTCCCTCGACCATCGCGAGGAAGGCCGACCAGAGGGCCTCCTGGTCGCGCAGGCCGTGGCTCCCGATCGTCTCCATGCTCGCCTTCTCCACGCGACCGATACGGATGTGCCTCGCCCGTCATTTTCAATGGAGAGCCGCCCGCAATTCAAGATCAACTACGAATCAGAAATTCGGAGCAACCACGAATCAGGAATTCGGAGCAACCACGGAAAACACGAAAGGACACGGAAAAAAGACAGAGAATCGAGAACCGTTGGGATGGGGTTCCGGACACGGCTCTTTCCCTGCTCGGTCCAACTGGGGAACGGGGATGGTTGGTCCTTTCCCGATTCAAGGAATTCCTGGAATCCTCCTGTCCCTTTTCCGTGTCCTTTCGTGTTTTCCGTGGTTGCTCCGAATCCCCGTAATTCCGAATCCCCGCATTTCCGATTCGTGGTCGCCCGGATGGAGACTGGCGATTGACAGTCGATCCGCCTGGACCTACCATCGCTGGCGATCGAACCGACGACCACGAGGGACGCCATGACCCCCGGCCTCGCCCAGCGTACGCCCCCGATTCCCGGCACGCTTCGGATCGCCCTGCTTTACGACCTCGACGCCTGCGCCACGCCGACGGGCGTCACCCGCCACGCGCTCGCCCAGTTGGAGCGGCTGGCCCAGCGGCCCGAGGTCGCCCTCAAGCTGATCGCCGGCCGGATCACCCACCCCGACGGTCTCGCCTACTGGGAGTCGCTCGACTCCCTCCCACGCGCCGAACTCCCCCTCCGGCTCCGCGACCTCCTCCGATGGTGGCGCCTCCAACGCTGGCCCCCCATCGACTGGTGGACGGGTCCCGTGGACTGGATTTATTCCCCGATGGAACTGGACGTGGTTTCTCGGGGGGCGCGGCGGGCGGTGACCAGTCACGATGTTTTGCAGCTTCTCCGGTATGATCCGCCGGCGCGTCGGGAGCGGATGGCGCGGACGTTGGAGCGGGCCGACCTGGTTCTCTCGGTTTCGCGGTACAACACGGAGCGGCTGCTGGAGGCGTTTCCTGGGTGCCGGGGGCGGGTGGCTTACGTTCCGAACGCGGCCGACGACCTGTTCTTCGAGGCGAGTCCGCCGCACGAGCGGGCTCGGGTCCGGGACGACCTGGGATTGCCGGCGGGGATGCCGTATCTGCTCTCGGTCGCGAATTTTCAGGCGCGGAAGAACTTGCCGAGGCTGGTCCGGTCGCTGGGGCGATTGACGGAGGTGGCGTCGGGCGACCTCGCGGTGGTGATCCTGGGAACGGGAGACGAGGGCGAGGCGTCTCGCATCCGGGAGGAAGCGACGGCGATCGGCCGGCGGGCGATCGTCCGGCTCCCGGGATACCGACAGGGCCGGGCCCTGCGATCGGTTTATGCCGAGGCCACGGCCCTGGTCTTTCCCTCGCTCTGCGAGAGCTTCGGCATCCCGGCCGTCGAGGCGATGGCTCAGGGAATCCCGGTCGCCCTGGCCGATAGCACGGCCCTTCCGGAAATCGGTGGCGAGGCGGGCTGGTACTTCGACCCCAACTCCGACGACTCCCTCACCAACGCCGTCCGCCGCCTGCTCGACGACCCGGCCGAACGCGACCGCCGGGCCATGCTGGGCCGGGCCATCGCCGGCCACTACCGATGGCGGACCGCCAACGACCTCCTGGTCGAGGCCCTCCTCGCTCGAACCGTCTAGGAATCTGTCCCGGAAGTCGGGAGGATGGATTCACCACGGAGGACCCAGCGCGTCCGAGCCGCAATCGATCGAACCGGATTCACCACAGAGTCACAGAGAGCACAGAGGACACAGAGAATAAACCAGAGAGAAATACACAAAGAAACAAGCTTAGTCTTTTCAAGTCAAGTATCTAAAGTTCGACTCTCCCGTCTTCCTCTGTGCTCTCTGTACGACATACTTTGAGAATCTTGTACGCCGTGCACAATCTCATCATTGCCAATCACGCAACCAGTTCTTCTCGCAATCTCATATAAAATGAATCTTCTCTGTGCCCCTCTGTGCTCTCTGTGACTCTGTGGTGAATCGATTCCGATCGGTTGCGGCTCGGCCGTGGTGTGACTCTGTGGTGAATCGATTCCGATCGATTGCGGCTCGGCCGTGCTGTGACTCCGTGGTGAATCAATTCCGATCGGTTGCGCCTCGGCCGCGCTGTGTCTCTGCGAATCTCTGCGTCTCTGCGTGAAACGGATTGGAGACGACCGCCCTTGCTTTCCTGAGGCCAC
>DAIDKV010000254.1 GCA_027449865.1 Planctomycetales bacterium
CGGCGCGGCGGGCGTCATGGTCGTGGTGGACATGGTGCGGGCTCCGGTCGATCGCCTGGGATTCCGATGACCGTATTGTAACCCTTCCGCGTCGAAGGCGGTGCGTGCGACCGCGGGCTCAGCGGACGGCGACGATGCTCAGTCCGTAGCGGTCGGCCAGGGCGACGACCTGCTCCTGATCCAGAAGTATGGTTCGGTCGGCCTCGATCGCGAGGACGCGGGCGCCGGCGCGGTGGAGATTCTCGATGGTGGTCACGCCGATGGTGGGAACATCGAATCGCATGTCCTGCTGCGGCTTGGCGACCTTGACGAGGGTCCAGCCGCCGGATCGGCAAAACTGGCCGGCACGCTCGATGCAGCGATCGGTTCCCTCGATCGCCTCAATGGCCAGCGCCGCCTTCTCCTTGACGGCGACCGACTGACCCACGTCCAGCCGGCCCATCTCCTTGGCGAGGTTCCAGCCAAAGGCGATGTCAACACGTTCCGCCGCCGTGGGAACGCGGCGGGTAAGGACTCCCTCTTTCACGAGCAGCTCCGGGCAGAAATCCAGCGCCGAGGCGAAGGTCAGACCGTCCCGCTCGAACTCGGCGATCACTCCGAGCAGAAGGCTATCATCGCGGTTATCAGCGCGGTTGCGATCGTACCACCATCGAATGGTCCGGTAGTCGGGCCAGAGCTGGACCATCCGCCAGGGTGTATACATCACGTTCTTGGTGATCTTCCCCGCCATTACGATCCGTCGGGCCCCCAGGCGACGAAACGCCCGGATGAATCCGCCAAGGCGAGCAACCCCGTAATACTCGAACGATTCGCAGTGCTCGCGCAGCTCTTCCGATGCCTCGTATCGGATGCCGACGCAGGCGACGCGAAGCCCTTGCCGACGTGCCGCCTCGGCGAAAAGGATCGGGAATCGCCCACTGCCGGCGAGCAGGCCGATCGGCTCGTCGATGCCGGCCTGGGCCGTCGACTTGCGGGGCCCGCGGAGGGTCGTCGGGATCATGGCCGTCACTCCTCGGCGTCGGACGCCGACGCCGGATCCGTCGGCGTCTCCGCGTTCACAAGGCCCTGGATCGCGGCGATCTGGGCGGTCAGTTCGCGGAGTTGCTTGTGCATCTCCGGGAGCCTGGCGATCATCTGGAAAAGCCGGCGCTGCTCGCGAACCGGGATCGCCGGGGAACCCAGGACATTCTGACCGTCGGGGACCGATCGATGGACGCCGGCCTGTGCGCCGACGATCACGCCGCTGCCGATGCTGGTGTTGTCCTTGATCCCAGCCTGACCGGCCATGATCACGTAATCGCCCGTCTTGCAGCTTCCGGCGATCCCAACCTGGCCGCAGAGGAGGTTGTGCCGGCCGATCTGGTTGTTGTGGCCGATCATGACGAGGTTGTCGATCTTGGTCCCCTCGCCGATCCGGGTGGCCTCGAACGTGGCACGGTCGATGGTGCAGTTCGAGCCGATCTCGACGTCGTCTCCGACCTCCAGCCGGCCGGAATGCGGGATCTTCACGTGCCGGCCGCTCGCCGTTCGATAGCCGAAGCCGTCGCCGCCGAGAACCGTTCCCGCGTGGACCTCCACTCGATCGCCCAGCACGACGCCCGGATAGAGCACGGCGTTGGGATGCACGATGCAGCCTCGGCCGAGTCGGCAACCCGCGCCAATCACCGCGCCGGGGTGGAGGGTACAACCCTCGCCGATGGTCGCGTCCTCGCCGACGTAGGCAAACGGGTGGACCGCCACGTCGGGACCAATCCGGGCCGAGGCCGCGACACAGGCTTGCGAATGGATGCCCGTCCATCGCGGTCGGGCCTCGCCGATCAGGTGGGTGCGCACCGTCAGGAACGCCGCCATTGGATCCTCGACCTCGATCAGGGCCGGCGAGGGGCCCTCCTCGGGCGAGGACGTCCCAATCGTGAAGTGGGGGCCGACAATCGCGGCCGAGGCGGGCGAGGTGCGCAAATGGCGGGCGAATCGCTCGCTCTCGATAAACGTGATATCCCCCGGGCCAGCCTCGCCAACGGGTCGAGCCGATTGAATCGCGACGTTAGCGTCGCCAACCAGCCGACCGCGGACGAGTGCCGCAAGCTCTCCCACCGTTGCGACCACGAGTTCCTTCCTTTCTTCCCTGAAAGGAGTCGGCAGGGCCCGGCATTCGAGGCGTCGCGCGGAGGACTCGGGCCAATCCGCTCGGGTCGTCCGCCGAACCGAGATGTCCGGCACTCGCAAACCATCGGTGGCCATCCAGGCCGGGCCGGATCGTAAACCATTCGAGGCCGTCCGGCAAGGCAAGTCTCATGACTCGCGGGATGACCCACAGTCTCCCCATTTGATCGTCTAACAACCCCGCCCGGCTTCAATCACCGTTGAGCCGCGATTGCACCAGTGCCGCGAGGTTCGCCACGTGCGGAAGGTCCGAGGGCCGGCAGGTCTCTCGATCGAGCAGAAGCCCGGAGAGCCCCGCCCGGATCGCCCCCCGCACGTCATTCTCGACATCGTCGCCCACGCACATCACCCGTTCCGGCGGCAGGCCGAGGTGGTCACAGGCCGCGCGAAAGAATTCCGGATGCGGCTTCCTGTAACCAACTTCCGACGATATGACCAGCGAGTCCACCCACGGCGCGAGTTCTGGTAGTCCACGCACAACGCCCCGGAGCCGTCCGTCGAAGTTCGAGCCAACGCACAGGGTAACACCCTGCTCCCCGAGCGCCCGCAGCGCGGGAGCGACATCGGAAAAGCATCGCCAGGAGGACGGGTCGCTGAAATGGTCCCAGAGCTCATCAAACGCACGCTCGGGATCGGGCAATTCGGGGAGAACACCGGCCACAATCTGTCGCCAGCGTCGGCGCTCGGTCGCCTCGTCCGTTGAAAACGTCCCCTGCCCCGCGTCGACGCCGTCGCTCTGGAAATGGACCCGGAATCGGGCGCGAACCTCGTCCCGATCCAGCTCAATCCCCTGGCGGCTCGCCGCCGCCGTGTAGGCCGAAGCCACCGAGGGCTCCGGTTGGATTAAAGTTCCCACGGCGTCGAAGACGATCCCATCGATGCCGGACCAAAGCGGTCGCACATTCATGGCCGTCGCGATTCCCTCTTCCGCGGGTGACGACGACGCGCCACCCTTCCCGAAATTTCGTCGCCCGAGCCTCGATTCACGGCCTGTCAAATTCCGCCGAAGAACCAGCCTGGGCACTCTGCAAAAACATTATCGTCAGGATTCCCACCGAAGAAAGTGGGTCTCCGATCGAATTCGACGTATCTACCTGATGCCCAACGGAGAGCCCCAAAATGAAGGCACCCCATCTGCGGTTCGATCGTCGTCCCGAGGGGGGTCGGGAAGATGAGATCCCGGCCGTCCAGGCCCGGGCGTTGCACCGTCGTCGTGAACTGGAGGCGCGACAGCGAGCCTTCCAGGGTCCAGCCCCTGGACGCGAGTCGGCCTCGGCGGCCGACCTGACTCCGGTCCGCCGCCGTCCCCGGGGAAGCTGAAGCACGAGGGTCGATCGCATCCGATCATCCGCGACCAGGGCGAACCAGCCCAGCCTTGACGTCAACATCGAGATCCGCCACCTGGCCGGCCCAGAGTTTCGGCAAGGCGATGGCGGCCATCGCGGCGTTGTCGGTGCAAAGGGAGATCGGAGGAATGAAAAGCTCGACGCCCATCTCGTCGGCCATCGCGGCGATTCGCTCGCGGAACCGGCTGTTCGCGGCGACGCCACCGCCAACCCCGAGCCGCTTCAGCCCCGATCGAGCGAGAGCCTGCCTGGCCTTGGCGACGAGCACGTCGACCACGGCCTCCTGAAAACTGGCGGCAAGATCGCCGATGCCTGCCTCGTCAAGCAAAACCTCGGGCGACTGCGCGTTCTGGCCGCGAAGCGCATACAGAACGGCCGTCTTGAGCCCGGAAAAACTGAACGCCAGTCGATCGTCGTGAAGAAAGGATCGAGGCAGGGCAAACGCTCTCGGATTCCGACCCTGGGCCACACGCTCGATCTCTGGACCGCCGGGATAGCCAAGCCCCAGCAAGCTGGCAACCTTGTCGAACGCCTCGCCCGCCGCGTCGTCGGTGGTCCCGCCAAGCATCGCCGATTCGAGCGGACTCTCGCATCGGTAAAGGCTGGTGTGTCCACCCGAAACAATCAATCCGATACAGGGATAGACCTGCTGGTCGGGATAGGCGAGCTGGCAGGCGTAAAGATGCCCTTCCAGGTGGTCGACGGCCACGAGAGGGACATTGAGCGCCAGGGCAAGCGACTTGGCGGCTGTTAGCCCAACCACCAGCGCACCGACCAACCCAGGGCGGGTCGCGACGGCGATCGCGTCGAGATCGCTAAGGCGAACCCTCGCGCGAGCGAGAGCCTCGTCGATCATCGGCAAGACCTGTCGGACATGAGCGCGCGAGGCAATCTCCGGGACGACGCCCCCATACCGTCGATGCAGCCCAACCTGCGAGGCCACGACGCTCGACCGGATGATGGGCACGCCGACGCCCGGCGGTCGCGGCCCTTCCAGGACCGCTGCCGCCGTCTCGTCGCAGGTTGTCTCGATCGCCAGAAGCAACGCGCTGGAACCCATCTTCTCCAACCGAATCGGGGATAGAATGCCCGATCTCAGGCGGCCTTCTCCTTCGCGGAGAGCTTGCCTCGGAGAACGTCCAGGGCCTTCTCAAGCTGCTTGTCAACCATCGGCCCACTCGGACGTCGACGGGCCCCGGCCTTCGTCTGCGCCTTCTCGGCGTCTTTCTTCGGTTTTTCGTCGGCCTTCGGTTTTTCGTCAGCCTTCGGTTTTTCGTCAGCCTTCTTCTCGGGCTGCCTGGCGTCCGGCTTCGATTCCGCCTTCTCGGCCTGGACCTGGGTCGTCTCGGCTGGAGTACGGCGGTGGCCAGCGGCAAGATCGTGGTCGCGTCGGGCGCGGAACCAGTCCACATATTCACGGGGCGTGAGCTTGACCTCGCAGCCCTTGTCGGGCTTCACGCCCCACTGATCGGTCGGCTTGGCATTGCGGAACCGGTGGATGTTCTCACCGGAGGGGCGGTAGTAGCTCGCGACGGTCAGCTTGAGAACGCTATTGCCGCTATCAAGCTCGAAGAGGTTCTGGACCGATCCCTTGCCGTACGACCGCATGCCGACGACCGTGGCTCGATGGTGATCCTGGAGTGCCGCGGAGACAATCTCGGAGGCCGAGGCCGAATTCTGATTGACGAGGACGACCATCGGGACGTCCTCGTAGGGGCTATCTTTCTGGGCTCGGAATGTCCTCGGCTGGGTGTTTCGGCCGCGGGTGCTCACGATCTCACCATCGGCGAGGAACAGGTCGGCGACCTCGACCGCCGCGCTCAGGAGGCCGCCGGGGTCGTCGCGAAGGTCCAGGATCAGCCCGCGCATCCCCTGCTCCTGGAGCTGGTCGAGAACCTTACGGAGGTCCTCGGCGCTGCTTGCGATGAAGCTGGAGATCCGGACGTAGCCGATCTTCCGGTCCTTGTCGATCAGGAAGTCCCACGAGTCGTCGGGGTTTCGATGGTCGCCGAGGATGCTGGGAACCTTGATAATCGCCCGGGTGATGGTGATGGTCTCGGGCTCGTCGGAGCCCTCGTGCAGGACGCTGAGCTTGACGTCGGTTCCTGGGCGGCCGGTGAGAACCTCGACGGCCTTATCCGGGCTCATCCCCTCTGCGCTCTGGCCGTCGATCTCGAGGATCTGGTCGCCGGCGAGCATCCCCGCGTCGTAAGCGGGCGTGCCGACCATCGGAGCGACGACGCGGAGGCGGAGGGTTTCGGGATCGACATCGACCTGGATACCGATCCCGCCGAACTCGCCCTCGATCTGGCGGCGGAAGCTCGGGGCATCGTTCACGCTGAAGTAGGTCGAATGCGGATCGAGTTGCTGGAGCATCCCCTCGAGCGCCGATTCGAGGAGTTCGCGACGCGAGACGGGCCGGACATAGTTCGCCTCGACCTTTTCCACGGCGTCAACAAAGAGGCCGTAGAGCTCGAGCATCTCGTCCTTGGGCTTGGCGCCCCGGGTGGCCTGCCAGCCGAGAAGGCCAAGGGCCCCGATCATCGCCAGTGCCAGGGGAATCCGTCGCGACATCGGCGCGTCTCCTCCACATCCGCCAGGGGCCGAGTGGCCCGGCGGGCCCGCGACGCGCGGCCCGGCTCGGACCTAACAAATCCGAGTCTAGTCGATCCCCCTTGGACCTGACAAGCCGCTCGGCTGCTCGGCCGACAGGGGCGTGCACGTCCCCGACGTCGCTATTATAATCGTCGCGACCTCTCCCGTTCCGATCGCGACCGACGATCGGCGAGTGAAACAGCCCGGGCGAAGCGCCGGCGGGATCGCTCCCAGTCGTTCGCTGACCGCACATTTTCTTCGAAGGAAGCACATCCATGAGGCACTCGCAAGGGGCCGGGGTCGTCTGGCGATGGCGGCTCGCCGCCATCGGAACGGGTATGCTGGCGATGGTCGGACTCGGCCTCGCCGCCGACGACCCGACCACCGCGATCGGAACCGGGACCTATCCGGCCGCTTACGCCATCCGAGGGGCCAGGGTCATCGCCGCGCCGGGGAAGGTCATCGAGCCCGGGACGGTCGTCGTCCGCCGGGGTGCGATCGAGGCGGTCGGGCCCGACAAGGACGTCGCCGTCCCATACGATGCCGAGACGATCGAGGGCAAGGGGATGGTCGTCTATCCCGGGTTCCTCGACCTCTACACGACCGTCGGTCAAAAAGCGGGAGTCGAGCGATCCTCCACCGGACGCGGACGGCTCGTCGAACTCGCCGAGACGCCGTTGGCCTCCACCCCAACCGATAACCGCCGCGGACTGACCCCCGAATTCGAGGTCTCCGGCGTGCTCGAACTCGACGAGAAGCTGGCCGAGCCTCGCCGGCGCCTCGGCTTCACCGACTTCGTCTCGGCCCCCGCCGGCGCCATCGTGACCGGTCAAAGCGCGCTGGCAAGCCTGAGCGGGCTCCCTCGACGAGACGCGATCGTCGCGGCTCCCGTCGCTCTGCACATCAACCCCGCACCTCCATTTGAGCCGGCCGGGCCCTCCACGAAGAACGAGACGCCAGGGTTCCCCGGCCAGGGCCGGCGCCGGATGTTCAACCCACCGGAAGGCCCGGTCGAGAACCCCTATCCGAGAGTCTTGATGGGCTCGATCGCCCACCTCCGCCAGGGCATGCTCGACGCGAATCATCAAAAAGAACGCGAAGCGTTTGCCGAGAAGCACGGCGGCCCTCGCCCGCCCTTCGACCCGTCGTTGCAGGCGCTCGCCTCGGCCCGGTCGAAAAAGCTGCCGGTCTGGTGGGAGGCCAACACCGAGGACGAAATCCACCGAGCACTCGACCTCGCCGAGGAGTTCGGCACGTCGGCCGTGATCGTCGGCGGTCGCGAGGCCGGCAAGGTCGTCGACCGGCTCAAGGCGTACCATGTTCCGGTCGTCCTCCGGCTGACCGTCCCCGAGGAGCCGAAGGTCCCGCCCGACTCCGATTACCGCCAGCAGAAAGCCGCCGAGCGAAAGGCCCCGCTCCGCGTCCTGAAGGAGCGGCACGATAAGTGGCGGGACCAGCTCGCCACCGCCGCGAAACTCGCGGAGGCGGGCCTTCCCTTCGCCTTCGCGACCGACGGTGTCGACCGCCTCGACACGGTCCCCGCCAATCTCCGAAAGTTCATCGAGGCCGGGCTGAAGCCCGACGTTGCCCTCGCCGCCCTTACGACCCAGGCCGCCGCGATCGCGGGCGTCTCAGGCCGGCTGGGCTCCATCGAGCCCGGCAAGCTCGGGCACCTCGTCGTGATGTCAGCGCCGTTCACCGACGAGAAGGCAAAAGTCCGATTCGTTCTGGTTGATGGTCTCAAGTTCGAGATCAAGCCCGAGGAATCCTCGCAAACAAAGGCCAAGGGCGCCCGGGGTCGATCGAAGGGCGACGACTCGGCGAAGAAGCCCGAGCCGAAAAAGGACGAGAAGAAGGCCGAGCCACAGAAAAAAGCCGAGGAGAAGCCGTTCACCGACGCCCCCTCGGAGCTCGACTCCGACCGCAAGCCGACACTCCACACCGGTGGGAATGTCTTCATCAAGGACGCGACCATCCTGACCGTCACGCGGGGGACCATCCCGAAGGGCTCGATCCTCGTGCGAGACGGCAAGATCCAGGCCGTCGGCAAGGACATCAAGCCGCCTGAGGGCGTGAAGGTGATCGAGGCCGCCGGGCTGGTCGCGATGCCCGGGATCATCGACACGCATTCGCACATCGCGATCCAGGGAGGCGTGAACGAGGGAAGTCTCTCAGTCGTGCCCGAGGTGCGCGTGAAGGACGTCGTGACCGGCGACGACGTCGCGATCTATCGGGCGATCGCCGGCGGAACGACCACCGCGCGGCTCCTGCACGGATCGGCCAACACGATCGGCGGGCAGGACGCCGTCGCCAAGCTCAAGTACGGCCGGCCGGGCCGCGACCTCATCATCCGCCACGGTCCTCAGGGCGTGAAGTTCGCCCTCGGCGAGAACGTCACCCGATCCCCCAGACGCTTCCCCAATACCAGGATGGGCGTCCAGGCGGTCATCGAGAAATCCTTCGAGGAGGCCCGCGCCTACCGGGCCATGTGGAACGCTTTCAAGAGCTCTCAAAAACAAGCGAACGGCCGGCCGATGCCGCCGCCTCGCGTCGACCTGAGGCTCGAAGCGCTCGCCGATATCCTCGACGGCAAGATTCGAATTCACAGCCATTGCTATCGAAGTGACGAAATCCTGATGCTGCTCCGGACCGCGCAGAAGTACGGCGTCCGGGTGCAGTCGCTCCAGCACGTCCTGGAGGGCTACAAGGTCGCGGCCGAGATCGCGGCCCACGGCGCCAGCGCGTCGACCTTCTCCGACTGGTGGGCGTACAAGGTCGAGGCGTACGACGCGATCCCGTTCAACGCCGCGCTGCTGACCGAGGCCGGGGCGAACGTCTGCATCAAGAGCGACGACGCCGAGCTGATGCGGCACCTCAACCTCGAGGCCGCCAAGATGGTCAAGTACGGCGGCGTCTCGGAGGACCAGGCCCTCGCGATGATCACGCTCAACCCGGCGCGGGAGCTTGGCCTCGACGACCGGATCGGATCGATCGAGGTCGGCAAGGACGGCGATCTTGCGATCTTCGACGCCCACCCGCTCGACGCCTTCGCCCGGTGCGAGCTGGCGATCATCGACGGCGAGGTCTACTTCCAGCGCAAGGAGCCGGGCGGTCGGCCGTCGGGCAAGCCGGGCGACCACGCGAAGATGCCGGTGGCGGACGCCGCCCTGCGCGGCCGGTCGATCGAGATCGCCGCGCAGCCGAAGGGAGTCTTCGCGCTGATCGGGGCGCACGTCCACCCCGTCGCCGGCCCCGAGATCGAGCGCGGGACGGTCGTGATCGCGAATGGGAAGGTCGCGGCGGTCGGCAAGGACGGAAGCGTCCGCATCCCGCCCGAGGCGCAGACGATCGACCTCGGCGGGCTGGACCTCTGGCCGGGCCTGGTCGACGGCGGCTCGACCGTCGGTCTGACCGAGATCAGCAGCCTGAGCGAGACCCACGACTACGCCGACTCGGCGAGGTTCCAGCCCGAGCTGCGGACCAGCACCGCGCTGCACCCGGACAGCGAGCACATCCCGGTCACCCGGGCCAACGGCGTTTTGACGGCCTACGTCGAGCCGACCGGCGGATTGATCTCGGGCCAGGGCTGCGTGGTGAATCTTGATGGCTGGGTTCCTCGCGAGATGGTCATTTCTGAGGGAACCGCGCTGAACGTGAGCATCCCGGCCTTTGTATCGCGAGATGGCGAGCGTCGCCGGTTCACCCCGCCGGGCCAGGGCCCGGGCGCGGGCGGCGAGCCGGACGACCCGAACGCGAAGCGGAAGGAGCAACTCGACAGCATCAAGGAGGTCTTCCGCAAGGCGATCGCCCATGACCGGGTCGTCCGCGCCGCCCGGGAGCGAGGCGCGATGCCGCCGGCGCCCGATCCCCGGCTGGAGGCGCTGGCCCCGTTCGCACGCGGCGAGAAGCCGGTGATCTTCCACGCCGATCAGGAGGTCGAGATCCTCGACGCCCTGGACCTCGCCCGCGAGCTGAAGCTGAAGGCGATCCTCTCCGGAGCCGGCGAGGCCTGGAAGGTGGTCGACGCGCTGAAAGCCGCGAAGGTGCCGGTCCTGCTCGGCGGGACCCTTCGCCTGCCCCGGAAGGATTTCGACCCGTACGACGCGGTCTACGCGACGCCCGCGAAGCTGAATGCGGCCGGGATCACGTTCGCGATCCGATCGCAGTACGGCCCCGACGGACCCGGCGAGGCGACCGCCGCCCGCAACTTGCCGTATGAGGCGGGGGTCGCGGTGGCGTTCGGGCTCCCCGAGGCCGACGCTCTGAAGGCGATCACGATCGAGCCGGCGCGGATCCTCGGGATCGCCGACCAGGTCGGCTCGATCGAGCCGGGCAAGCGGGCGAACCTGGTCGTCACGGCCGGCGACATCCTCCAGCCGACGACCTCGGTCGTCTCCCTCTTCATCGACGGCAAGCCGGTCCGCCCCGAGAGCAAGCACACGCGGCTCTACCAGAAGTATCGCCACCGCCTGGACGAGGTCCGATCGGGCCGAGCCCGGATGGGGATCGACCCGGTCTCGTCGAGCGAGGTCGGCCGACGGCAGGCCAAGCCGGCCACCGTGGGCAGGTCGGGCTCGTAAAGGGCAATTCTGGGGGCTCGAACGCCGGGTTGTGGCGTTCGAGCACCCAGAAAATTCAAACGAATCCACGTGCCCGTTGATCCTGTCCAAACCCTGACGGCAGGGATTGCCGGGTTTTTGTCGGAGGAGCAATATGTCTCGACGCGGTTGCAACAGGATGTGTCCCGCCGATCGGACTCGAACAACAGGTGAACGAGCGGCCGATGGCGAAGGACCGTGTCGCTTGCCCGATGTAGGAGCCAGCTCCAGCTGGCGACCCGACCGAAGCAAAGGGTGACCTGAAGATCGCCGGCTGGAGCCGGCTCCTACAAGGGGCGATCGACCCGGACAAAGCAAAAGATACCGTGAAGATCACCGGCTTTGGAAAAAACTGTCGTCGATTCTTTTTCTCAGTCGTGTCCGGGGTAGACCTCCATGCTTCGCCGTGACCTCCTCCGCACCTGGATCGCAACGCCCCTGGTCGGCTGGCTACGGCGATGGCCTCGGATCGCGTCCGCTGACGCCCCGATCGAGGTCCCCAATGCGGCGGATGCCTACCGAAAAGCCTTCGGCTGGGTGAAGGGCCTGCGTCCGGAAGAGTCGGCATGGCTCCGCAAGTCGGAGACGGTCGCGATCGAGGACCGGCAGGTCGAGACCATCCTCAAGCAAGCCCGCCCCGCTCTGCGAGCGATCCGCGAGGCGGCAAAGCTCGATCGATGTGATTGGGGAACGGAGACCGTCACGAGCGAGATGCTGGGGAAGGGTCATTTCGACGTCTGCAATATCGCCATCATCCGTGTTGCCTGCCTGTCCGCCCGTCGGAACGCCCGGGCGGGACGGGCGCGGGACGCCCTCGACGATCTGTTCGCCGGCCTCACGCTGGCGCACCGGATCGGGACGGGCGGAGTACTCATCCCCCGGATCGTGGAATGCGGGGGCGAGGTCGCGGCGTTCCGGACCCTCGGGCGCATCCTGCCGGGCCTTGGACGCGATGGCCTCGATGACCTTTCGAGGCGCCTCGACGCCCTGCCTCCGCCGGAGCCGGCCTCGGCCGTGATCGGGCCCGAGTCGCGATTTATCCTGGGCTATCTGCGTCCCAAACTTGAAGCGGTCGGGCCAACGATCGAGGACGACGAGTGGGCCAGGATTGGGTTCGATGCGGAAGAGGCCGAGACGCTCAAAGCGTTGACGGGCGGCGATCGGGAGAAGTTACTCCGTCACCTCGAAGCGACGGGCCCGGCGTTCGCCGAACTGGCCCGCCGGCTCGACCTTCCCCGCCCGGGTTGCCGGGCGGCGCTCGATGAGTTCGCGAGGACCGAGCGAACTACCCAGCCGATCGTGGCGGGACTCGTCGAGAAGGTCTGGGGCATCCGGCACATCGTCGACCGGATGAAGGCCCTGCGTGCGATGCTCCGGGCCGGGATCGCCCTGGTCCGCGACGGGGAAGCGGCCTTCCGGGCGGTCTCCGACCCGTTCGGGACCGGCCCATTCGGCCTCGAACGTCGGGGAAAGGGCTACCTGATTCGATCGGCGCTCGACGATGCGACGAAGCCCGAGGTGACCCTTTCCGTCGGCGAGGAGCCCTGAGACGGGATTAACCACATGGCGAATATCAACAAATATTGCAAATATCTTTGATAACTTTCAACAATTAACATGTCCCCTCCGCTGGGAGGTCGCCCTCATCGCTCGTTGGGGAAGGGCAGGCCGGAGAGGCGGCAGATTTCGCGGAGCAGCGGGGCCGGAACCAGGCCCCCGGTCTCGCGGATGTCCGACGCGGCAAACTCCGTCGTCCAGTCGCAGACTGCCACGGTATCCTCGCGAAGTCGCGTGATGCCGCGGCCCTCGGGGTCGGCCGGGAGGCGCACCTCCATCGGCTCGAGCGGATCACCGAATCGGGTCGAGCAGACGACGGCGATCAACGAACCGGTCCGGAGGATGTCGGTGCGCCGGCTCGCCACGATCATCGGGCGAGTCTTGCCGTCGCCCCGATCGCCGGGATAGACCGCCCAGAAGATTCGACCGGGGCCGAGCGGGTCCATACGTTGACCGGGTCGGCCCTTCAGGTTCCGTAGCGGGCGGGGCGGGGATTCTCGGGCCGCAGGAAGGGGCGAGCCTCCTCGATCGCAGGCAGCTCAGGCTCGAGGTCCCACAACTCGATCTGGCAGCGGCCTTCCTCGACCGCCCGTCGCAAGTCGTCCAGGCCCTCGACGTCGTAGCCTTTGGCGGAGAGATCCTCACCCATCCGTAAGAAGGCCTCCGACGCCGCAACCAGCGAACGATACGCCTTGTTGTATTCCGCCCAGACCGGATCCGAGGGATCCACCTTACCAGCGAGGGCACGGCCTTGGAGGTCCGCCTCGATCTGGGCCAGCCCCCGGAACAGGCGTACGCCCCATGCGAGAATCTCCTCGACGTCCCGGCAATACATCGCTTCGTCGTGGCCCGCCTCCCACGACGGATTGGATTCGGCGTAGGCCCGAATCAGGCGACTTGTCGTGCGAAACGCGGGCATGAGCGGCCTTCCTGGGTTGCGGGACGGCGACCATTCTCGCAAGCTGAGGGCCTGGTTTCCCCGGACATAGTCTATCGCGCAAGACCGCGCGACTCCAGGCGAACCCACACCACCCCGCCGGCCCGGGCGCCGGCTTGGCGCCCCTTTGGGACGCCCCGTAAGATATTCGTTCGTGTCTGTCCGGATCTCGACGCGACGAGCCCGAGGAGCCGAAGGTGACTTCCGATCGAGTCCTGGAGAGCCTGCGGGAAGCCGTCCGGATCTCGCCGGAGAACGTCCCGCTGCGGAGGCACCTCGCCGAGACCCTCCTGACCCACGGCCACCCCGACCTCGCCGAGGCCGAGTTCCGCGAGGCGATGTCCCTCGCCCCGGACGATCCTCACCTCAAGGTCGGGCTCGCCAACGCCTTCCTCCAGCAGGGGAAGAACAACCTCGCCGTCGTCCTGCTGGAGGGCGTCGCCCGGGCGCCCGGCGCCCCGCCGCTCGCCTCGGTCCTGCTCGCCCGCCTCCTCTTCGCCGCTGGCGAGGTCGAGGAGGCCGTCCGACACTACCGCCGCGGCGTCGAGGCCGATCCCTCCGTCGCCGATTCCGCGTTCGCCGATCGGCTCGGCATCCAGATGGCCGACCACGAAGACGAGGACGTCCCAGGCGATGTCGTCGAGGGACGCGTCCGCTCGTCCTGGGAGGGGACCGAGTCGGCACCCGACATCCCGATCGACCGGCCCAACCTCGCCTTCGACGACGTCGGCGGGATGGACGCGCTCAAGGAAGAGATCCGGATCAAGATCATCCACCCGCTGAACCACCCCGAGCTCTATCGGGCCTACGGCAAGCCGATCGGCGGCGGAATCCTCCTCTACGGACCGCCCGGTTGCGGCAAGACCTACCTCGCCCGCGCGACCGCCGGAGAAATCCGAGCGGGGTTCCTGGCCGTCGGGATCAACGACGTGCTGGAGATGTGGATCGGGAACAGCGAGCGCAACCTGCACGCCCTGTTCGAACAGGCCCGCGACAACACGCCCTGCGTCCTCTTCTTCGACGAGGTCGACGCCCTCGCCGCGAGCCGGGCCGACCTCCGGGCCAGCGGCGGGCGTCAGCTTATCAATCAGTTTCTCTCCGAGCTGGACGGGATCAACCGAGGCAACGACGGCCTCCTGATCCTCGCCGCGACGAATGCCCCCTGGCATCTCGATCCCGCATTCCGGCGCCCGGGACGGTTCGATCGCATCCTGTTCGTCCCGCCGCCCGACGCGCCCGCCCGCGCGGCGATCCTCCGCCTGCTCTGCCGGGGCAAGCCGACCCAGAACGTCGACTACGACCACCTGGCGAAGAAGACCGAGAACTTCTCGGGCGCCGATTTGAAATCGGTGGTGGATCTCGCCATCGAGGCCAAGCTCCGCGAGGCGATCAAGGCGGGCGTACCGAAGCCGATGACGACGAAGGACCTCCTCGCCGCCGCCTCGGGCGTGAAGCCCTCGACCCGCGAGTGGTTCGCGACGGCCCGGAACTACGCCCTCTATTCCAACCAGGGCGGGATCTACGACGATATCCTCAAATATTTGAAACTCACATGAGCACGGCCTATCTGCGCGGGCTGGTCCTGTACAATCAGGGCCGCTACGACCTGGCCTCGAAGGAGCTGCGCCAGGCGATCGGCGAGTCTCCCGAGAACCCCCTCGCTCACGCCCTGCTGGCGATCTGCCTGGTGAACCTCGATCGCGGCGAGGAGGCATTGAGCGAGGCACGCGAGGCCGTCCGGCTCGATCCCGGCGCGGCCCTTTCGCACTACGCGACAGGCCATGCCCTGCTCCAGCTCAAGCGGCTCAAGGAGGCGGAATCGTCGGCCCGCGAGGCGATTCGACTCGAACCGGTCGAGTCCGATTATCACGGCCTGCTGGCGAGCGTCGAGCTGGCCCGTCGCGACTGGTCGGCGGCCCTCGCCTCGGCCGAGGTCGGGCTGGCCCTCGATCCCGAGCACCTGCTTTGCACCAATCTCCGGGCGCTGGCTTTGGTGCAGCTCGGACGCAAGGAAGAGGCGAGCCACGCCCTCGGTTCGGCCCTCGCCAATGCCCCCGAGGACGCTCTGACCCATTGCAACACCGGCTGGGCGCTCCTGCACCAGGGCGACCACCGCGGGGCACTCGAACACTTCCGCGAGGCGCTCCGGCTCGACCCCGAGCTGGAATGGGCCCGCGCCGGGATCGTCGAGGCACTCAAGGCCCACTACCTGATCTACCGACTGATGCTTCGGTTCTTCCTCTGGATGTCGAGGCAGACCCGTGTGGCGCAGTGGGTGGTGATCCTCGGCTTCATCTTCGGACGAAATATGCTGACCCGGATCGCTCAGAATCGGCCTGACCTGGCGCCCTTCGTCTGGCCGGTGCTGGCATTGACCCTGATTTTCATGCTCATGACCTGGATCGCCAGCCCGCTGTTCGACCTGGTCCTCCGATTCAACCGATTCGGCCGGCTGGCGCTCTCGCGAGAGCAAAGGATCGCCTCGAACTGGATCGGCGGTTGCTTTCTGCTCGCGGCCGGCTTCTTCCTGGCGTATTTGCTTACGGATTCGCTTCGGGTCCTGATCGCGATGTCGTTCTTCGGCCTGCTCCTGCTGCCGATGGCGGTGGTCTTCCGGTCCGGGAACGGTCGGCCACGATGGATCATGGCCGCCTACACCGGGCTGGTCGCCCTGCTCGGCCTGCCAAGCCTCAGCATCGCGCTGCTCGGCAACAACAGCCCCTGGCGAGACGTCCCGACCGCGATCGAGTTGTGGCCGTTTTACATGATGGGGTGCGCCCTGGCGACCTGGGCACCGGTGCTACTCGGCTCGCGGATCTCGGAGGATTGAACGGCTGCCAGGGTGCGGGCCCGCGGGAATATCTCAGGAATCGCGAGACTCGCGGTCGTCGCGATCGCGGGAACGGCCGCGGGCGCTCGGGCGCTTCAGCGAGGGCCGATGGGGGCCGGCGAACGCCGAGACGACCTCCGGAAGGGCGCCGAGGTGCAGGTGGATCAGGCTCCCGACCGCGTGATGGTGGAAGAACCAGTCACCCTCCTCGGTCAGCGTGCCGAAGCAGGCCGGGCACTCGAACCGCTCCAGACCGGGGATCAACCGCCACCGCTGGCTTCGATAGCCGCGGACGACCGTCCCACGCGGACCGAGCCACGAGTCGTGCAGAAGCCGGCGCGAGACCGGCGCCGGCGGTGGAGCATCGGCGATGAACTCCGCGACGAACGGGAGGATTCCCGCGCCCCGGTGAAAACGGCCGTCGATCCGCATCCCCCGGCCGAGGTATGCCGTCCCGCCGCCTTCTGAGTAAATCCGACGCCCGAGGCAAACATGCTCCCCCAGCGCCGCGATCATGCTGTGATTGGCCGAGAGAACATCCACGTGCCGGTCTGGGACGCCGCAGCCGATCATCACCAGATTCACCCCGTCCGGCAGCGCCTCATCCCGGAGCGGCGAGAACTCCACCAGGTCGGCCCCGAGGGATTCGAGCGCCTCCAGCGTGTCGGGAAAGTAGCCGCCGAAGGCTTCGTCCTGAGCGTAAGCGACGCGGAACGGCCGACGGCCCCGGCCGAGCCATCCGCAGTCGGGATCAGCGCCGGGGAACGGGCGGCTTCGCGCCAGTTCATCGAGGGCCGGCAGGTCGCTGTAAGGGAGAAAGCCACTGGCCAGGGCGGCGATCAGGTCGTCGTCGAACGGTGTGCCGGTCGGCTGACGTTCGAGTGCCTCTCGAATTTCCGGCATCGCCTCGACCGCCCCAACCACCGGGAGACCGGTCGCCAGTTCGACCAGCCGGACCAGCCCCGAGAGCCTTCGCGAGGGCTCGGGAACCTCGTCGAGCAGGACAGCGTCGGCCCGGTCGGGGATGGCCGGAAGGTGGAAACTCTCCCCATCGCAGCCCCGGCACGAGACAACCGCCAGAATTGGCAGATCGAGTGCCTCGGCCACCGGCCGAAGCTCGCCGGGATGCTCGCAGAGGGTCGTCGTGCACGCCTGGACCTGACCAAACGTCCCCTCCACCACCGATAATTCGGCCGAGGCTCCTGATCGTGCCAGCAAACCCCGGCAAACCTCCGGCGGCATCAACCAGGCGTCGAGGTGGCGGCCCGGCATCCCGGTCACCTGCCCAACAGCCTCCTTGGCGGTGAGGCAAGCACGGGTCCGGAAATGCTGGACCCGCCATCCCCACCGGGTCAGACCGGCAAGCATCGCCAGGCACGCCACCGACGGCTCAGGACCGATCGCGGAGGTTGCCAGGCCCACACGGGGGAGCCGGTCATCCAAGCCTTGCGGTCTCGCGGGACGCGACACGGGCTCTCCTCCGGGACCCACCATCGGTCACCCCATCGCCGGGGACCGATCGCGACTGCGGCAGACAGGGCCGAGCGATTTGGAATCGTCGGTTGTTCTTCCGGACGCGGTCGACCACAGAAAAAGGGTCGGCCATCGGCCACATTTACCTGCACTCGGGAAAACGGCCAGCCTCATGCCTCCCGGCACCCGCCGACCCAGGCTCGTCTCCCGACAAACGACGGACCATCACTCCCCGGATCGTTCTCGCCCACGGGGCACTCCCCGAAGGACCTTCCATCCCGGAAGGACTCTAAAAAATGCATTCTTGCATTTACTGGCGGGAGGATGCGGTGCGAGAGAGGAACGGATTGGTCCAGCTTGATTGTTTTTCCTCATTCGGACACCAATCGGTGGCGACGTAGCAATGATAGGGTCACGGCGGTTGAGGTCAAGGGTTCTCGGCCCCGAGCCGCCCCGTGATTCGGCTTGTCGGCGGGGAGGGTTCCCGATAGCCTACGCCCCGCGACGGACCGGGACGACTTCGACGGGCAGGGGGATTCCGCGCGATGTTCAGGACGAACGGGCGGGGGATCGAAGCCAGATCTGGCGACTTCGAGTGGCTCCTTCGAGTGGTCCTTGTTGCGACCTCGATGCTCGCCTCGCGAGCGGAGGCTGGCGAGCCGGTGAAGGGGTCGGCCTCGACATCGGGGGCTTCGGATCGGTCGTCGGAACCGCGAAGTGAGGCGGAAGTCGCGACGCTGCTCGCCGAGGTTTCCGGGCGGCTCCAGACCATTGGGGCACCAGCGACGGGCCAGGCCTCTCCGGGCGGTTCGGGCGCTGGGGCGACCTCGCCGGCAAAGACGGCGGAGGCCACCGGGTCGTCGGTGGACGCGAAGCTTCGCGAACTGCTCCAGGAGCGGCTGAAGCTCCTCGAAGATTACGGGAAGGAGCTGGCCGCCTTCGAGAAGGCAAGCCATCCCGAGCCAAGCCCCGAGAAACAGGCCGACGAGGCCCGGACCGAACTCTCCCGGTTGCAAGCGCTTCTCACCCAGGCGGTGACGCATCCCGAGGTGCTCTTGCCGGAGGCGTTCCGAAGCTCGGGCAAGCCGGCGGTGAGCGTCGAGATGAAGGACGCGATCCAGGCTGCCGCCTCCGATCGAAAGGAGAGCCAGGCGAAGCTGGAGGCAATCCGGGCCGAGGCCGCGGAGGTCGAGGTCCGACAAAACGCCCACCGCGCCGAGCGCGACAAGCTCTTCCAGGCCGTCGCGGCGATGAAGGCGAGAGGACCCGAGCGAACCGAGACCGCCGCCGAGTCATCGCCGGCGCCCGCCTCGGCCTCGCCGACGGCGACGGCCGCCTCGCAAAAGCTGGCACGCGAGCGGAGGGAGAACGCCGACTGGAAGGCAAGGCTCTCGGCGGCTCGGCTCCGGGCCGTCGAGGCCCAGATCGCGCTCGAGACACGGATGGCCAGCGTTCGAGAATTGATGATCCAGGTCGCCCAGACGCAGGAGCAGGTCGCCTCTCGAACTCTGGCCCTCCTGCAATCGCGGTACAGCGACGCCGCCGAGCAGCAGGAACGGGCGTTGAAGGCCCGGGCCGCCGCCGAGGAAAAGGCCGCCCTCCGGGCCGACGACCCGTTGAAGCGCTATCGAGCCCGCCGACGCGCCGAACTTCTCGACCTGGAAGCTCAGGTCGTGAAGCACGAGCAGGCGCTGGCGACCTCGCCGAGTCCCTCGCTCCCCGAGCAGCTTGCCCTGGCTGACCGGGCAGGACACGACTTCGAGCGGGTCAAGCAACTGCTCGACGACGGGCGAGTCAGCCGGCTCGACGCGATCCGTCTCAATAACGACTTCCGCCGGATCGGCCCCGAACGCGATCAACTCCTGCGCAAGGAGATGGCAATCGCCGAGGCCCGTCTTCAGTTCTACGAAGACTCCCTGACCCACGTCGAGATCGAGCTCTTGCAGGACTCGTTGCACGACCGATTCGAGCTGGAATTGCTCAAGGAAAGCCTCCCGCCTTCGCGATGGGCCGAGGGTCAGGGACTCCTGGACGACCTGGAACGCGACCACCGAGCCCTGCTCGACCGCCATCGCAAGGTGCTCGAACGGCTCTGCGACGAGACCGAGCGAACACTCGATCAGGTCTCGCGTCGACTCGCCATTCTCGACGAGGAATACGCGTTCATCCGAACACACATCTTCTGGGTACGTGACCAGGAGCCGATCGGTGTTTCCACACTCCGCCAGGCGATACGCGAGGCAAAACACCTGGCGCACGCGTCCGTCCGCCTGGCTCGCGAGGCCACAACAACGCGGAGCTGGGGCCGGTCGTCGCCCGAGTTTTTCGCCGCGGCGATCGCCGCACTCGGACTGCCAATCGGGCTCGTTCGCATCCGTCGGCTGGTTCGGGCGCGGCTCGCCAGGGAAATGAGCGGGCGCGAAAGCTCGGCTTGCTGACGAAATTGCATCACACGAACACACATAAAGTTAATAATGTCCTATATTATAGAAATTAATCGCGCTTCATTTTATAGATCATGGCATTCGCAATTTCGAGGTGAGCCCGACTCTCGTCGGGCGAGGGGGCGGTGGGCGATGTCGAGAGGCGTCGGCGACGGTCGGTTTGTGGTGGGAGTGCGCACCCTGGCGCTCGGTGCGTCGGCCGCGGCGGTCTGGCCGGGCTATCTGCTTCTGCTGGCCTACCTGGCGCGGCAGGCGCCCTGGTCTCGCGGGCTGAGCTTCCTGGTCGCGGCGGCATTGATCGGTGTGGCGCTGGCGGTCTTCGCGCACGATTTGCTCCGATGGCTGACTCGCCCCTCGGGGTGGGCCGAGCGTTACCTGGGGATGCCAGCGCCTGTGGCACGGCAGCTTGGACGTGCCGGGCGGTTTCTTGTGGTGGCGGCGGCCGTTCTGTTGCTGCCAGCCCGGCTGATCGATGGAGGCTTGATCGCGCCTGAGGGCCGGCTGATCTCGGCACCGGCGTTCAGCCGGCTGCTGATCCTGGGGTTTGAGCTGGCCGTCTGGGGAGTGAGCGTTCGATTGTTAACCGGACGTTCGCCGATGCTGGCGAGTCTGGCGGCCTCGCTGGGGTCCGGGGCGGACGAGCCGTCGACGGCCGGATCTCGGCTGCGCGCCGGGCTGGATTGGGTCCGTCGGCACCGGCGCGCCGCGGCCACGCTCCCGATCGTCGCGATCGGGGCCGTCATTGCGCTGGATGTCTTTGGCTACAGCTTCTCGGCGCGTCGGCTGGCGATGGCTGGAACGCAGACGGCAACGGTCGTGATCCTGGCTCTGGCCATGTATCGGGCCGTGGCCCGGCTGATCGACGGACATGTGGGAAGCTGGGCCCGGGCGCACCCCCCGCGTCGGCGGTCATGGGCCGCGGCGCTCACCTCCGCGATGGCCCGGCGCGCCTCGTCTCGGACTTCGAGGCCGGCCGGGTTGCCGGCGCCCGTGTCCGCGTCCGCGGCGAACGCGGACGACCCCGCCGCGTCCGCGCCTCGGCCGGAAGACCTGGCCGCAGGACTCCGGCGACTCGTCGGATGTGGCGTGGCCTTGCTGGGATTCCTGGCCGTGGCCTGGCTCTGGGAACTCGATCTGGCCTTCCTCCGGTTCCTGCTCAACCAGCCGCTCTGGTCGGTGGATGAGCAAACACTGGTGACGGTCGGCGACCTGATGCAGGCTTCCGTCATCGTCGTCGCCGGCGTGCTGGCCTGGCGGTACATGGGAACCATCTTCGCCTTGACGTTGTTCCACCGGATGCCGGACGACCCGGGCGTCCGGTTCGCGGTGGTGATGCTCTGTCGCTATGCGGTGCTGGTTGTTGCCTCGATCGCCGCCCTGGGCGCCATCCGACTGGACATGGCCCGGATCGGCGTCGTCCTGGCGGCGCTGGGGGTCGGCCTTGGGTTCGGGTTGCAGGAGATCGTCTCGAACTTCGTCTGCGGGATCATCCTGCTGCTCGAACGCCCGATCCGAATTGGAGATGTGGTGACCGTGGCCGAGACCACCGGGCGAGTCGACCGAATTCACATTCGAGCGACCACGATCGTCAACGCCGAGAATCAGAGCATGATCGTTCCGAACCGCGAGTTCATCACGGGAAAGCTGGTGAACTGGACCCACAATGACAAAATTCTCCGGGTGACGGTCCGACTGATGGTGGAGTATGGGACCGACCCGGATGAGGCGGTGGAACTTCTCATTTCGACGGCCCGCCGCGATCCGGACGTGGTCATTAGCCCGGCGCCCTCGGCGTTGATGGAAGGCTTCGGCGAATCGGGCCTGACGCTGGTTTTGCACGCCTTCGTGCCCGACCCGGCGTTGATTGGTCCGGTGAGGCATCGGCTCTGCGTGGAGATCCAGCGGCGGCTGGACGAGACCGGGATTCGGATACCCGTGCCGATCCGAGAGGTTCGGCTGCTGGGGCCTGCCGAGGCCTCGGCGGCCCCCGAGGATCACCCGGTTCGCCGCGATGCCGCGGCGACCCTGCCGGCGGGGCCTCATGCGCGCTCGGGAGTGGGGCGGGTCGAGGAGCCGGTCTGATCGCCTCGAAATCGGCAGAATTCGCCGCGCCGAGTCGGCGGAGCCGGCCTCGCCATGCGCGTGACCCCGGCCACCCGCGCGTGGCGCTGGGATTGGCCTGGAATAGGTTCATCCTCGCCCGGCATTCCATCCGATGGATTAGGTGCCGGTGAACGGGCGGGTGAGACGGTCGATTCGTCTCCCCAGGATGTCCCGGGCCGGGGCCGCCGTCGCTCGAGGAGACGCGTGGGGAGCCCCGAGGTGGGCGACGGGATCGCAGAGGACCGCGAGGAGGAGGGATTGGATATGGCGACCGCTCGGCTGCGCGTCTTCCCGAACGACGAGGATGAAACAGAGAACGGACAGGACCCCGCCATCCCGATCAAGCTGAGCGACCTCTATCCGCTGCTGGCCCAGGCGTATCGCGACAATTATGTCTGGCTCCGCGACTTCGAGGATGACGAACTTCTGGTCGGTAGCGACCTCTACGAAGTGGTTCGGGCGTTCGCCAACTGCCGGCCATCGGCCTGATGGTGTCGGGCGGACCAGTCTTGCCGAGCGATCCGCGAGGGTCTAACCTAGGAGTCCAGCGGGCCGGCGCGGCGGGCGATGTCCCCCGACGGAGCTGGCCCAGCCCGGTGGGCCTTCTCCATGGTCGTTCACCAACCTGGCCCGGCCGATGAGGCCTTCACGATCGAGCGTCGCGGTGACCTCACGGTCATCACCGGCACCGAGGAACTGGAAAACGTCGAGTACGGTTTGGAGGAAGCGGTCTCAAAGCTGATCCTCAAACCTCTCGAATCCGAGCTTGAGCCCCAGGTCGTTTTCGATCTGAGCCGCGTCAAGTTCTTTGGGTCAAACTTCCTCGCCCTCCTGATTCGGTGCTGGAAATTGGTCCTCGCTCGGGGTGGGACGATGGCCCTTTCGGGGGTGGATGCGCGATCGCGCGAGCTACTCCGGGTCACCTCCCTGGACATCGTCTGGCCGATCTACGATTCGAAAAGGGAAGCGATCGAGGCCCTGCTACTGGATTGAACGGGTCGGGTCGGTGTCGGCCCGAAGGAGTGCGGTCGCCGAGGATCGTGTCCACCCGCCGTTGACAGGCTCGGCGGCGAGTCTGATGATGGATCGTCTGCAGGAGTCGGGACTGGGGACTTCATGCCTCCTGACGCGCGGGGGAATGCGTTCCCCGGGCGCGGCTAGATCCCGTCCTGCCGGAGCGGAGCCGCCATGGGCATCTACGACCGTGAATACCTCCGAGATGAATCCTCAGGCTCCGGCCTTTTCGGCGGGATCTCGCCGGTTACCAAGTTGTTGATCGCGATCCACGTGGTCGTCTTCCTGCTGCTGCAACTCCTCTTCCACGACCAGGGTCGGACCGCCAACGAATGGCTCAAGGCCTCGCCCGAGTGGACCCTCCATCACCACCGCTATTTCCAGCTCCTGACCGCCTCGTTCGTCAGCACTCAGCCGATCGCCTTGCTGTTCGACATGATCTTCTTCTGGTTCATGGGCCGGGAGATGGAGGCGCGATACGGCTCGCGCGAGTTCCTGTTTTTCTACCTGGCCGCCAGCGTCCTGACGATGGCCGCGGGATTGCTGGTCGCCGCCTCGTTCGGGCCCGACCTGGCGATGCTCCCCATCGCCGGCCCCTGGGGCGCCATCCTCGCGGTGATGACGCTCTACACGCTGTATTATCCCCGGCAGGAAATCCTGTTCTTCTTCATCATCCCAATGCCGATGTGGGTGCTGCTCACCATTTTCATGGTGCTGCCGTTCCTGGGCTTTCTCGGGAGTAATTCGCCCGGGATCGACCTGGCGATCGTTCTCGCCGGCGCAGGTTACGCGTATGCGTACAAGCAGGTCGACTGGAGGTGGACGCAACTGATCCCGGCTCGTCGGTTCCGTCCCCGGCTCCGAATCTTCCCCGGCTCCTCGTCAAAGGAAGGGGCACGTGCGAAGGGATGGAGCCCGTCCCGACCTTCGACGGCCGCCGGTGGTCGAGCGCCCTCGGTCTCCGTCCTTCCCGAGGACCAGCTTGACGCCCGTGTCGACGAGATCCTCGCCAAGATCGCCCGTGACGGCCGCGAGAGTCTCTCTGACGATGAGCAGCGTATCCTCCAGGAAGCCAGCCGGCGCGCCCGAATTCGACGGAGCGACCGCCTTTGAGAACCGACCCCGCGATCGTGATCCGCCGCGCGACCGTCGCTGATATCCCGGCGATCGTCGAGTTCAACCGCCTGCTGGCGTTCGAAACCGAGTCGAAGCGCCTCGACCCTGAGACACTGCGATCGGGTGTCGAATTGGCCGTCCGCGATCCGGACCGCCTGCGTTACTGGGTCGCCGAGGTGAAGGGCTCACCCGGGGCGGCCGGGCAGGCGGCGGTCAGCCGAGAGTGGAGCGACTGGCGAAACGGATGGATCTGGTGGTTCCAGAGTGTTTATGTGGCCGCTGATCATCGACGCCGGGGCGTTTTTCGGGCGCTTTATCATGAGGTCCGCCGCGAGGCCCGATCACTCCCCGACGTGATCGGACTGCGACTCTATGTCGAGGACGCGAACGCCGCGGCCCATCGGACGTATCAGGCTCTGGGCATGAAGCCGGGCGGTTATTCGGTCTACGAGGACCTTTGGATCGCGGGATCGGGATGAGCCCCTTCACGCAGCCGGCTGTGTGACCGGACGGCCGAGCCGGGAGCCGGCACGACCGTCCGATGAACGCACCGCTTAATGATCGCGACGGAGCCGATCCAGCTCGGCCTGAAGTCGGTCGATTTGCTCCTCGATCTCCCGCATCCGACGATCGGACGCCCGGCCCCGATCCCGATCCCGACCCGGCGGGGGTGGTCCGTCGTTCTCAGCCGTGGCCTCCGTCCGAAGGTTGGTGAGGGTCTGGACTTCAAAGTGGGTGTCGCCCCTCGGGCCCGTTTCCATCCAGCCCGAGGCGCGAACTCGGTCGCCTCGCGCGGCAGCCCCAGCGAAACGATCGGCGAGGTGGGGCGGCCAGTGAAGGGTCGTCCCGTCGTCGAGGACGGCACCATCGATCTCGCCCCTCGGCGCCGTGGTCATCCGCTTGACGACTCCCTCGGCCGTCCGGGACTCCCGGGCGCCGGGACCGAGCGGAGACCGACGATCCGGGGGGCCCGGCGGCGGCGGAAGCGGCCGACCCCGACGTCCCCGGCCTGGTGGCGGCGGGGGTGGTCCGTCGTTCTCAGCCGTGGCCTCCGTCCGAAGGTTGGTGAGGGTCTGGACTTCAAAGTGGGTGTCGCCCCTTGGGCCCGTTTCCATCCAGCCCGAGGCGCGAACTCGGTCGCCTCGCGCGGCAGCCCCA
>DAIDKV010000255.1 GCA_027449865.1 Planctomycetales bacterium
AGGGTCTGAACAACAAGGTGAAATTGGTGACGAGAAAGTCGTACGGCTTCCGGACGGCCAAGGTGGCGAGATTGGCTCTGTTGCACAATCTCGGACGGCTGCCAGAGCCGGAACGCACCCACAAATTCTGCTGAGGAGCCTAAAAAAGAAGCGGCGATTCCCGAAACCTCTCCTCCCGATCAGCCCCTCCACCCATATCATGCTCGACCCAGGATTGCCCGGACGATCCCCCACACAATTCGGGAGGAAGGCCGCCCACGGCAAAATCGCGCGAACGAACCCAACCTTCATGACTTCTTAACGAGCAACGAGGGGTCCGCCCTCTCGAAAATCGCGCGAACGAACCCAACCTTTACGGTTTCTTCATCATCGAGGATATGGCCGATGGCAAGGCGCCCGAACAAACCCATTCTGGCTCCTCCTGCAATGAGAGCGAGGCTGTTTGAATTCAAGCGCATGTGGAATGGGTCGTGAGATTTCCGGGGCGATGCCTTTCGAGATGCCGTTTGGTAACGTGGAAGGATCACGCCGAGGAGGAAACGGGCCATGGCATACGGGATTGTGATGGCGGTTGTGGCGATCTTGACGCAGGCGCCAGATGGGAGGGTTCAGTTCGAGAAGACACGGCCCGCGGCGGCCGATCCGGGGACCGCGTCGCCCTCGGTGCTCAAGGAGGCCAGGCGCCTGCTCAACAACGGGCGGTATGCCGAGGCCGAGGAGGCCCTCGCGGCGGTCGAGTCGTCGGCGGGCAAGGAGCCCGGCAAGTTGACCCCGACGCTCCGGTCGTCGATGGCGATCCTCCGGGCGGAATCCCAGTCGAGTCAGGGGGAATACGGGAAGGCGATCGAGACCCTGAAGGCGGCCGAGTCGGCCGACCCCGCCAATCCGCACCTGCCCGCCCGGCTCGCTGAGATCGCCATCACCCGGGGCGACTGGGACGCCGCCGATGCCGCGATCGCCCGCGCCCGGAAGATCGACACCGATGATCTCGCTGCCCGATGGGCCGAGGCCCGGCTGCTCGACCTCCGCGGCGAGACCGAGAAGGCCGTCGCCGCCTGCAAGTGGTTCGTCGAGCGGTACAACCTCCGACAGGCCGAGATCGCGCGTGATGCCGAGGCCCTGCTCATCGTCGGTCAGGCCTCCGAGCGTTATTACCGGGCGTCGGCCCGGGGCGAGGAACTCGCCGAGTCGCTCAACGACGTCATCAACCAGGTCTACGACGCAGCCCTCCGGGCCGATCCCGATTGCTGGCGCGCCCCCTGGCTCGAAGGCCGGCTCTTCCTATCAGGCTACAACGAGCGCGCCGCCGCCCGCGAACTCGCCCGCGCTCAGGAGATCAACCCCCTCTCGCCCGAGATCCTGGTCACGCTCGGCCAGAATGATTTGCAGGGCTACAAGCTCGCCGCCGGACGGAGCAAGGCCGAGCGAGCCCTGGAGGTCAACCCCCACTACGCGCCGGCCTATATCCTGCTCGCCGATCTGAACATCTCCGACGAGCGATTCGTCGACGCCCACGACGCAGCGCGGAAGGCGGTCGCCGAGAACCCCCGAGACATCGAGGCGCTGGCCCGGCTCGCGGCAACCGCGCGCCTTCTGGTCGACCCGATCGGCGCCACCGCCGCCGAACTGGCCGCGACCGCGATCAACCCCCGCCCGGCCGCCTTCTACGCGGCACTGGGCGAACGGCTGGCCGACCGCCGCAAGTACCACTCAGCCGAGCGGGCCTTCCTCCTCGCCGCCGCCGCCGACCCGCTCCGAGCCGATGCCCCCATCGGCCTCGGCATGCTCTACATGCAGGTCGGACGCGAGGCCGAGGCCCGCACCCTCTTCGACGCCGCCTTCGCCGCCGACCCCTTCAACGTCCGCGCCGACAACATGATGAAGGTCCTTCGCCACATGTCGGCGTACACACCGATCGAATCGAAGCACTACACCGTCGTCGTCGACCCGACGCAGGACGAACTGCTCGGACGCTACATGTCGAAGTACCTCGAATCGATCTACGCAACGCTAACCTCGCGGTTCGGCTACGTCCCGCCCGAGCGGACCAAGATCGAGATCATGAAGGACCACCAGTGGTTCAGCGGCCGGACGATCGGCCTGCCGTTCGTCCCGACCGTCGGCGCCTGCACCGGGCGCGTCGTCGCGCTCGCGAGTCCAAAGGCCACCCGCCAGCCGTTCAACTGGGCCCGCGTCCTGACTCACGAGGTCACCCACGTCATCACGTTGCAGCAGACCGAGTTCAACATCCCGCACTGGTACACCGAGGCTCTCGCCGTTGAAAGCGAGGGTTACCCGAGGCCCCAGGAGTGGAACAAGATGCTCCTGGAGCGCGTCCCGACCCGCAAACTCCTCAACCTCGACAACATCAACCTCGGCTTCATCCGCCCAAAGGAGCCCGAGGACCGATCGATGGCGTATTGCCAGGCGCAACTTTATGCCCGTTACATGCTCAAGCGATTCGGTGAGGACGCTCTGATCAAGATGCTGATGGCCTACCGCCGCGGCCTGACGACCGACCGCGCCATCGCCGCCTGCTTCGGCGTCGAGAAGGCTGACTTCGAAAAGGAATATCTGGCCTACCTCGACGAGGTTCTCCAGACGATCCGGACCCGGGTCAATGAGGAGAAGCCGTTGAAGTTCTCGGACCTGGAACGGCGTCTCAAGGCGAAGCCGGAGGATCCCGACCTCAACGCCCAGATGGCCTACGAGTTCTTCGCCCGACGGAGCTACAAGGAGGCGCGTCCGTTTGCCGACAAGGCGCTCAAGCTGAAGCCCCACCAACCCCTGGCGAGCTACGTCAAGGCACGGCTGCTCCAGGTGATTGGAGACGACGCCGCGGCCCTGGCCGTCCTGGAGCCGTCGCTCGATCCGAAGCGACCGAACGAGCGAGTGATTGACCTGCTCGCCGAGCTAAAGCTGAAGGACGGCGACCTTGCCGAGGCCGAGCGGCTCTATGAGATGGCCCGCAAGGACGACCCCTACCACTCCAAGTGGATCGCCGGCCTGGCCCGGGTGCATCTGCGTCAGAAGCAGACAGCGAAGTTCCTCGACGACCTGGCGATGCTCGCGGCCAACGACGCCGACGACATCAAGGTCCGCTCGGTGCTCGCCGAAAAGCACCTGGCCCTTGGCCACTTCGACCAGGCCGCGAAGTGGGCCAGGGAATGCCTCTACATCGATGTCTACGGCCCGACGACCCACGTCGTCCTCGCCGATGCTCTCGTCGGCGGGAAGAAGTACGCCGAGGCGATCGAGGAATATCAGACCGCCATCGAGCTGAAGATCAGGAAGCCGAACGACGTCCGCGTGAAGCTTGCACGGGCGCAGCTTGAAAAGGGCGATCGCGCCGCCGCAAAGGAGACCGTCGAGGGCATCCTCCGGGAAGACGCCGAGCACCCCGAGGCCAAGACCCTGCGAGAGGAGATCGAGAAGGAGAAATCGCCGAAATGATGACCGCCGCGGTCGATTTCGACGCCGAGCGAGTCCGCCTGATCCTCCGCGACCTGGAGAGGACGTTGGGCGGCGCGCCGTATCGGCCTTCGATCCGGCTGGAGCGCGGGCCGAAGGCCCCGGCCGGCGTCGTTATTCGAGGCGTGGCGACCCGGATGGGGATGGTCCGGCTCGGGCTCCGAATCGCCCGGCAGGCCATCGAGGCCGAGTCCATCACACTGATCGAGGCCAACCAGGTTGACGTGGAGGGCCGGGACCTCGGCGTGATCGAGATCGAGCTTGTAGAGGCGCCGTTCCTTGAGCCCGAGCCACGCGAGAATGGCGGGGCCCCGGGCATCCTGGTGCAGATCGGATGCTATCTGATGGCCCTCGCGACCATCGCCACGTTCCTCGTCGGGGCCGTCACGATCCTCTGGTTTCTCTGGCAGCTTGGCGGGTCATTTTTCGGGGGATGATGGGGACTCAAGGGAGGTGAATGACGATGGACTGGCAAGAACGAATCGAAGTGAATCCAAAGATCCTGTTGGGGAAACCCGTCATCAAGGGGACCAGGCTCTCCGTGGAATTCCTCCTCGAACTGCTGGCCGAGCGATGGACTTACGAGCAGATCCTGAGCAATTATCCCCAGTTGAGTCCGGAAGATATCTGGGCGGTGCTCGCTTACGCCACCGATGCGATCAAGCAAGAAAAAGTCTACCCTGTGACGGTGTGACGGATGACGAGATTCCTCGCCGACGAGAACGTGCCACTGGTCGTGATCGGGGCTTTTCGCCTCTGGGGCACGGATGTCTCGTGGGTCAAGGAGATCTCCCCGGGGATCGATGACGACGCGGTTCTGGGGCTTGCCCATTCGGAGGGCCGTGTCTTGGTCACATTTGACAAGGATTTTGGCGAGATGGCCTTCCGTCTCGGAAAGGCGACGGTCGCTGGCGTCCTCCTGCTCCGGCCTCGGTTGCGTGGACCCGAGGATCTGGCGCGTTTCGTCGCGGCCGTTCTGGCACAGCCGATCACCTGGGAGGGGCACTTCTGCGTCGCCCGGGAGGGGCGCGTGCGAGTGGTCCCGATGCCCGAATGAGGCGCCCGATCCGTTTGGAGAATCACTCGAAAATGAGATCCATCCGCCTGCTGACGCTGGCCTTCGTGACGATCCTGTTCGCACCTGCGCACGCCCGCGCCGAGGACAAACCGCCGCCGAACGTTGTCCTGATCATTGCCGACGACATGGCGTGGACCGATTACGGCTTCATGGGCCACCCGACCATCCGGACGCCGAATCTCGACCGGCTTGCGAAGTCGAGTCTCCAGTTCCGTCGGGGATACGTGACGACCAGCCTTTGCTCGCCGAGTCTGGCGAGCATCCTGACCGGGCTCTACCCGCATCAGCACGGGATCACCGGCAACGATCCGCCGCTCCCACCCGGCAAGACAGGCGCCGAGGCGGCCCGCGACCCCGGCTTCCTCGCCGCTCGCGAGGAGATGATTCGGGCCTTCGACGAGATGCCCTCGCTCCCCCGTCTGCTGACGCCAAAGGGCTATCTCAGCTTCGAGGCCGGCAAGTGGTGGGGCGGCTCGTATCAGCGGGGCGGCTTCACCCACGGGATGACCCACGGCGAGCCCTCACGCGGCGGCCGGCACGGCGACGCGGGCCTCGCCATCGGTCGCAAGGGCCTCCGGCCGATCCAGCTTTTTGTCGACCTCGCCATGGCACGAAAGGCGCCGTTCTTCCTCTGGTACGCCCCGATGATGCCTCACCAGCCCCACACCCCGCCCGATCGCCTGCTCGATCACTACCGGGGGAAGGCCTCCACCGAACAGGTCGCCAGATACTGGGCGATGTGCGAGTGGTTCGACGAGACCTGCGGCGATCTGCTCCGGCTGCTCGACGAGAAGAAGCTGACGGACAACACGCTCGTTGTCTTCCTCGCCGATAACGGTTGGATTCAGGACGAGAAGGCCGACCGGTACGCGCCCCGGTCGAAGCAATCTCCCTACGACGGCGGCCTCCGGACGCCGATTCTCGTCCGATGGCCCGGCCACACCGCGCCTCGTGTGATTGAGACACCCGTCAGCGCCCTGGACATCGCTCCGACCGTTCTCCGGGCCGCCGGAGTCGCGCCCTCGACGGCGCTTGAAGGAGTGAACCTTCTCGACGAGAAGGCAGTCGCGGCCCATCCGCCGGTCTTCGGCGAGATATTCACCCACAACGCCGTCCGCCTGGGCGACCCGTCGGCCAGCCTCCGATTCCGATGGGTCGTCGACGGCGACTGGAAACTTATCGTCCCCGAATCCCGGAACGAGCCGAAGGCCCCCGTCGAGCTCTTCGAGATTGGTCACGACCCAACCGAGTCGCACGACCTGGCCGCCTCTCGCCCCGAGAAGGCCGCCGAGCTGGTCCGGAAACTCGAAGCCTACTGGCTGGTCGGGAAACACTGATCTCCAACCGAGAACGAGCATGAGCCCCAACCCACCCCTTGCCCCGGTCGATGGCTTGACAATCGCCCGTCTCCAGACGATCATCTTACAAATGTACGGCGAGAAGGACGCCGCTCGTGGGGATTCGGCGACGTTTCTCTGGCTGGCGGAGGAGTTTGGGGAGCTGGCGACGGCGCTCCGGTCGGGGACGCGGGAAGAGCTGGCCGCCGAGATGGCCGACGTACTCGCCTGGCTAGCGACCCTCGCGAACATCCGGGGGATTGATCTCGAGGCGGCCGTTCTGAAAGGCTCAAGACGGATTCCAGGGTGATGGGGCGTTCGGCGTCCGGATTCGGTAGGATCGAGGGTCTCGGACGCCCTTGACCGCCGACGCGATCGGAGCCGCGAGCCGCCCCATCATGGTGAACATTCAGAACCTATTCGACG